>JBHEMQ010000001.1:0-55661 GCA_046262475.1 Candidatus Velthaea sp.
CTCACCGCCGCGGGCGAAGTGATCATCCCCGTTCAGGCGGAATTCTACGCGCTCGAAGGCCTCTCGCAACTCACGGCCATCGTTCGCCGCATCAAGGACGCGCTCAATCCCGAGTTGACGATTCTCGGCGTCTTGATCACGATGTTCGACGGGCGGATGAAGCTCGCCACCGAAGTGCTCGATGAAGTGAACCGCTTCTTTCCCGAACGCGTCTTCGCAACGCAAATTCCGCGCAACGTCCGCTTATCGGAGGCGCCGTCGTACGGCAAACCCGCGGTGCTCTTCGACGTGAAGTCGCGCGGGGCGCAAGCGTACATGTCGCTCGCAAAAGAAGTTCTGCGGTGACGCAACGGCGCGGCCTTGGCCGCGGACTCGGCGCCCTGATGGGCGACGCTCCGACCACCGACGTCACGACGCCCGCGCCGCGAGGCTTGCAGCACATCCCGCCGTCGCGCATCAAACCGAACCCGAATCAGCCGCGTACCAATTTCGACCCCGCGGCGATGGACGAATTGCGCGCGTCGATCGCGGAATTCGGCGTGCTCGTGCCGATTATCGTGCGGGCCGCGGGCGACGGATTTGCGCCAAGCCGACGATCGCGAGTCGCTCGAGGTCGCGATCATCGAAAATTTGCAACGCGAGAATCTCGATGCGCTGGAGGAGGCGATGGGCTTCGCACACCTCATCGAAACGTACGGTTTCACGCACGAACGGCTCGCCGAACGTTTGGGACGCAGCCGTCCGGCGGTCGCGAACACGCTGCGCTTGCTGGGCCTGCCGGACGGCGCGAAATCGTTACTCCGCTCCGGCGCCATTTCTGCGGGTCACGCGCGCGCGCTGCTCGCGCTTCCCGCGGAGAAGCGCGAACCGGTCGCACGCCGCATTGCACAGGACGGCCTGACCGTGCGCGCCGTTGAGCAGCTGGCGCAAGGCTCCGCGGGAGCGAAACGCCCGCGGCCGCGCGGCGCGCCGCAGACGTCGCACGACGACGCCGCGCTTCTCGATCGGCTCCGCTACCGCTTCGCCGCGCCGGTGGGGATGGCGCGCCGCGAGCGCGGCGGGACGCTCGAAATCCGCTATTCCGACGAGGGCGACTTGATGCGCATCGTCGACGTGCTGCTCGGCGAGGGGCCCCGTTGATGATGCGTTCGTTGTGTTCGTTCGCGCTTGCGGCCGGACTGCTCGGCGCCGCTCCCGCGCCGAAGTTCGACCCGGTGCCGCGCAATGCGCAAACCGCCGTCGTGGAGCGGTACTTACAAGCGATGCAGAACGGCGCGTACGACCAGGCGTTCCTGCTCCTGAACGACGAGGCGCGCGCGTATTATCGCAGCGCCGCCAACTTCCGCAGCATTTACGATGCGGACGGCTTTCACGTCAAGAGCTTCCGCCTTCTCGGCACGCGCGGCGACGCGATGCGCGGGCGCGTATTTTTCACGCGCACGACAACGATCACGATCACGCGCACGACCTCGACGCGACGGTGACCGCGACCGTTCCCATCGGCGTCGTCCCCGCGCAGAATACGTGGCGCATCAAAGATCCGGGGCATCCGTGGCGCGCGTTCGCCGCCGACACCACCGCCGAAGCCAGCGGTTTGCGCATCACCGTGAAAAAGGTGTCGTTCTTCGCCCGTCGGATCGAGGTCGTCGCGACCTTCGCGAACGTGGGCGACACGTTCGTGACCATCCTGCCGTACGGCAAGAGCGTTTTGCGCGACGATGCCGGCGGCGTCTACCGCATCATCGAAACCAGGAACTGGGCGCTCACTGACAAGACATTGTTTCAGGGCCTGCGCCTCGCGCCGAACGGTCAGTACACCGGCGCCCTAAACTTCGAATCGGCGCACCTCGACGACCGGCCGCGCACGTTCACGTTGACCGTGGCGCCCGCGCTGCGCGAAGGCGCGGACGCGCCGTTCTCGCTGGACATCGCCAATCTGCAGCCGCGCCGCGGCTGACTCGGCCACGAAAGGAACCGCGAAAGCGGTGGCGGAAAGCGCGCCCGTCCGGTGGTGGAACTCATGAGAAGTCCCCCGGTCTTTTTCCGTGTCTTACGGGAGTTCTGCATGCGTCGTCTTCCGCTCACCCTGATCGCCGCAGGTGCCGCCGTGCTGCTGTCCGCCTGCGGTCAGGGCGGCAGCGCCTTCAATTTCGGCAACAATACGAAGGTCGATCGCGTCGTCATTCAGTCCAACGGTCAGCCGGAGGGCGTATTCAAGGTCGTGCCGGGCGGCTCGATCCTCCTCTCGGCCCAAGGCACCCGCGGCGCCAACAACGTCGTGATCAACGCGGATGTCAATTACACGTTCAACGCCGCGGTCGCGCCGGCCGGGAGGCCCTTTCAGAACGGCGTCAGCGGCGCTCAGGGAATTTGCGCCGGGTTCACGCAAGTTCCGCCGCCGGTAGGCGGCGTCGCCCAGGCCGCGATCCCGTTGATTCCGACGGTTCCCGCCGCGGCGCTCTCCGGCTCGTCGCAGTCGCCGAACACGATCACCTTGACCGCGCCGACGATCGCATCGCTCAACGCGCAGTTCGCGCCGGGCAACACGGCCGGTCCCGCGCCCGCGTCGTACTGCATCATCGTGAACGCGACGCATGTCAGCGACGGCGTCGTCGGATCAGCGACCGTCGACGTTACCGTCAACACCTAGAGCGATTCCGCAAATCGCAGCAACGAGGGGCGGCGACGCTCCTCGTTCGCTTTTGCGCGGGATCTACGCGCTCGTGGAACCGGACCAGCATCGCGATGCGGTCGCTTTTGCCGGAGCGCTCCTGGACGGCGGCGTTCGGCTCTTCCAAATTCGCGCGAAACGCGGCATCCGACGCGAGTTGCTCGACGCGCTCGTCGCCCGCATCCGGGCCGGCGGAGGCGTCGTCGTGGTCAACGACGACGTCGCGCTTGCCGTGCATGCCGACGGCGTCCATCTCGGACAGGACGACCCGGCCGCGCACGACCTGCCGGCGGTGCGCGTGCGCCTTGGCCGGCGCATCATCGGGCTTTCGTGCGGAACGCCCGCCGAAGCGCAAGCGGCCGGCGGCGCCCCCGACTACCTCGGCGTGGGCCCCGTGTTTCCGACGCCGTCAAAGGCGGATGCCGGGGCACCGATCGGCATCAGCGGCGTGCGCGCCGTCGTCGCGGCCACGGCGCTGCCGGTTGCGGCGATCGGCGGTATCGGGCTCGCGCAGCTTCCGCGCGTCCGCGAATCCGGCGCCGTCATGGCAGCCGTGATTTCGGCGCTCGCGCGGGCCGCCGATCCGAGCACGGAAGCGCGCGCATTCGTGGAAACATGGACCGCGTGAATCCCGTCGTCGCATCGGTCGGAACGATGCACCCGCTCAACGTTGCCGGGATCGGCCTTGACGCGCGCATCGCGGCCATCCTGCAGGTGCGCATCGTTAGCGTCGTCGCCGGTATCACGGCGCAGGACGCGCGCCGCGTCATCAAGCGGACGCCGGTCGACGCGGCGACGATCGCCGCACAGTTCCAGGCGCTGCGCGACGCGCGTATTGGTGCGTTTCATGTCGGCGCTTTACTCGATGCGGCCGGCGTCCGCGCCGTCGCGCGCGGCTTGCACGATTTTCCGACGGTGCCCGTCGTCTGCGATCCGGTCATCGCCGCGTCCGGCGGCGACATGCTGGCGGACGGAACCGCCATCGCCGCGTTGCGGGACGATTTGTTCGGGTGCTGCACGCTCGTGACGCCCAACTTGGCCGAGGCGGCCGTCTTCGCGGACGTCATGCCGGCGGACGTGGCGGCGATGGAACGGGCGGCGGCAATATTGCGCGCGCGAACGGGTGCGGCGGTGCTCGTGAAAGGCGGACACCTCGAAGGCGATGCGGTCGACGTTCTCGCCGATGCGGACGGGACGACCTCGTTCCGCAGCCGCCGGATCGAGGCGGACCTGCGCGGCACCGGCGATTTGCTGGCGTTCGCCATCTCGAGCCGGCTCGCGTACGGCGACGATCTGCGCGACGCCGTGGCGGCCGCGCGCGCGTTCGTGCGCGACCAAATCATCGGCGGCGAGTCGTTCGCCGGCACGCGGGCCGCACGGTGACGACGGCCGTGCGCGTGATGTCCGGGATGCGCCCGACTGGGCGCCTGCACATCGGCCATTTCGTCGGCGCGCTCGTCCAGTGGGCGCAATACGCGCAAACCACCGACGCATTTTTCGAGATCGCGGACCTGCACGCGTACACGACACGGTTCGACGATCCGCAATCCATTCGTGACAGCCGCGAAGAGATGGTGATCGATTGGCTCGCGGCCGGTTTGGACCCCGACCGCTGTACCATCTACCTTCAATCGGCGGTGCCGGAAATCAGCGAACTCTTCGCGCTCCTGTCCATGATCGTGCCGCTGTCGTGGCTGCAGCGCGTACCGACGTACAAAGATCAAATCGACGCGCTCGGCGGCGAGATCGCGACGTACGGCTTCCTCGGGTACCCGCTGCTCCAGCTCTGCGACATCGCCGCGTTTCGCGGAAACATCGTCCCGGTAGGCCGCGATCAGCTCGCACATCTGGAATTCGGACGCGAAGTCGTGCGGCGCTTCAACTTCTTGTACGGTGCCACGCTGGTCGAGCCCGAAGCGACCTTATCGGATTTTCCGGCCGTGCCCGGCACGGACGGGCGAAAGATGTCGAAGTCGTACGACAACACGATCGACATCGGCGACGACGACGCGACGACCACGAAAAAGGTCCGCGGGATGATCACCGATCCGCTGAAAATCCGGCGCAACGATCCGGGGCGACCGGAGATCTGCCCGGTTTTTGCGCTGCATCACCTCTCGAACGCGGCGCGGGTGCCGTGGGTCGAGGAAAATTGCCGGTCGGGCGCGTTAGGCTGCGTGCAGTGCAAAGGCGAACTGGCCGAAACGATGAATGCGTGGCTGGCTCCCGTGCGCGGGCGCCGCGCGTCGTTTGACCGCGTGCGCGTTGCGGAGATCATCGCGCGCGGCAGCGAAAAGGCACGCCTGATCGCGCAGGCGACTCTCGCCGACGTCCGCCGCGCGATGAAGCTCACGCCGTGATGAAGACGCAGATCCGCGAGGCGAACGCCGACGACTTGCCGCGCTTGGCACCGCTCTTCGACGCGTATCGCGTTTTCTACGGGCAGAGCAGCAACGCGTACGCGGCGCAGTTCTTTCTGAGCGAGCGCATGCGCCGCAACGAGTCAAAGATCTTTATCGCCGTCGATGCCGAATCGTTTCAAACCGTGGGATTCACGCAGCTCTATCCGAGCTTTTCGTCTATTCGCGTGGGGCGCATGTGGATTCTCGAAGATCTCTACGTACGCGCGGACGCGCGGCGAACCGGCGTCGGGAACGCGCTTATGGCACGGGCGGAAATGTTCGCGAAGGAGACCGGCGCCGTGGGCGTGACCCTCAGTACGGCGACGGCCAACGCCGTTGCGCAGGCGCTGTACGAAAAACGCGGCTACGTTCGGGACACCACGTTTTTCGTGTACAATCGCTACTTCCCCGTCTGAACGGGGCCGGCCGGTCTTAGTCGCAACGCCGGCGCTGGCCGCGCACTTCGCGGCGAAGATCCTCGCAGCTCTTGTCCATGCGGTCGAAGCGTTCATCCATGCGGTCGAAGCGCTCGTCGTAGCGGTCGAAGCGCCGGTTCATGTCGCTGCGCAGGGTATCGAATCCGGCGATTCGTCCGTCGTGACGCACCGAATCTCCCTCGGTCGCGGCCTTGAGCTCGAGCAGCGCGTCGAAGACATCCTTCATCGTCGGTTCATGCATCACAGCCAGAACGCCTCAGTCATGTTGCCGCGACGTTGCGGCTAGCCGCGAAATTCCGGCAGATGCGTGCGCATCGCCTCGAGCGCCGCTTCGATGGCGTCGAGTGACGCCGCGTAGGAGAAGCGAATGTAACCGCGGCCCGCGTCGCCGAAGCACGAACCGCCCAGACACGAAACGCCGGCTTCCTCCAACAGGAACGCCGCCAGTTTCTTGTCGTCCGGCGTGATCTTCGACACGTTGGGAAATGCGTAGAAGGCGCCCTCGGGGGTCTTGCACGACACGTTGGGCAGCGAATTCAGTCCCGCGACGATCCGGTCCCGGCGCGTGCGAAACGTCTCGTTCATCGCGACGACCGGTTCGTCGGGACCGGTCAGCGCCGCGATGCCCGCTTTCTGCACGAACGTGGCAACGCACGAATAGGTGTTGTTTGCAAACAAGGTGACGCTGCGCGCCAGCCATTCGGGCATGATCGCGTAGCCGAGGCGCCAGCCCGTCATCGCATACGCTTTCGAGAAACCGTCGACGACGATGGTGCGTTCGAGCATACCCGGAAACTGCGTGATGGATGCGAAGCCCGAGCCGTAGATGTTGCGGCTGTAGATTTCGTCGGAGAGCACCATGAAGCCGTGTTTGGCCGCAAGATCGGCAATCACGCCGAGATCCTCGCGCGTCAAGACGCCGCCCGTCGGATTGTGCGGTGAGGTGATGATCACGAGCTTCGTGCGCGGCGTGATCTTCGCGGCGAGGTCGTCAAGATCGAGGCGCCAGTTCTTCGACTCGAGCAGCGGCACGGGAATCGCCTTCGCGCCGAGATAGCCGGCGCACGAGGCGTATGCCGGATACGCCGGGTCCGCATAAATCATCTCGTCGCCGGGATCGAGCAGCGCGCACAGCGTGTTCCAAATCACCGGCTTTGCACCCGGGGACACCACCACGTTGTCCCGGGTCCACGGCTCCACGCCGCGGAAATGCGAGGCATGCTCCGCGATCGCCTCGCGCAATTCCGGAATGCCGGCTGAGGGCGAGTAGTGCGTGAAGTTGTCGTTGATCGCAGCGATCCCCGCGGCTTTGATGTGCTGCGGCGTATCGAAGTCCGGTTCCCCGATCTCCATGTGGACGATGCGCCGGCCTTGCGCCGAGAGCGCCCGCGCCCGCGCCAGCACCTCGAACGCGCTCTCGCTACCCAAGCGCGAGACGGCTTCACAGAGGTGGTCGGCATCGTGGGCGATCGTCGTCATGGTTCCCCGTCTTTATCTGGTCAAGGTCGGTGCTGCGAAGCTGCCGAACCGGTGGCTTGATTTGATGCGTACCCTGACGGACGCTTTCGCGCCGGGTTCTCCGCCTCTACCGGAAGGGCTGCGAACCCTCGCCGTTTCACCGGATCGCTCGGTCGAACCTGGAATGACGGTGCGCGCGGCATTCGCATTTACGAATCTCGGCGGCGCCGCCGCGACCGGCTTACGCGTGCGTTTCGCGTTGCCGGAGGGCATGCGCTACCTCGTGGGCAGCGCGAAGATCGATGACGTCGCGCTCGACGAAGCGCGCGGCGAAACCGCGCTGCTCTCGCCGAACGGCGCGGACATCGGTGAGGTGCCGCCGAGCGTCGAGCGCCGCATCTCCATTGCGTATCTGGTTAACGCGACGATCGAAAACGGCGCGACCATTGAACTGCAGGCGGCGCTCGCCTCGCATGAAACCGGCGTCATCGGGTCCAATGTGGTGCGGCTCGTCATCAACTCCGCGCCGGTTCTGCAGAATCCGGCGACGGTTGCCGCGCTGGAAGCCGTGCGCACCGCCGAACCCGGCGAAGAGATCCGCGTGCTGGCCCGCGTGCACAACGCCGGCCAGTCGAGCGCGCGCGATGTCGTCGTCGTGTTGCCCCTGCCGGACCGCACCTCGTTCGTCGCCGGCACCGCCCGCATCGACGGTCGCGACGTGCCGCGGGCGGACGAACGCGATCCTTTCGGTTTCGCGCGGGCGCCCGTCGCCGCCGCGGCGCTGGCCGCCGGCGCGACGGTCGTTATCGAGTATCGCGCGCGCATCGACTCGCCCCTCGACAACAACACGCGCATCTTCGTGAGCGGCGAGGTCGCGTCGGCCGAGATCGCGGAGTTCGAGCTTGACCGCGCTGAATTGACGGTGCATTCCGCCGCGCGCTTCGACAGCGCGGAAACGACGCTCGACGTCGACGCGCCGGGCGAGGTCGAGCCGGGGCGCCGCATCCGCGTCGCGCTCGGTGCAACGAACTCGGGAACGTGTGCCGCGGACGACGTGCGCATTCGGCTGACGCTGCCCGAAGGTTTGCGCTATGCACCGGGATCGCGCGCCGTCGACGGCCGTTCCGTCGGCGAGAGCGATTCCGCCGGTGCCTTCACGTTCGAGCGCATCGAAGCGGCCGCGCACGTGGACGCGGCGACCGATGCATACGTCGTCTCCCCCGCCATCGACGGGACGTCGCTGCCGATCGGGGCCTCATTGCAGTGGAGCACCGGGTCCCGCACCTTCGATCGTATGCTGCGCGTGCGATCGCTGCCACGCTTCTTGCCGTCGCGCAACTCGCTCGTGCTCAAAGGGCCGGCGGCCGTCACGCCCGGCACCGACGTGCGCGCCGTCTTACGGATCGTCAACGACGGCACGGCGCCGGCAAGCAACGCGCGGATCGCGATCGATGCCGATTACGCTCTGCAATCGCTGCGCTATGTGGAAGACCGCGCGGAGGCGCGCGTGCAGAACGCTGAAATTGCGCTCGGTGAACTCGAGCCGAACGGCGCGCGCGAAATCGTACTCGTCGGGACCGTTCCGTCGCCGGTCGGGGACGGCACCGAAATCCGCATGCGCGCGACGCTCGCCGCCGACCAAACGCCGCCGCTGCCGCTGGGTGCGCTGGCGCTGGTCGTGCGCTCGCGTCCCCGCTTTACGCCCGCCGGTTCGCATCTGGCGTACCTCGGCAGCGGTCCGTTGCGTCCGAGCAGCACCGCCGAACTCGCAATCGCGCTCACGAACGAAGGCACGGACGCCGCGCGCAACGTGCGCCTCGCGCTCGACGTTTCGCCGGATGCGCGCATCGAAAGCGTCGATGGTGCGACGCGCGACGGCAATGACGTAATCTTTGGCGAAATTCCGGCGACGCAGCGCGCCGAAGCGACCCTGCGAATACGGCTCGCGCGCATCATCCCACGCGGCGCCGCAATCACGGTGCATGCGCGCCTCTCCGGCGTCGGCTTTCTGCCGTTCGCGCTCGAGCCGGTCACGATGCCCACGCTGGCCGAACCGAGTTTTTCGGACGGTGCCGCGCTGCGTACCCAGCCGATCGAAAGCGTCGATGCGGGCGAAGCGATGTTCGTGCAGGTCGTCGCGCGCAACTCCGGGGACGGCAGCGCGAGCCGCCTTGTCGTGCGTGCGTCACTGCCGGAGCACACCGCGTACGTGCTCGGCTCGACGTTCGTGAACGACGTGCCGCTGCTCGACGCGGCCGGCGGTTCGGTCTTGTGGTCGAAGGGCGGTCTCGTGCTCGAAGACGTCGATCCGGGAATCGAAATCGGCGTACGCTACAGCGTCGTCGTGAACACGCCGCTCGCTGCGGGAACGTTGATCGCGCCGGTGGCGGAACTCGTGTGGAACGGCGGCGCTACGTTGCCGCTTGCCGCCCCCGCCGTGCGCGTGCGCTCGACGCCGGCCTTCGCCGTGCGCGCGTCCGGACTGCCGTTTTCCGTCGCCGGCGTCGCGCCGCGCACCATCGACATGCTGCGCGAAGTCGCCGGCCTTCCGTCCGCCCCCGCGCGGCTGCCGCCGCCGCCGGACGAGCCGGCCGACGTGACGACGCTGCCGCGCGCGGTGCCGGCAACTCCGCGCGCCGCGAGCGACGTGGTCGAAGGACGTTTCTCGACCCGAGCCGCTCCGCAGAACGTGCCGGCAGACCCCGACCTACCGGCCGGCCTCCGGGTGCGGCAAACGTATTCGCGCGAGGCGCTCGAACGCGCGGCGGCATTCATCGAGCAGAGCGATTACGGCGGATTGATCCGCCATCTCTTCGTCATCGGAACGCTCGTGCCGGACGGCATCGCCGGATTGAACGGCGACGTGGCTGCGAAGTTCACCGCGCAGCGCGAAGGACTGCGCGACGTCATCGGCCGCCTTTTCATGAAGATGCGCCTTCCCCGCTACGTGCTTACCGGCAAGGACCTGGAAGATCGTACCGCGCGCGCGGCGCTCGTCGAACTCGTCGCCGCGCTGCGTACGGCGCAGCCGTCCGCGGCGGGCGATGGGGCCGAGGCACCGCTCGTCATCGAGGGTCCGCTCGACCGCGAGCGCATCGTTGCGCATCTCGAGGCGCTCGAAACCGATGCGCTCGGAACGGCGCGCCCGTGGCTCGTGCTCGCCGAATTGCTGGGCTCCACGATGACGTGGCCGTCCGGTTCCTCGAGCGCTCTCGGGCAGTACCGGCGCGCCGTGATCGCGACGCTGGTGACCGTCGCATCGTTGCCGACCGAAGAATTCCACCGCGTTCTCGGCGGAAGTTCCAACGCTGCGCTCGACGCGGCGCTCGGCGACGTGCGCGCTGCGCTGCGGGACGCGCTCGAGGCCACGGCGACCGTGACCGACCGCGCGTAGCGGGCGATGATCGGTGCGCTCGGAACGAGTTCGCCGTGGATCGTTTTCATTGTCGCCGGTGCGGCGTTCGTTGCGCTCGGCGTCGTGTTCTTGTGGATCGCTCGCCCGCCGCGCACGCCCGAACCGGCGCGCGCGGCTGCGGCGGAGCCGGTCTACGAAGCGACGGGGCCCGTCATCGTCGTCGCGCGCACGGTAACGTGGCCGCAACTGATCGATCCCGACGCGGGCGCGCTGGACGTTGCGGAGCGCCGCGGCATCATCGAAGGCTTCGCCCTGGTGGGCGATGCGTGGTGCGCGCAAATTTTGGCAAAGGCTTACGGCGATGAAACCGATGAGCTGCGCGAAGCCGTGATCGACGCGCTCGGGCGATGCAGCGGCGATGTCGTGCCGACGCTCGAACGTGCGTTGCGCTCGCCCCGCGTCGCCGAACGGTATGCCGCCGTCGACGCGGCGTCCCGGCGCGGCGACATCGCCCTCCTCGAACGCGGCATTCGTGACGCGGACACGACGGTCGCACTGGCTGCGGCGTACGGGCTGGTGCGAGCGAAACGCGGCGACCTGGTCGACGCCGCGCTCGCGGGTCGCGACGACGCGCGGGCGAATGAAGTTCGCCGGATCCTTGCCGTGCTCACCTGAATCATGCGAACCATTCACCGCTTTACGCCCGCGGCGCTCGCCCTGCTCCTTGCTTCGGCCGCATCGGCGCTCGCGCAGACGCCGGTGCCGCCGGCGCCTGTTCCGGCGCCTAGCCCATCCCCGGCCGCGCCTGCTCCCGCCTCGAGCGGCTCGGCGCAGCCCGAACAGACGCAGCCGCCGGCGCCGGGCCGCGTTCATCTGCACCGTCCCGGCACCGACATGGATGCCGATTCGCTGGTCGGCAACATGAACGGCCAAACCTACGTCCTCAAAGGCAACGTCGTGCTGCACAGCGACCCGAAAGTCGATCCGGCGTTTGCGGCGACGGAGAGCAGCGACCCTTTGACGTTGAGCGCCGACGAAATGGACGTCGAGCGCAAGTCGTTGCGCTACGTTGCGAAAGGCCACGTGCAGTTCACCCAGGGATCACGTTCGGGCCGGGCCGACACCGCAACCCTCGACGAAAAGCTGCACGATCTCGATTTAATCGGGCACGCACACGTGTCGGACGGCATCCAACAAGCGAATTCCGACCGCATGCACTACAACACGTCAAACCGCAAATTCCGGGGCGCCGGCAACGTGAAGATCATCGCTCCTATTCCGACCGCGACGCCGGCGCCACCCGGCACAACACCGACACCCGCGGCGAAGAAGAAGCGCTTAGGGCTTCCGATCTGATCGCGTGCCGCCGCTAGCGCCACGTGCCTCTGGGGCCGATGAGATGCACCGTCAATGAGTACGCACTCGTATAAAAACGCTCCGAGGGACCGAGCCCCCACAACGTATTGAAGGCGCTCGTCGCATAGCTCGACAGGTTGTCTTCCCAATGCGTCGGGATGAAGAACGCGACGCCGGGGCTGGAGTCAAAGTCGCCGACTGAAGCGACGCCCGCATAGAGCGTGCCGTCAACGTAGCTCGCGGACCAACCCGTCGGCGGTCGCACCATCCAGCGATCCTCCCCGCTATGCAAGCTCGGCTGACCGTTCGACCCCGGACGCCCCAGAGCGCCCCCGGACTGCGCGTAATGCTTCGCCGCACCGTCCTTACAATCGTAATCGTCAAAGTCGCAGTGCGAACTCATGACCATCGCTGCGGGAGCCGCACGCTCTTCCATTTCCGGGACGAACTCGGCGGTCACTTCGTTGGAGATGATGTTTCCGCGCACGACTCTGATGCGAATCCGTTGATCGTAAACGCCGGCCACGGATGGGATGGCGGCGGTGATCGAAGAGGGCGACCACGCTTGGTTTTGCAGCGCCAGCCGTCCGCCGGAGAAGTCGCCGACGAACTCGACGACGCCCGTGGTGCCGAAACAGTCGCCGTCGATCACGATGTAGCCGCCGGAAGCGATCTTGCCCTTGAGGTGACGGATTGCGGGCGGGATGGACGGGTCGAGCGCCTCGCAGGTCTTGATTCCGGCGAGAGCACTCTGGACGTTGCTTCCGATTTTCGGCGCCCGCGCCGAATTCGGTGCAACCGTGAGCGTCAACGCGGTCGCCAACGGCGGGATTCTGCGGCGGCTGACGAAATGGCCGATCGGTTTCGCGAGCACGAGGCGGCTCAGTGCCGCTTTGAGGTTCGCGTTCATCGGCTTGTTCTGCGCTGCTGCGTCGGATTTGACCGTATCGGCGACCGCGACGACGCTGGAGCCCGCCAGACAAAACCCAAGTGCCGCAACGGCAGCGCGCAACGGGAATCGAAGCATTCTCATCGTTGCATCATGAGGCAACATGGGCGTGCGCACAAGCGACGTCGCCGTTTGTGCGACATATCTGTATCAGGCCGGCGCCGGCGCGCCGGTCAGAGCGGCGGCAGCTTCTTGCCGAAGTATTCCGCGATGATGTGTTGCGCGACCGGCCCGGCGACGGTGGCACCGTAGCTGCCGCTTTGCTCCATGAAGACGGCCATCGCGAGTTTGGGATGATCGGTCGGCGCGAATGCGACGAACCATGTCGTGTTCGCACCGCTGCCGCCGACGCCCGTTTCTGCGGTGCCCGTCTTCCCGCCGAACGGCACGCCCTCGATCTTCAAGCCGTACGCGGTCCCGCCCGGATCGGTGACCTTCCCCATGCCGGCGCGCACCTCGCGCAGCGATTCCGCGGTGACGTCAACTTTGCGGATCACTTGGTGCTCGAAGGTTTTGAGGATCTTGCCGTGCGGCGAGCGCACCGCTTCGACCACGTGCGGCCGGAACAGCGTGCCGCCGTTGACGACCGTCGCAACGATGTTGGCCATCTGCAGCGGCGTCGCTTCCATCGCGCCTTGCCCGATCGCGAGCTGACACACGTCGCTCGGTTCCAGCGGCACGCGGTAGACACGCATCGACCATTCGTTGGTCGGCCAATTGCCCTCGAACTCGCCGGGAATGTCGATTCCTAGCCGCTGGTTGAGGCCGTATTGCAGCGCGTAGTGGCGCAGCCGTTCGTGACCGAGCCGGTCGCCGAGCTGATAGAAATAGCCATCCGACGAGGCGGCCAGCGCGCGAATGAAATCCGTGCGCCCGATGCCGCCGGCCGCGATGTCGCGAAACGTGACGCCATGACAGTACCACGAGCCGCTGTCGTACAGCACTTGATTCGGCTTGATGACGCCGGAACTAATCGCGCCGGATCCGGTGACCATTTTGAACGTCGACCCGGTCGGCGACGCCGCGCCGATCGCGCGATCGTACAGCGGGCGCAGCGAATCGGTCAGGTAGTGCGTGAATTTCGCGCCGCTGATCGGCGTCGCGAAATCGTTGGGATCGAATTCGGGATACGACGCGAGCGCCAACACGCCGCCGTCGTGCGGGCTAATGATGACGACCGCGCCCGCGAGCCGTTTGCCGCGCGCTTTGCTCCAGCGCGCGAGCTGCGCGTGCAAGTGTTTCTCCGCGATGCGCTGCAGCCGCCAGTCGATCGTCGTCAGCAGCGTATTGCCGGGCACCGGATTGGCGAAGCTGAGCCGCTTCTTCAGCGCTCCCGACGCGTCGACTTCGATCTGTTGTCCGCCGACGCGTCCGCGCAGCCATGCGTCGTACGTCTTTTCGAGCCCGTCCTTACCGATCACGTCGTTGGGCGAATAGCCCTGGCGCTTCAGCTCCGCATATTCGCTTTCCGTGATCGCGCCCACGTAGCCGAAGAGGTGCGAGCCTTCGCTCTTGTAGGGATAATTGCGGACGGGCTGCGCCTCGAAGTCGACGCCGGGCAGGTCGGTTTGGGCCTCGGCGAGGCGCGCCATTTGCGCCGGCGACAAGTCGCTGGCCAGAATCACGGGACCGTACGGTTCGTAGACCTGCACTTCGGAGAAATTCTTGTAGTTCACGCCGCGGTGATGCAGCAAGCGCTGCCACAGCTTCGGTTCAGCGACGTGCAGGATGCCGGCGAGCTGGCGCATCGTCGAGGCGATGTCTTTGATTTCCGACGGAATCAGCGCGCACACGAACGACGGACGGCTACGCACGATGATCGCGCCGTGACGGTCGACGATCAGACCGCGCGGCGCGGCGACGGGAATCAGCTGCACCTGGTTCGCGCGTGCTGCGGCGGCGAACACTTCACCCTCGACGAGCTGCACCTGCGTCAGCCGCACGACGATGGCAACGAGCGCGACGACCAGCGCGAAGCCGAACGCGGCAAAGCGCAGCGGGGAGCGCAGTTTCACGGATAGCGCTCCACGTTCGTGCGGTCGACCACGAGCCGCGAGCGGCCGATCAAGTACAGCACCGTGATGAAGCCCGTTAGCGCCGCCTGCACGATCGCCGTATGTGCGTGCGCGGTCGCGAGCCCGGGGGGATACCCTTCGAGCCGCATGACGAGCCAAAAGACCGTATCCCGTGCGAGCACGGTTATCGCAACGAGCGCGCCGAGCATCGGAAACCCGTCCGAGAAGAAGCCGCGCGCGACGGCGCCGACGCCCAGCGCGACGATCGTGCTGGCAACGGTCCATGCGCCGCCCGTACCGGCGAAGACATCTTCGAGCGCGCCCGCGATGATACCGAGCACCGCGCCGCGCCGCGCGCCGGCGCGGATCGCGTACAGCACGATCGCGATCGTAACGAACGACGGCACCGCGCCGCGATACATGAGGTACGGCGCAAACGTCGTTTGGGCGAGCACGGCGAGCGCCGCCCAGCCGATCGTCGGCAGCAGCGACGGACCGGTGACGATTTCGATCGAGCGGTATTTATTTCGGTAGAACGAGGACACGGCTGATCGATCCGAAATCGACGGCGGGCTGAACGATCGCACTCTGATCGAGCGCGCCCGCGGCCGCCGGCTCGACGTGCGTGATGTGCCCGATCGCAATGCCGGCGTGGAACGAGCGGCCTTCGCCGGTAACGACCTTGTCGCCGACCTTGAGCTTCGCATCTTGCGATACGTATTGCAGCTTGAGCCGCGTTTGCGTTCCTACGCTGATCGACCACCACCGGCCGCGCTGTACGATCGCCGGCAGCCGGCTCGTGACGTCGGTCAGCAGCAACACTTTGCTCGTGACCGGCGCCACTTCGACCACGCGGCCGACCACGCCGGCGTCCGTTACGACACCGTCGTCGCGCGCAATGCGATCTTTGCCGCCGCGGTCGATCGTGATGACGTGCAGCGCCGCTTCGGGATCGTAGCCGATCACCGTGGAGGCAACACCGGCGGGATACTTCATCTGCGCGAGCGCGATGTCGCGCTCGGCCGGAACGCGCGCGAGCGCTTCCGTGAGTTTCAGGTTTTCAGCGTTAAGGTGTGCGTTCTCCGCGCGCAGACGCGTGTTTTCGGTGAAGAGCTGCGGCAGGTTGCCGACCATCCACACGCTGTTGCGAATGCCGTTCGCCACGGTCGTCGCGGCCAGTTGTACGTACGCACTCACGGTGGTAACGCTGACGGCCAGTGGGCTCGGGCGGCCTTGCCGTGCGTAATCGAGCTGAAGCAGCGCGATCAGTGCGGCCACGATGACCGCACCGATTATCGCGAATAGCTTTCTCTCATCCCGATACGTAAAGATTGGTACCACCTCGTCAACCGGTCCGCTTGCGGCTTCAGCCGTTCCAGCAGACTTGGCGACGCAAGAATCTCGCCGGCTCCGCGTGCGACGCACAATAAGGGATCGACGGCGACCGTCGTCGGCAGGTTCGTGCGGGCGCTCAACTCGCCTGCGAGGCCGGGAATCAAGGCGCCGCCGCCGGTCAACATAATGCCGGTTTCAATGAGATCGCCGGCGAGATCGGGCGGCGTCTGTTCGAGAATCGACCAGCACGCACGCGCGATGCGATCCAGCGCGTCGGCCATTGCTTCGCCGACAAGCGTTTCCTCGACGACGCGCCGGCCGGGGCGCATCGCCGCCATGTCGGTGCCGGCGACCGTAAACGGTTCGCGGCCGGGGGCGCGGCCCGCGTAGCCGCGTTCGATCTTCAAACGCTCCGCCGTCAGCGGGCCGACCAGGAAACGCTCGTTGCGCAGCCGGGCGGCGATCGCGGCGTCGAACGTGTCGCCGCCGACTTTGAGCGAGTGCAGTCCGACGACGCCGCTCAGCGCGAGCACGGCGATTTCGGTCGTTCCGCCGCCGATGTCGACGACCATAACGCCGCTCGTTTCTTCGATCTGTAGGCCGGAACCAACGGCCGCCGCGACGGCCTGCGGAACGAAGCACATGGTGCGTGGTCCGGCCGCTTTGATCGCTTCCTCGACCGCCTTACACTCGATGTCGGTCGCGCAGCCCGGCACGCACGCGATGATGCGCGGCGCGATCCGCGGCCGCGATTGCAGCGCACGATCCACCAGCGTTTCGATCAGCGCGTGCGCGCCGCGAAAATCGGAGATCGTTCCGCCGCGCAGCGGGCGCACGACGCGCACCCGGCCGGGCGCCCGGCCGTCAAGTTCCTTGGCGGCCGTGCCGATGGCCACGATTGACTCGTCACTCGTTCGGTAGGCCACAACCGACGGCTCGCTCACGACGACGCCGTTGCCGTACTCGTACACGACGGTGTTTGCGGTGCCGAGATCGATGCCCAAGTCAGGACTGAACGTCGAGCGCAGGGTTCCGGCGATGCTCATACGATGGTACCCGCGGCGTAGAGGAGCGGCAGCAAGCGATAGCCCAGACGCGGCAGCGCCCGGGCGAAGGCGGCCAATGGAAAGCCGACGACGGTGAAGTAGTCGCCGTCGACCCGCTCGACCAGGGTCGCCGCGAAGCCTTGGATGCCGTATGCGCCGGCCTTGTCGAGGCCGTCGCCGCTTGCGGCGTACGCATCCATCACCGCGTCATCGAGCTGCGCGAAGCGCACGCGCGTCGTCTCGCAGTGCGTGACGCCGCGCCCGCTTCCGTCGTCCCGAAGCGCGAACGCCGTATGCACGAGGTGCTCGCGCCCGGAGAGCCGCGCGACCATCGCGCGCGCCTCCGAGCGGTCGCGCGGCTTGCCCAGCACGCATCCATCGCAATCGACGACCGTGTCCGCCGCCACGATCAACGCGCCCGAGGCGCGCGCCCCGGCGGCTTTTCCACGGGCATGCTGCATGGCGACGTCGGCGGGGACGAGGCCGGGCAGCGGACCTTCGTCGTACGAAGTCGGCACGATCTCGACGCGCAACCCGAGCGACGAAAGTAATTCACGGCGGCGCGGAGATTCGCTGGCCAGCGCGACGGCGACGAGCGGCTTCAATGGAGGTACGATTCTTCAATTCTATGGTGGGCGTGCGGACGAACGCAAGCAATGACCAACAAATTACGTGCCGCGGCGCGCTCCGCTGCGGTGCGTCTCCTGTAGTCTTCGCCAGCCTCAGGCGAGATCGTTGCGCAGAACGTCGTCCGGCCGCTCGCCGCGCACGACGCGCCGGTGCGCCCCGTCGCGCGCGAACACGACGGGCGGGCGGCCGAAGCGGTTGTAATTGCTCGCCATGCTATACGTATAAGCGCCGGTCGTTCGCAACGCGACGAGATCGCCGGAGCGCACGCCGTCAGGAATCTCAACCTCGCCCAAGACGTCGTTTTCGCACGAGCGGCCGCACAACGTCGCGGGTGCCGGGGCGCCGCGCGCGTCGGACGCCATGATCTCGAGGTGATGGTAGGCGCCGTACAGCGCGGGCCGCGGGTTGTCGGCCATGCCGCCGTCCACGATCACGAAACGGCGTGCGCCTTGGCGCTTCACGGACATCACCCGGTAGAGGCTCCAACCGGCCCGCGCGATGAGCGCTCGTCCCGGCTCCAGGGCCAGGCGGTAGGGTCCCGCCCCAAAGCGCCCGATCATTTCCGCCGCGAGCCGCTCGATGTCGAGCGGCCGCGGCTCGCCCGGCACATCCTCGACGCCGATCCCGCCGCCCGCAATAATCTCGGCCACGGGATGTCGGAGCGCACGCGCGCGGTCGGCGCAGCCCGTGAGGATCGCGGCGTTGTCGACGAACGGCGCGATCTCCGCGATGCGCGAGCCGACGTGGCCGTGCATGCCGATGAGCCGCAGCTGCGGCGCGGCGGCGATTCGTGCGAGCACGGCATCGAGCTCCGCGAGCGGCAAGCCGAACTTCGTGTTTTCGCCGCCGGTGCGGACATACTCGTGCGTGTGCGCTTCGATACCGGTGTTCATCCGGAGCATCACATCCACCGGACCGCGACCGGCGGCGAGCGCCGCCAGGCGGTCCAGTTCTTCCACGTTGTCGATGACGCCGAACGCGACGCGTCCGTCGACGATCGCCTTCAGTTCGGCGTCCGTTTTTCCGCAGCCGTGAAAGTAGAGACGCTGCGCCGGGAGGCCGCCGCGTTCGGCGGTCAACAGTTCGCCGAGAGAGCAGACGTCGAGCCGCAGTGGCGTTTCGGCGAGCAGTTCGGCGACAGCGACGCACAAAAACGCCTTCGCGGCGTAGCCGATCGTAATGCCGCGCGTGACGAACGCTTCGCGAAAGCGTTCGATTTCCAGCTGGAATTCCGCCACGTCGATCACGTGCAGGGGTGTGCCGTACACGCCGGCGAGTTCGCTTGCCGGGACGCCGCCGATCGCGGCGTCCGTCACCGGTACAGACGCCATTCGTCGATGTACCGGAAGACGGGTTCCGGCACCAAATAGCGCACGCTGCGGCCGGCCGCGAGCCGCTCGCGGATGATCGTCGCGGATTCCGCGACCAGCGGCAAATCGATCATGCGGATTTTTCGGCGCTGCGGCGCAGCGATGTCGACGAGCGATGCCTCGAATTCGGCCGCGCTGACCGTACCGCGCGGCGCGATGACGAAGGCGCTGAGTTGCGCGAGTACGTCGTCGAGCCGGTGCCAGCGCGAACGCACGAGCGAATCGCCGCCGGCGATGAACGTGAACTCGTCGGCCGGAAACCGCGCGCGCAGCTTGGGCAGCAAGTCGATGGTAAATCCGCTCGCGTCGCTTGCGAGGTCGCTTTCGTCGAAGCCGAACGCCGGATTCGCCGCGATCGCGAGCCGCACCATTGCCGAGCGCTGCTGCGCCGTCGCGACCGGCCGCGTCCGGTGTCTGCCGTCGCGCGTCGGCACAAAAACGATCTTATCGAGCGCCGCATCGTCGCGCACGGCTTCGGCAACGAACAAATGCCCGTTATGAATCGGATCAAAGCCGCCGCCGAAAATGCCTAAGCGCAACGCCATACCGGTGATAGTGCGAGCGCAGAACGATCGCCGGTTGAAAAGGCGCTCCGCGTGAGGCCCCGGGTCCGAGGTCGCATCGGGCCTGACTGCAAAGGCGACATCACTACTGTGCACGCTCCATCATCATTTTCTATTTACGAGTACGTGAACTCCGTCCCGGCGATGCGCACGGTGTCGCCGTCGGCGACTCCGAGCTCGCGCAGGCGGCGTTCGACGCCGAGTTTCGCAAGGATCTGTTCGAATCTCGCGAGAGCTTCATCGGAATCGAAATTCGTCATCTGTGCGAGGCGTTCGATGCGCTCGCCGCGTACCACGAACACGCCGTCCTCGACGCGCACGTCGAACGCTTCCTCCGGCGCAAGATCGATGAGCGCGGGCTCCGGTGTCGCGAGCGCCAGCGCGGGGCTTTCTTGGATCTGCTGCCACGCGGCGAAGAGCAGATCGCGCACGCCCTCGCCGGTGGCGGCCGAAATCCCGCGCAGATCCGGAATCTCCGCGCGCAGTTCTTCGAAGAGTTCGCGTGCTTGCGGCAAGTCCAATTTGGTGACGACGACGATGCGCGGTTTTATCTCGAGCGCGATATTCCAGGCGCGCAATTCGTTTTCGATCGTCGCCTTGTCCGCGGCAAATTCATCGCGCGTGCGCGCGCCGTCGATGAGGTGCACGAGCACGCGCGTGCGCTCGACGTGACGGAGAAAACGGTCGCCGAGACCGGCGCCTTCCGACGCGCCTTCGATGAGACCCGGCACATCGACCATCACGAAAGATTCGTCCTCGGCGATGCGCACGACGCCGAGCTGCGGTTCCAGCGTCGTAAACGGATAATCCGCGATTTTCGGACGCGCCGCCGACGCAACGGAGAGCAGCGTCGACTTTCCGGCATTCGGCAAGCCGACGAGCCCCGCGTCCGCAAGCAGCTTCAACTCGAGGCGAAGCGCGCAGCGTTCGCCGGGCTGACCTTTTTCGGCGAAACTCGGCGCCTGCCGTGCGCTGGTGGCGAAGTGCTGGTTGCCGAGTCCGCCGCGTCCGCCTTTGGCGACGAGCGTGCGCTCGCGGAGGGCGCTCATGTCGGCGTACAAGCGTTCGGGCCCCGTATTGCCCTCCGCATCGATCTCCGCGCGATACACCAGCGTGCCGACCGGCACGGCGATGATCAGGTCTTGGCCGCTGCGGCCCGATTTGTTCGAGGTGGAACCGGCTTTGCCCGACTCCGCCGCCAGCGTGCGCTTGAAGCGGAAATCGACCAGGGTTCCGAGATTGGGCGTCGCCTCGAGAAAGACGTCGCCGCCGCGGCCGCCGTCGCCGCCGGCCGGCCCGCCGTTGGGAACGTATTTTTCACGCCGCCACGCTACCATGCCGTCGCCGCCGTTGCCCGCATTGACCGCGATCGACGCTTCGTCGATGAATTGCATGCGCTTAGCGGCGCGTCAAATCAAAAAGAGCCCGCTGGGCTCTCTTCGCCTGCGTTCCGCGGCACGCGTCGCGCGTTCGATCAGGCTCCGGCCGGAACGACGCTGACGTGCTTGCGGTTGCGCGCCGTCGTAAAGCTGACGTGGCCCTCGACGAGTGCGAACAGCGTATGGTCCTTGCCCATGCCGACGCCGACGCCGGGATAAAACTGCGTGCCGCGTTGACGGATGAGTACGTTGCCCGCGACGACGTGCTCGCCGCCGAAGCGCTTGACCCCGAGCCGCTGCGCGTTCGAGTCGCGGCCGTTCCGAGTCGAGCCGGCGCCTTTCTTGGACGCGAACAGCTGCAGGTCGAAAAAGAACATAGCCACGGGAGTATACACCAGCCGCTGCTTCGGCGGCAAGCGCCCCAAACCGCACCCACGCGCAAGCGCCGCGGGCCGGACAGTGACGACCGCCTGAATGCCCTGGCACCGAGCCCGCGAGACGAAAGCGCCTTCCGCGCCAGCGGCGATGACTCGGACGCCCCGCGGGCGGCACATCGCGACAACCGCGCAGCGCGGCCCACACATCGACGGTCCGGGCGGAAACGTGCGCGGCGCTTTCACCGCGACTGGCGTTCAATGAGAAGGGCCGACATTGCTGTCGGCCCTTGCTTCGCGTCGAACCGCGCGGTTTATCGGCGGTCGTCGCGGTCGTGCGGACGGTTCTTGCCGCGATGCAGCCCGGGGTTCGCCACTTGGCCGTAGTGATGGCCCTTGTTGTCGAACTGACCGATGTGGCGGCCGTTGTTGGCATGCCGGTGCTTCGGCGCCGGATGGCGATGGTGATGGACGTCGTCGCGGTCGGCGAGCGCGGCCGACGATCCAGCCGCGAAGATGAGAGCGAGGAGCGTCGCGGTGAGGCGGGTCTTGAGCATCTGAGACCTCCGAAATGATTGCGCTGATGACTGAAACGGGCCTAACCCGTGTATCGGCAACGCTGCTTCTGGCCCTTGGGGTTTCAAGCGAGCCCTTTTTCGCAGAAAACGGGTCGCAGGGCGCAGACGGCGCGGCGCGTATGTCGTGAAGGTTTTGGAAAAACGACGTGTCGTCGTCACCGGCATGGGCGCGGTGACGCCGCTGGGCAACTCTTGCGGGGCGTATTGGGACGCGTTGATCGCCGGCCGATCGGGCGTGGGGCCCGTTCGCGCGTTCGATCCGGTGAAACTTCGCTCGAAGATTGCCGCGGAAGTCAAAGACTTCGATGCGGATGCACTGATCGGCCGCAAAGACGCGCGTCGGATGGACCGTTATACGCAATTCGCGTTTGTCGCCGCGAACGAAGCACTCGCGGACGCGAACTTCCCCGACGACCCGGACCTGCGCACGGAAACCGGCGTGATCATCGCCAGCGGCATCGGCGGCATCATTACGGTCGAAGACACCGTGACCGCGACGGCGCCGACGAAAGCATTCGATCGCATCTCACCGTTCTTCGTGCCCATGCTGATGGCGAATGCGGCCTCGGGCCAGGTTTCGATGAAGCACGGCTTGCGCGGGCCGAGCTTTTCCGTTGCCAGCGCGTGCGCCAGCGCGAACGACGCGTTGGCCGTCGCGTTTATGAAGATAGCCTACGGGGACGCGCCGGCGATTGTGACCGGCGGATCCGAAGCGACGGTCATCGGCACCGCGATGGGCGGATTCGACTCCATGAAGGCGCTCTCGACGCGCAACGACGATCCGCAAAAAGCGTCGCGTCCGTTCGATAAGGAACGCGACGGCTTCGTGCTCGGCGAAGGCGCCGGCGTGCTGGTTCTCGAGGAGCGGGAGTTCGCGCTGCGGCGCGGTGCGCGCATCTACGCCGAAGTACTCGGGTACGGCGAGTCGGGCGACGCGTATCACATCGCGCAGCCCGACCCGGAATCGCGCGGCGTCGTGCTCGCGTTCCAGCGCGCGATCGCGAACGCCGGCGTAGCCAAGGAACGCGTGGGGTATATCAACGCGCACGCCACGTCGACCCCGCTCGGTGACATCGCCGAATCGCAGGCGATCGAACGCGCCTTCGGAGAGCACGCGGCGAAACTCGCCGTCAGTTCCACCAAATCGATGCACGGTCACCTCTTGGGTGCGGCCGGCGCCGTCGAGGCGATTGCTACGGTGTTGGTGCTCGACCGCGGCATCATACCGCCGACGATCAACTACGAATTTCCAGATCCCGAATGCCGCCTCGACTACGTGCCCAACGTCGCACGCAAAGCCGACGTCGACGTGGCGCTCTCGAGCGGCTTCGGCTTCGGCGGCCACAACGCCGTCGTCGTCTTCGGCAAGCACACGCAGTAGCATGCCGGGCGAGGCGAGACGCCGCCGCTTGCGTGCGCTGCTCAAGCTCAGCGGCGCGCCGGACGTCGATCCGGCGCTCGTCGACGGAGCGTTCGTGCACGAGAGCGCGGCGCGTGAAAGCGTCGGCGCATCGAACGAGCGGCTCGAGTTTTTCGGCGATGCGATTCTGGGCTTTGTGACCGCGCGGTTTCTCTGTGCGCGTTATCCGCACGAAAGCGAAGGCGATCTCACGCGCCGGAAAAACGCGCTTGTCAACGGCGACGCGTGCGCGTACACCGCGCGGCGCTTGGGATTCGGCGAGCTCATGACGCTCGGACACGGAATGCGCAACGCCGGCGGCGTCGAGAACTCGTCGATCCTCTCGGATGCGTTCGAGGCCTACATCGCGGCACTGTTCGCGGCAACGGGACTCGAGACGGTCGCCGCCTTCATCGAGAACCAGCATTTGCAACGCCTCGATCGCGCCGAATTGGTCGAAGCGGATCCCAAGACGGCGCTTCAGGAATTCGCCCAAGGGCGGCTCGGCCTGATGCCCGCATACTTCGAGCGCGCGGAGGGGCCGCCGCACGACCGGCGCTTCACCTCGCAAGTGCGCGTCGGCGACGAGGTACTCGGCGAAGGCATCGGGCCCACGAAGAAGGGCGCGCAGCAAAGCGCCGCGGCGATGGCGCTGATTGCGTTGCGCCGCCGGACTCCTCCTGAGGCGCCGCCCGAACCGGCGTCGAACCGGGGCGACGGCCGCGTGATCGCGTTTCGCGCGCGCCGCAAAGCAAAGCTCACACCGAAAGCACCCGGATAAGCGATGCGTCTGCGGTCCCTCAGAGTATTCGGATTCAAGACGTTCGCCGAAGGCACGACGCTGGACTTCATTCCCGGCATCACGGCCGTCGTCGGACCAAACGGATCGGGTAAATCCAATTTAGTCGACGCCATCCGGTGGGTGCTCGGCGAACAGAGCTCGCGCAGCCTGCGCTCGCAGAAGATGGAAGACGTCATCTTCGCTGGCAACACCACGCGCAAGCCGCTCGGCATGGCCGAAGTGACGCTCACCTTCGACAACACCGACCGCGCGCTGCCCGTCGATTTCTCGGACGTGCAGATCACGCGGCGCGCGTACCGCGCCGGCGAGTCCGAATACTTCATCAACCGCAGTCACGTGCGCTTGCGCGACGTTGTGGAATTGCTGATGGGCACGGGTCTCGGGCCGGGATCGTATGCCATCGTTTCGCAAGGCCAGATCGACGCGATCTTATCGTCGAAGCCGACGGAGCGGCGCGCGCTCTTCGAGGAAACCGCGGGCATTGCGAAGTTTCTCGCGCGTAAGGCGGAGGCGATGCGGCGCCTCGACGGCACCGAGCAGAACGCGATCCGCGTCAACGATTTGATCGCCGAGTTGGAACGGCGCATTCCGGAACTGGAAACGCAGGTGCGCCGTGCCCGGCGCTACCGCCGCGTCACCGCACGCGTGCGCGATTTGGAAATCCTCTCGTATTTGCGCGCGAGTGCGTCGCGCCGGGACGAACGCCGGCGCGTCGCTGCGGATCTGGGCGAACTTGACGCCAAGCGCGCCGAAGCTGCGGCGCGCGCCGCGACCCTCGGCGCGGAATTGTCCGCCCTGAGGGCGGCCGCGTACACGCTGGAACTCGAACTCGAAGAGTTGCGCGGCGGCGCGCAGGCCGCTCGCGCGCAGCAGGCGCGCGCGGAGGCCGACCTCGCAGCCGCCGTGGGCCGGCGCGACGCCCTGGAACGCCAGTCGTCCGCATCGGGCGCCGACCGGGAGCGCGTCGAGTCCGAACGGCTGCAGCTGCGAGCCGTAATCGATCAGCTAGACGCGCGTTTGGGGCCCCTGAGCGAGCGGAGCGCACCGATGCGCGACCGTGAACTGCAGGCGTCGACGGCCGTTGCCGACGCCCGTCGCGGCCTGGACGCGATTTTCACGGAACTGCGCGCGGTCGAGGCGCTCGCCGCGGAGCGCGCCGCGAGCGAAGCCGAGCGGCGGGTGCAGCTGCAAAGCGCGGCCGCCGACATCGACCGCCTCGCCGGCGAAATCGCGCAGCTGGAGAGCGACGGCGACCGGTTGAGCGCACACGCCGACGCGTCGCGCGCCGCATTTTCCGAGCGCGAATTGCTCGTCGCGAAATACGAGGCTGAGGCAAGCGCGCAGCGCGCCGTCGCGGCGGCGTCGGAACAGCGCGGCGACGCGGCGTCCGCCTACGCAGGCGAGCGCCAAGCGCGGTACCGTAAGCTTGCCGACGAATTGGCGTCGGCAGTCTCGCGGCTGCACACCATAGAAGAGCTCGAGGCGACGCTCGAAGGTCACGTGCCCGGAACGCGCGCGGTGATCGACGCGTCCACGCGCGGCGAGCTGCGCGGACTGCACGGCGTCGTCGCGAACTTGATCGACGTCGACGAACGCTACGCGCGCGCGCTGGACGTCGCGTTTGGCGCGGGCCTTTCGAATATTGTAACCGCGACATCGGAAGATGCGGAGCGCGCCGTGCAGTATCTGCGCGAACGCGAACTCGGGCGCGCGACGTTTCTCCCGCTCGACACGCTCGCTGCGCGCGAAGGCCGTGACAACCCGCCGCCCGGCCGTGCCGGCATCATCGGCTACGCCCACACGCTCGTCCGTACGGACGACGCGTATCGCGGCATCGTGGCGTTTTTGGTCGGCCGCGTGCTGGTCGTCGATGCGCTGGCCACCGGAATCGCCCTGGTGCGCGGCGACGGTTTCCGCGATTCGATCGTGACGCTCGAGGGCGAGCAGATTTTCGGCGGCGGTGCGATCACCGGCGGGCGCTACCGGCGCGAACGGTCGATCCTGGCGCGGCGTGCGCAAGCGCAGGCCTTGCGCGAACGCATTCCGGGGCTGCGGTCGCAGATCGAAGCGGTCGAACGCGAAGGCGCTGCGGCGAAGGCCGATCTCGACGCCGCGGCGGCCGAGCGCGATGCGGCGATCAAAGCCGGCAACGATGCGGAAATCGCGCTACGCGACGTGCGCACGCAGATGGAATCCCTCGTCAGCGAGATCGAACGACTCGACGACGAGGTGGCGCGCGCCGCGGACCGCCTGGGCGTGCTGCTGTGCGCAGCACGACGACGTCACGGCACGCCGCCACGCGCTGGAACAGGTTGCGGACGATCACGTCGATCTCGGCGTCCAGCGCGCGCGCCTAGAAACGGGGCTAGCCGACGCGCGGGCACGCATCGCCGCGGCCGAGGCGGCGCAGTCCGCCATCGTCGGTGAAGCGGGCGCGCTACGCGAGCAGATCGCGGCACTGACCGCGGAGCGCGACGGAAGTCTTACCCGTCTTGGACTGCTCGATGCCGACGACGAGCGTGCCGCCGCGGCGCGCACGGCGATGCTTGCGGAACTCGATGCCCTGCGCGCGAGCATCGAAGCACTGCAAACGCAGTCGCGTGCAGCAGGCGAAGCGGTCGCCGCGGCCGATGCCGCCGTCGACGCAGCACGCGGGAAGCGCGAAGCGGCCGCCGACGAGACGGCGCAGAAAGAAGCGAGCGAACGCATTGCGCAGCACGACGACCGCGAGGCGACGGCCGCCGGCGAAAGCGGACGGCGCCGGCTCGCCGAGATCGACGCGGAACTGGGCATGCTGCAGTCCGCGTTCGCGCAGAACCCCGCAAGCGACGAAGAACAGCGCGACGTCGTCGAGCGGTTCGCGAACGAGCCGGATACGATCGTCGATGATCTGCCGCGCTTGCGCGAGGAGCTCGCGCGGCTTGCCAACGTCAATTTGAACGCGGAAGCGGACCGCGACCAGTTGGCCGAGCGCGAAGGCTTCCTGCGCGCGCAGCTCGAGGACTTGGCGAAGGCGCGCGAGACGCTGCTCGCGACGATCCGTGAAATTGAAGCGACCTCACAAGTCCAGTTCAATCACGTTTTCGATTCGGTGCGCAGCCGGTTCGAGGAGATGTTCGCGCGGCTTTTCCCGGGTGGTCAGGCGAAGATGTGGCAGACCAATGCGGAGAATCTGTCCGAGACGGGCATCGAGATCGCCGTCCAGCCGCCCGGCAAGAAAATGACCGCGCTCGCGGCGCTGTCCGGCGGCGAACGGGCGATGACCGCTTCGGCACTCATTTTCGCGCTCATCAAAGTGAAGCCGTCGCCGTTTTATTTGCTCGACGAGGTCGATGCCGCACTGGACGACGCGAACGTCGACCGCCTGTCGACGATGGTGCGCGAAGTCGCGGCCGACGCACAGATGCTCATCGTCACGCACAACAAAAAAACGATGGAGCTTGCGTCACAGATGTACGGCGTGACGATGGCCGAGCCGGGCGTCAGTTCAGTCATTTCCGCGACCCTCGATGCTTTGCCCGACGCGCCGCATCCGGACATCGAGGAGGACCGGGAACCGGCGCTTGTCTCGTAAGACCGCGCTGATCTCGGTGTACGACCGCACCGGCGTCATTTCGCTGGCGCGGGCGCTCGCCGCGAACGGCTGCGCGCTCTATGCCACGGGCGGAACACGCGCGCACCTTGCCGCTGCGGGCATCGACGCCCGCGCCGTCGAGGACGTGACCGGGTATCCGTCGCTCTTCGACGGGCGCGTGAAGACGCTGCATCCCGCAGTATTGGGCGGCATCTTGTTCGATCGCGCGAACGCCGCGCACGCCGCCGAGGCCGCAAAGCACGGCGTGCCGCCCATCGACGTCGTCGTGGTGAACCTCTATCCGTTCGAGGCGACCGTCGCGCGTGCCGGCGCGACGCTCGAAGAGGCGATCGAGCAAATCGACATCGGCGGCGTAACGTTGCTGCGCGCCGCCGCAAAAAACTACACGCACGTCACGGTGCTGAGCGATCCGGAGGAGTACGCCGCCGCCATCGCGGCGCTGCCCGATGAACCCGACGCTGCCGAACGGCGGCGGCTCGCCACGCGCGCCTTCGAGCGCACGGCGGAGTACGATAGCGCGATCGCACGCTACCTCGAGGCCGGATTGCTTGCGAGCGAGCTGCCGGGTTCGCTGGCGCTGACGATACCGATCGAACAGCCGTTGCGGTATGGCGAGAATCCGCAAGACCGCGCGGCGTTCTATCTTGCCCGCGAAGCGGCATTACCCGACCAATTGTCGGGCAAGGCGCTGTCGTACAATAACTTGCTCGATCTCGATGCGACACTGCGGCTGCTCGTTCGCGCACCGCTGGGGTGCGCGCTCGAGAAGCACGCACCGGCGCGGCGCGCGGCGGTTGTGAAGCACACGGTGCCCTGCGGCGTGGCCGAGCGCCCGTCGGTCGCCGCGGCCGTTCGCGAAGCGCTCGATGCCGATGCCGTTTCCGCGTTCGGCGGCATCGTCGCGGTGGACGGACCGGTCGACTTTGCGACGGCGCGCATTCTCGGCGAATTTTTTCTCGAAATCGTCGCAGCGCCCGCCTTCGATCCCGATGCGCTCGAGCAGTTGCAGAGGAAGAAGAATTTGCGCGTCATGCGCTTCGCCGCCGGAATGCCGGAACGCATTGCGGGCGAACTGCGCGTTCGGAGCGCTCTCGGCGGGGTATTGGCGGAAGATGACGATCCACGAGCCGAGCCGGAGCGCTGGCATGTCGCCTCGCGGCGCCTTCCCGACGCGGACGAGTGGCGCGATCTCGCGTTCGCATGGGACATCGTGCGCCACGTGAAATCGAACGGCGTCACGATCGTACGCAACGGCGTCACGCGCGGGATCTGCGCCGGCCAAACGAACCGGGTCAGCGCGGTGCGCATCGCGGCCGAGCGTGCGGCGGCGGGCGCGGCGGGTGCTGCGTGCGCGAGCGACGGGTTTTTCCCCTTTGCGGACGGGTTGCTCGCGGCGGCCGATGCGGGTTGCCGCGCCGTGATCGCCCCCAGCGGATCCATCCGCGACGCGGAGGTGGTCGCGGCCGCCGACGACCGCGGCATCGCACTTGTGTTTTCGAACCATCGCTATTTTCTGCACTGAGTTGGGTGCATAATGGGCGCCGTCATCGCATTCGTGATCCGGCTCGTGGGCTACGCGCTGCTCGTCGGCATTCCGACGCGCATCGCCGAGTATTTTTGGCAGCGCGAGGGGCTGGATACCGTCGATGTGCTGCAGCATGCCCACGCGCTCGCGATCACGATCGTGATGCTTGCGCCGGTCGTGCTCGCGCTGTTCGGTTTCGGCGCGCTGCGCCGGCTGGCGATCTTCATCGCGCTCTATTTGGCGGGCGCGGCGGTGACGGCGCCCTTTGCGTTCGCGCGCTTCAGCGTCGCCGGGTAGGTGAGCCGGCAGGGCAGCGCGGCGCTCATCGTCGTGACGGGCATCGGCTGGGGGCTCCTGGCGCCGTTCACGAAGCTGCTATTCGCCGCGGATGCGCGCGTCTTCGACGGCGTCAGCGTGGCGATCGCGCGTGCGGCGTGGGCGCTGCCGATCTATCTGTTCGCGCTCGCGCTTGCGTGGCCGCTCGAGCGGCCCGCGATGCCGCCCCGCCGCTGGCTCGCATTTGCGGCGATGGGCGTCTGTTTCGGTCCCGGGTTTTTTCTGCTCTTTTCAATCGCTGCGCAGCACACGAGCGTCGCGCACATCGCGTTCTTGCAAGGTCTCGCGCCGCCGGCTAACGCCGCATTCGCGGCGCTCGCGTTTCGTGCGCCGCTCGACGGCGTGCGGCGCGCAGCGCTCGCCGTCGGCGTTGCAGGCGTGGCGCTGCTGGCGGCAACCAAAGCCGCCGCCGGTTCCTCACTCTTCGGCGACGCGATCATGCTCGTGTGGCTGGCCACGTTCGCCGCATACGCATCGCTGCTGCGCTATGCCGCCCTGCGCTATAACATCGTTTTCGTCACATCGCTGGTGGGGACGCTCGGCACGGCGGTCCTCGTGGTCGGGGGCCTGCTCACCGGAACGGCGGGCGCGGCCGGCCATGTCGCGGACGATCCCGCGCGCGGCGCGCTCTTCTTCGGCGGCATCGTCGTCCTCTCGGCGCTCGTCGCGCCTATCGCCTTCGCACAAGCGGTGCGCCGGAGCGGCGTCGCGGTCGCAACGAGCGGCGCCGAGTATCTCGCAATCGCCGTGGGCATCGTGTTTTCGCTCGCGGTGCTGCACGAGCACTGGCAGCCGCTTCTCGGCGTCGCGGGCCTGCTGATGCTCGCGAGCCTCGCGCTCACCTTCGCACCGGCGGATCTCTTCGCGCGCTTCGCAGGGCGCGTGCGGCCAATCGCGTAGCCGCTGGGATGCCGCGCTATCTGCATACGTCGATCTTCGTCAATGACATGGCCGAGTCGATCGAGTTCTATACCGACAAGTTAGGCTTGAAACTGCTCGGCGGTCCGCATCATTATCCGGGCAACGCCGATATGGCCTTCGTCGGCGCCGACTGGAACTCGTATATCGAGCTCGTCTACGACCTCGAAGAGCACGAACCGTACGCCGTCGGCAACCGCTACGAACACCTCGCGATCGAGATCGACGACGCCGACTTGCCCGGCTACATCGAAAAGATTCGCGCGAAAGGCGTGAAGATCACGCGCGAGCCGAAAAAATCGCCCGCTGGAACGCGCGCGATCGCGTTCATTGAAGATCCCAACGGTATTCCGGTGGAATTGCTGGAACCACGGTCCGGATGAACCGGATCGCCGCGCCGCGCGGGACCAACGACGTCGTTCCGCCGGAGTCGGCGCTGTGGAGCGAGCTGGAAGGTAACGCGCGCGACATCGCCGAGCGCTTTGGCTACGGCGAAATCCGCACGCCGATGTTCGAGGCGACCGAGCTGTTCGTGCGCGGCGTCGGTGAAACGACCGACATCGTCGAAAAAGAAATGTACACGTTCGTCGACAAGGGCGGCCGAAGCATGACGCTCCGGCCCGAATGGACGGCGCCCGTCGTCCGCGCGCTGTTGCAGCACAATTTGCTCGCGCAGGGCCCGCAGCGGCTGTACTACATCGGCCCATTTTTCCGGTACGAACGCCCGCAAGCGGGGCGCTACCGGCAAGCGAATCAATTCGGCGTCGAGTGCTTCGGATTTGCCGGGCCCGAAGCGGACGCCGAGATCGTGCACGTCGCGGCGACGCTCGTCGCACGTTACGGCATCGCCGACGCGCGCGTGCAGATCAATTCGATCGGCGACGATGCGTGCCGGCCGGCGTATCGTGACGCGCTGCTCGCGCACTTCCGGCCGCGCGCGCTCGAACTGTCGGCGGATTCGCAACGGCGGCTCGAACGCAATCCGCTGCGCATTCTCGACTCGAAAGACGCGGCGGATGCCGCCCTGATCGCAGCCGCCCCGGCGTTCTTGGACACGTTGTGCGATGCGTGCGCCGCGCACTTCGCGGCGGTGCGTGCATACCTGGACGCAATCGGCCTCGCGTACGACGTCAACCCGCGGCTCGTGCGCGGCTTCGACTACTACACGCGCACGGTCTTCGAGATTTCTTCGCAAGCCCTCGGCGCGCAGAGCGCCGTCTGCGGCGGCGGGCGGTACGACGGGCTGATCGAGGCGCTCGGCGGACCGGCGACGCCCGGCGTGGGCTTCGGGCTCGGCCTGGAACGGTTCTTGATGGTGGTTCAGGCAATCGGCGGTGACGCCGCGCCGCCGCGCCGCGGCTTTCAAGCGATTGCCCTGGGCGCGGCCGCGCGCGCGCGACTTTTCCCGATCGTCGCCGCGTTGCGCGCCGCGCAAAGCGCGCCGGTCCACATGGACTTCACCGAGCGCAAGTTGACGGCGCACTTCAAGATCGCGGACCGCAACGCCGCGCGCTACGCCGTGATCGCCGGCGATGACGAGCTCGCGCTGGGAACAGTCGTGCTGCGCGATCTGCTCGCGCGCGAGGATCGGCGCATTCCCGCAGCGGATGCAGCGGAAGCAACCGCGCGTGCCGTGGTCGAAGCCACCGCGTGATGGACGATAACGAGGCCGCGCGCATTCGCGCGCTCGGCGAGGTGCTCAAAGAATTCGACCTCGATGCGATCCGCGTCAAGATCGGTGACGCTGAATACGAACTTGTGCGGCGCGAATCGCAGGCGGCCGCTCCGCCGGTTTACGCCATGCCGCCGCCGGCCCCCGACGGTACATGGGCGGCCGCGCCCGCCGAGGCGGCGCCAGGCGCGACAGCGCCGTCGAATGCGAAAAAAGTCACCGCGCCGGTGGTCGGCGTTTTTTATCGCGCGGCGTCGCCGGGCGCCGATCCGTTCGTGTCCGTGGGCGACCGCGTCCAGGCCGGGCAGACGGTGTGCATTTTGGAAGCGATGAAACTGATGAACGAAATCACGACCGATTTTGCCGGTGTCGTCACACGAATTCTGCCCGAGAACGGCGAGCTCGTGTCGCTCGGGGAAGAGTTGTTGTGGATCGAGCCGTAAGCGCCGACCCGAAAGGGCGCCGCGGCTTCGACGAACTGCTCGCGGACCGCAAAGGACTGCTCGACGACGCCCGCTACCCGGTGCAGGTTGCAGCGATCAGCCGCGCGCTGATCGACGCCTTTCGCGGCGGACGCAAAGTGCTCTGGTTCGGCAACGGCGGCAGTGCGGCGGACGCGCAGCACTTGGCCGCCGAATTCAGCGGGCGGTTTTTGCGCGACCGCGGCGGCCTTCCGTCGGAGGCACTGTCCGTCAACACGTCGGCGCTCACCGCTATCGGTAACGATTTTGGTTACGAGCGCGTGTTCGCGCGGCAAGTCGAAGCGTTCGTGCAGCCCGGCGACGTCGTCGTCGGCATCACGACGAGCGGTACGTCGAAAAACGTCGTTCTTGCGTTGGAAGAAGCCAAGAAACGCGGCGCCGTGACGGTGACATTTACCGGCAACGGCGGCGGTGCGGCGGCGCGCGTCGCGGACCTCGCGCTGGTCGGTCCCGACGGTTACTCGGCGATCGTCCAAGAAGTGCACATCACGATGGGACACATCATCTGCGATCTTGTCGAGCAAGCCCTGATTTTCGAGCGGTGAAGGCCAAGCGGGCGGTCTTTCTCGATCGCGACGGTACGCTGATCGAGGATGCCGGATTTCTCGCGGACCCCTTGCGCGTGCGCGTGCTGCCCACCGTCGTGGCCGCGCTGCGGCTGTTGACGGCCCGCGGTTACGCGTGCATCGTGATCTCCAACCAATCCGGAGTCGCGCGCGGCTATTTCGACCAGGATGCCGTGCGCGCGGTCAATGCCGAAATTGCGCGGCGGCTCGGCAACGACGGCGTCGCGCTGGACGGCTGGTACTGGTGTCCGCACTACGACGACGGTTGCGACTGCCGCAAACCGGAGCCGGGGTTGCTGCATCGTGCCGTGCGCGAGCACGGCGTCGTGCTGCAGCGCGGAGCGGTCGTGGGCGACCGCGGCAGCGACATTGAACTGGCGCATCGCGCCGGGATCGCCGGCGTGCTCGTTCCCGGACCTGCGCCGTACGAGGGACCGCCGCCGGATTTTCGCGCCCGCACGCTCCTGGAGGCGGCGGAATGGATCGTGCGCGATGCGCATTGACGCGATCGCACCGCCGACCGCGGCGGAGCTTCTCGCGCGCATGGCGGGACGCCGCGTCGTCGTCGTCGGCGACGTCATGATCGATGAATGGATCTGGGGTTCTGTTTCCCGGATTTCACCCGAAGCGCCCGTACCCGTCGTCGCGGTGCGCGACCACTCGTTCACGCTCGGCGGCGCGGGCAATGTTGCCAACAACCTGCGCGCGCTCGGCGCGACGGTCGCCTTCGTCGGCGCCGTCGGCGGCGATGCCGAAGGGCGGCGTATCGGCGCGCTGTTCGGCGAGATCGGCGTCAACACCGACGGGCTCGTGGTGCTGCAAGACCGGCCGACGACCCGCAAGACGCGCGTCGTCGCGCACAACCAGCAAGTGGTGCGCGCCGACTGGGAATCGACGGCCGCACTTGGTGACGCTGACCGTGCCGTCGCCGTCGCGCGCGTCGCTGCGGCGATCCGCGATGCTGATGCCGTCGTGCTCAGCGATTACGCCAAAGGCTTTCTTTCCCGCGCGGTGGTGGAAGCGGCGCTCGCGTGCCCGCTCGTCATCGCCGATCCGAAGCCGGAAAACTTAGCGATGTTCGGCGGCGTGCATTGTATCGCGCCGAACGTCGCGGAGGTGACGCGCGCGACGGGGATTCCCGTCAACGACGGCGCGTCGCTCGAGCGCGCCGGCCGCGCGCTCCTCCGCGCGACTGGTTGCCGTTATGCGATTGTGACTCGCGGCGAGCACGGCATGTCGCTTTTCGGGCGCAACGGCGAGCGCGCGGACATTCCGGCCGTAGCGCGTACGGTGTACGACGTCAGCGGTGCCGGCGATACGGTCGTCGCGGTTTTGACGCTCGCGCTCGCCGCGCAGGTGCCCATCGAAACCGCGATGCAGCTCGCGAATTTCGCCGCCGGCGCCGTCGTTGGAAAGCTCGGCACGGCAACCGCCGCGCCGCACGAAATCGTCGCGCTGATGGAACACGATGGAACCTGACGACTTCGCCGGCGACGTGCTCGATGTGGCGGCCGCCGTCGCGTGGCGCGAGGCGCAGCGCGCGGCCGGCAAGGCCGTCGTGTTCACCAACGGGTGCTTCGACATCGTGCACGCCGGACACGTGCACTATTTGGCGTGGGCGCGCGCACAAGGCGATGCGCTGGTGCTCGGCCTCAACAGCGACGCGTCCGTCCGCGCGCTCAAGGGCGCCGGGCGTCCGGTCGCGGCATTCGCCGACCGCGCCGCCGTGCTTGCCGCGCTGCGCGCGGTCGACGTCGTCGTGCAATTCACAGAACGCACGCCGGAGGTGCTGCTCGACCGGCTACGCCCGGACATTCATGTAAAAAGCGCGCAATATCGGATCGAGGAACTTCCGGAACGCTACGTGGTGGAGTCCCACGGCGGCCGCATCGTGCTCGCGCCGCACGAAGCCGGCAAGAGCACCACCGACATCGTCGCGCGGATTCGCAGCGCCGCTCGGTAGCATGCGCATCGCGCTGACCGCGAACGGGCCCGGCGAGTTTTCGGGGTGGGTGCGGCCCCTGCTCGCGGCGGTCTACGCCCGCGAACCGGCAACGGACGTGCGGCTGTTTTTCGTTCCGGACGATTACGCCACCGGACGCGAAGCCGACGTCGCGCGCGCGCTCTTTCCGAATGCACGCGTGTACGCGCCGCCACAGTACCTGCGCTTCGCGCTCGGCAGCCGGCTGGGCGGCGACGCGCCGCCGGCGGATCGCGTGCAATATCTGGGCGGCGATCTCATGCACGCCGCGCGCGTGCACAAGCGTCTCGGCGGCGTTGCTACGTCCTACAAGTTCTCGCGCCGCGCGTACCGTTCGCTATTCGCGTGCGTCTTCGCGGTCGACGAAGCGAACCGCCGCGAGTTGCTGAAATGGTCCGCGCCGCCGGAGCGCATCGAAATCGTCGGAAACCTAGCGATCGACGGCGCCCTCGGCGAGGCCTCAGGCGCCTTCGGCGATCCCGCGAGCGATGTCGCGCGCGACGGCATTGTGATTCTGCCGGGCTCGCGCAAACACGAAGTCGCCAATATGTACGCCTTGTTCGTTGCCGTGGCCCTGCAGCTGCGCCGGCGTGTCGGTCCCATCCCGATCGCGTTCGGCCGGTCGCCGTTCACGACGGATGCAGAACTCGCAGCGGGGTTGCGGTCAGGCGGCGATCCGCGCGTGTTCGGCGTGCGCGCCGAACTCGTTGACGGCGGCACCGCGATCCGCAGCGGCGGCGAAACGTTCCCGCTCGTCAGCGCGACGATGCGAACGGCGGCGCACGCGCGGCTCGCCATCGCCATCCCGGGCACCAAGCTGACGGAACTCGCCGCACTCGGAATACCGGCCGTCGTGTGCGTGCCGCTGAATGTGCCCGAACTGATCGTCATCAACGGCCCGCTGCAATACGTGGGACGGATTCCCGGCATCGGGGTTCCGCTCAAGCGCGCCGCCGTGCTCGCGGCGGCGAAACGCTTCCCGTACTACGCGCAGCCGAACGCGGACATCGGGCGGGAGCTTCTGCCCGAAGTAAGCGGCACGCTCTTTCCCGCGCGCATCGCAGCTGTCGCCGCCGAACGCTACGCCGACGAAGCGTGGTGCCGGGCCGCCGGCGCGGAACTGCGCGGGTTCTACGCGAGTCACGCCGGCGCGGCCCGTCGAATGGCCGAAGCACTACTCGGATGACAACAGAGAATGGCGATGGAGCGAGCGCAGCAGTGACATTGCCTTTGCAAACAGGCCGGATGCGAGCTCGGCCGGGGGGCCCCACGCAAAGCGTGGGGGGCGCGCAGCCCGGGGCGGAGCGCCGTTAAAATCAAATTCTCGATTATCATCGCTACCAAAGACCGGGCGGCGCTGCTCGATGCGGCGCTCGCGTCGCTGCGCGCGCAAGTCGCAGCGCCGCCGCGCGAATTCATCGTTGTCGACAACGGTTCGACCGACGGCACGCGCGAGGTCGCCGCGCGCCATGACGCGGTCTACATTTTCGAGCCCGTGCCGAATCGCGGCGCGGCGCGCAACCGCGGCATCGCGGCGGCCGGCGGGTCGATCGTAGTCTTCGTCGACGACGACGTTCGCGTGCCGCCCGGATTCCTTGCCGCGCACGCCCGCGCGCACGAGGCGTCGGCGGCGCCGCGCGCGGTCGCCGGGCCCATCGTCAACGTGCCCGCACCGGATGCGCAGCCAAAACCGACGTTCCGCAACTACTCGGGCGCGTTTTTCTGTACGTGCAACGTGAGCGTGGCGGCGGCCGCGCTGCGGGCCGTCGGCGGTTTCGACGAGCGCTTCGACCTGTACGGCTGGGAAGACACGGAGCTCGGCGTGCGGCTGCGCAACGCCGGCGTGGCGCGCACTTTTGCGTGGAACGCGTACTTGTGGCACATCAAGCCACCCTCCAGCGACACCCTCGACGCGGCGCTGGCGAAGACCATCGAGAAGGCGCGCATGGCGGCGCGATTCGTGCAGAAAGCGCCGACGCGCCGCGCGAAATTGGCGACCGGCGCCTACGCGATCAACCTGCTGCGCGCGGCGGCCTTCGCGCCGCGCGCAGCCCAGCCGTTGTTTGCGGGAATCGCGTCCAGCGCGAACGTGCCGGCGCCGCTCGCACGCTTCGCTCGCGGTCGACTGCTCGACAGCGTGTACGTCGACGAGCTGCGCGCGACGCTGCGGCGGCGTTCCCAAGCGTAAGGGCGCACGATCGCGCGCATTCTCCTCGTTCGGCTCGACGGCATCGGCGATGCGCTGGTGTGTGCGCCGCTCATCGCCGCGTTGCGGGATGCCGGTCACGTGCTGGGCGTCGCGTTGTCGGACCGCAACGCGGACGTCTTCGCTCCCCAGACGTTCGCGACGCGCCACATACTCACGCGCATTCCGTGGCCGCGTCACGGTTCGACGCCGGAAACGAGCGAACGCGCGCGCGCGGAGATCGCCGCTGCGCACTACGATGCGGCGCTCGTCGCTTCGGAAGAGCCGGAAGCGTACGAGCTCGCGCGGCCGGCGACGCGGCGCATCGGCTTCGGGACCGGCTGGTCGAAACCGCTCAAGTCTTGGTGGGTATCGCGCCGGCTGACGACGACGCTGCACCGATTCGCAACGGCGCACGGCGAGCGCGCGCACGAAGCGGAAATCATGTTCCGCTTGGGCGCGGGGCTGCATGCGGAACGCGCGCCGACGCGAGATGCGGCACGCTTGCGCCCGCTCATTCTCGAGCACGCTGTCCCGGAGCGCCGGCACGTGGTGCTGCAGCTCGGCGTGAAATGGCAAGCGATGGGCGTTGATCCGGTGAGCCTGCGCGCCATCGTCGCCATGCTTGCCGAGCGCGGCGCGCAGTTGCTGGTGAGCCCCGCGGAACGGGCGGCGGCCGAGGCCGTCGCGGGACCGCATGCGTACGTAGCGTGCGAAACGGTCGCTGCGTGGAAACGGTGCGTCGATTTGGCGCGGGCGGTCGTGACACCGGATACCGGAACGGCGCACCTAGCCGGCATGCTCGGAATTCCCGTGATCGAGTGCTTCCCGGACGCCGGCGCTGCGGCCCAGATCGCGCGCTGGCATCCGTGGGCAGCGCCGTACGTCGCGCTGCGCGCCCGCGAACTGCGCGGCGGTGACGGTGTGCGGCGCATCGAAGGTGCCGTCGATGCCTACTGATCGCGCGCTGCTGGTCGCCGCCGGAGGCGGGCTCGGCGACACGCTGCTCGCGACCGTCGTCGCGCGCGCGCTCCGCACCAAATACGCGCGGGTCGATGCGCTCGTTCTGCCGGAGCACCGTGAGCTCGCGGAGCGCGTTCCTGACCTCGACCGCGTCTATGCGTCGCGCGCCTCGACCCTGGGCGACCTGTCCGCTGTGCGTGCCGAACGGTTCGATGCCGCCGCGGTGACGTGGGCGACGTTGCGAACGGCGCTCGTGCCTTTTCTCGCGCGCATTCCGGCGCGCGCCGGTCAGAGCCGCCGGCTCTATTCCGCGCTCTTCAACCGGCGTGTCGCGGTGCGCAGCGAGCACGGCGACCGCGCCACGCACTGGACGCAGATTCTCCTCGACTACGCGCGCGCGCTAGGCGCGGATGCCTTGGACTCACGGCCGCGCTTCGTGCCCACGGCTGCCGATCGCGCGGACGCTGCAGCGCTGCTGCGCGTGCACGACGTGCACGGGATCTTCGCGCTGCTGCACCCGACGCGCGGCTTATCGGCGCAGCGGCGGCGCTGGCCGATCGCAGGCTTCGTCGAACTTGCGCGGGCGCTGACCGCGCGCGATGACGTACCGCTGCTCGTGACGGGATCGTCGGACGACGCGGCAATCGCACATGCGGTTGCGAGCGGCGCGGGCCGCGGCGTCGTTTCGATTGCGGGTGCCACGACGATCGGCGGATTCGGCGCGCTCGCGGAACGAGCGGCATACGTCGTGGCGATGGACAGCGGGCCCATGCACGTTGCCGCTGCGACGGGCGCTCCGACGGTCGGCGTGTTCGCGCTGCAATCGGACGAACCGCGGCGTTGGGCGCCGCTCGGAGCGCGCACGGCGGTTGTCACGCCGTCGTATCCGTGCCCGCCCCGTCACCGCAAAGAAACGTGCCCGGATTTCGCCTGCGTCCGCGCGCTGGACGTCGCGCGCATCCTTGCTGCGACCGAAGCGGTGCGCAGCGATGCCGTCGAGCGCTGCTGATGGCGTTGACCCTCGCGCCATCGCGTGCCGGCGCGACCGAACTTCGTTGCGCCTGACGATCCAACTCTGCACGTACCGGCGCCCGCAGCTGCTCGCGCGCGTGCTCGAAGCGTGCTTCGATCAGACGCTCGCGCCGGACGCGTACGAGGTCGTTCTCGTCAACGATGGCTCGCCCGACGAAACGCCCCAGGTCGTCGAGCGGATGCGGCCGTTGGCGCGTTGCCGCTTCGAGGTCATCCATCAGGCCAACGGCGGACTGGCCAAAGCGCGCAACGCCGGCATCGCGCGCGCGACCGGCGAGCGGATCGCGTTCATCGACGACGACGTCCTGCCGGTGCCCGCCTTCGCGGCCGAGCATTTGCATTCCGACGAGCGAGCGGGCGACGTGATCGTGCGCGGCGCCGTCATCAACACCCCGAGCGCCGACCGCCTTCCCCCGCCGATTTGGACGCCGGCGCATTACAGCGGCAACTATTTTTGGACGACAAACGTATCGCTGCGGCGTTCGCGTCTGGAACGCGCCGGCGGCGGCTTCGACGAGGCGTTCGCGGAATACGGCTGGGAGGACATCGAGCTCGGCATGCGGCTGCGGCGGCTCCGCACGAGGGCCGTTTTCAATAAGGATGCGCTCGCGTTCCACGTCAAGCCGCCTGCGCGCCGAACCAATGTCGCCGGGATGCTGCGCCAAGTCCGTGCGCAGGCACGAACCGCCGCGCTCCTGCAGCGCAAGCATCCGCATTGGCGGGTGGCGCTCGCCATCGGCGATACGCTTCCGCAGCGCGCCGCGGGTGAAGCGTTCCGGCGCAGCGGCCTTGCACGGCGGCTCGAGCCGCTCGCCGCCGGCGGCGACGACGAACGCCGCCTCGGCCTGTTGCAGCACGCCGCTGCGCGACTGGTCGCCACCGACGCGTATTACGATGAATTGCGGCGGGCGAAGCGTGCCCAGCGGAACTAGGCCGCACATCGTTCTTTCGCGCACCGATCGCGTCGGTGATTTGATTCTTTCGACGCCGGCGATCGCGACGATGCGCCGTTCTTTTCCGGACGCCCGCATCACGATGGTGTGCAGCCGGTACAACTCGGTCGTCGTCGCGCGGTCGACCGATGTCGATTCCGTGGTGAAAATGCCGTCCGAAGTGAAACCGGAAATGTTCGGCCGGCGCTTCGCGAACGTCGATCTCGCGATCGCCCTCGCCCCGCGGGCGCTCGATATGCGCATCGTCGCGGCGACCCGCGCACCGCGCCGCATCGGCTACACGTACGCGCGGCGATACCTGACGCGCGTCGTCGCACACCGCTGGCTTTCAGAGCTGCTGATCTCCGAGGCGGATCCTCAGCGCGCCGAGCATCACCCGACCGAGGTCGTGCGGCATGAGGTCGATCAACTGCTCGCGCTCGCCCAGGCCGCCGGCGCACGCGAGATCGTGCGCGACTTGGTCGTGCGCATCGACGAAGGGGACCGCGCGCAGGTGCGTGACTTGCCGTCCCGCCCGATTGTGGTGCACATCGGAAAACGTTGGGGCGAAGCGGGCAGTACACCGGAAAATCTCGTGCAGCTGTTCGCAGATTTGCGCGCGCTCGGCCGTCCGCTTGTGGCCACCTACGGCGATGACGGCCGCGAACTGGCGGCGCTCGTGCGCGAGCGCAACGCGGCCGACCGGCTCATGGGCGACCTAGCTTTCGAGGTGTGGGCGGCGACGTTCGAGCGGGCAGCGTGCGTCGTGACGATCGACACCGGTGCGACGCATGTCGCATCCGCGATGAAACGGCCGACCGTCGTGCTCTTCGAGTACCGCTATTTTCATTTGAGTTCGCAAGAATGGTCGCCGTACCGCGTGCCGAACGCGGTCCTGCGGAAGCCTCGCACCGAAACCGATGCCGCTTTGCGCGCATCGCGCGCTCAAATCGTCGAGGCCGTCGCGACTTTGTTATGAACAGCACGCCACGCATTTCCGTCGTCATCCCGACGTACAACCGGCTCGACACGCTGCAGCACGTCATCCCGTCGCTGCTCGCGCAAGACGTCGACCCCACCGCGTACGAAGTGATCGTGGCCGATTCCCATTCGAGCGACGGCACGCGCGAGTACCTCGCCGAGGTCACCGCGCGTGCGCCCCGCGTCCGCCATGCGCCCGGGCCGTATGGCGGCCGCGCGGGAGCGCGCAATGCGGGCATCGCGCTGGCGCGTGCCCCGGTCGTGCTCTTCACCGACGCGGACATCATCGCATCGCCCGATCTGCTCGGCACGCATCTCGCGCGGCATGCGCGGCCCGGCGGTCCGCGCGCGGTGGTCGGCTTGGAAGTGCAAGTCGATTCGTACGAAGACTACGTGCGGAAGAGCCGCACTCCGGCGCTGCGCCGGGAACTGCATCCGCGCCGGCGCAAGCGCCTCGACTGGCTGTACTTTCTCACCGGCAACGCATCGGTGCCGCGCGCCGAACTCGACCGGGTCGGCCGGTTCGACGAAGACTTCACCGGCTACGGCCACGAGGATCTCGAACTCGGTTACCGCTTGAAACATGCGGGCGTTACGATCGAATACGAACCGGCCGCCGTGAACTATCACTGGCATCCGGTGCCCTTCGACCAGCAGCAAGGCCGCATGGAACTCGCCGGGCGCTCCACGGTGCGGTTCTATCGCAAGCACCCCACGCTCGGCGTGCAGGCGAAGCTCGGCATGACGCCCGTATCCCTGGTACTGCATGGACTCGTCGACCGGACGCCGGCGGTGAAGGCGTGGATCGAAACGCGCGCCGCCAGACCCGGTCTCGCGCGCTCGCTCTCGTACCAATATCACTATCTGACGGGCGTGAAGGCGGCACTCGATGGAATCGACTGAGCGTCCGCGCGCCACCTGCGGGTCACTGACGGCGGACGACGTGGATGCCGACGTTGAGTTGCGCGGCTGGGTACACCGTCGCCGCGACCACGGCGGCTTGATCTTCGTCGACATCCGCGACCGCGACGGCATTACGCAGCTCATCTTCGATCCGGTCGAAGCGGGCGCGTTCGCGACCGCCGAGACGCTGCGCGGGGAAGACGTCATCGCCGCGCGCGGCGCCGTGCGGCGCCGCCCGGCGGGCACCGACAACGCGAAGCTCGGCACGGGGCAGATCGAGGTTGCGGTGAGCGATCTCGATGTTCTGAACCGCAGCGAGACGCCGCCCTTCGTGATCGCGAGCGACGACGAGTTCGACGAGAGTATCCGTCTGCGCTACCGGTACTTGGATTTGCGGCGCGCGCGCATGCAGCGCAATCTCACCGTGCGGCACAAGATCGTCAAAGCGATGCGCGACTATTTCGATGCCCGGGACTTCCTCGAAATCGAAACGCCGAATTTAATCAAGTCGACGCCCGAGGGCGCGCGCGACTATCTCGTTCCGTCGCGCGTGCATGCCGGAACATTTTACGCTCTGCCGCAATCGCCGCAGATTCTCAAGCAAATCTTGATGATCGGGGGCATCGGCCGGTACATGCAGATCGCGCGCTGCTTCCGCGACGAAGACCCGCGCGCTGACCGTCAGCCGGAGTTCACGCAGCTCGACGTGGAGATGACGTTCGTCACCGAGGACGATGTCATGCGCGTCATGGAAGGGTGCATGCGGTTCGTGTGGGAGCGGGCGCTGGGCGTTCCGGTTCCCGATCCGCTCGACCGCATCACCTATGCGGAGGCGATGCGGCGGTACGGTTCCGACAAGCCGGATCGCCGCTTCGAGCTCGAACTCGTCGACGTTGCGGACGTGTTCCGCGAGAGTTCCTTCGAGCTTTTCCGCACGCTGGCGCACCGCGAAGACAGCCGGATAGCGGCGCTGCGTTATCCGGGCGGCGCGGCGCTTTCACGACGCGAATTCGACGCGTTGACCGAGCTCGCAAAGGGCTTTGGAGCCAACGGACTGGCGTACGTCACGTTCTCGGCGGACGGCCTCAAAGGCAGCGTCGCGCGGTTTCTCGACGAGCCCGTCGCCGGCACACTGCGCGCCCGCACCGGCGCTGCGGACGGCGACGCGCTGCTCTTCATCGCGGGAGCCGAGGCGCTCGCATCCGGTGTCGCCGGACGCGTCCGGCTCGAGATCGGCGACCGTTTGCGGCTGCGCGACCCGCGCGCGTTCGCATTCTGCTGGGTGCACGGTTTCCCGCTCTTCGAGCGCGACGAAGAAAGCGGCGAAATCACCTTTTCGCACCACCCGTTCACGGCGCCCGCGCCCGGTCAAGAGGCGCTCTTCAACACGGATCCGCTTGCCGTCCGGGCGCAGCACTACGATCTCGTCCTCAACGGGTTCGAGCTCGGCAGCGGCTCGATCCGCAACCATCACGAAGCGTTTCAACGCAAGGTTTTCCGGCGCTTGGGCCTCAACGACGCGACCATCGACGAGCGCTTCGGATTCTTCATGGAGGCGCTGCGCTACGGTGCGCCGCCGCACGGCGGCATGGCCCTTGGCGTGGACCGCATCGCCATGCTGGCGTGCGGCGAAACAAGCATCCGTGAGGTCATCGCGTTTCCGAAGAACCAGACGGCGCGCGACGTCATGATGGACGCGCCGTCCGCCGTTCCACCGCAAGCGCTCGAAGATCTCGCGCTTCGCATCGCACCGCACGCGCCCGCCAAATAAAAAGACCTCGCTCGTTGCGGCGAGGTCTTCACGTTGGGGGGCCGGCGTTTTAGAAGCTCGAGCGCCGCGTTTCGCGGAAAAGCATCTTCTTGTTGAGCTCGCGCAGGGCGTCGATCGACTTGCGATGTTCTTCAGAGCGCGCATACCGGCTCGCGGCGCGAAGCGACGCATCCAAGCTGCGTTCGCGCGCGGCGTATACGAGGAATGCGGCCAGGTCGCGGTCGTCGATGCGGTACTTCATGGCGTTCCCTGTCTTACCCACGCCCGCCGAGTTTACGCGAGAAGTTGCCGTGCGCGAATGAAAATTGCATCGAGCATGGCCTCGGTCAGGACGCCGGTATTTGTGTTCTGACGGCTAGGATGATACGAAGCAAGCGCCGTCACCTCCACTGAGCTGGGAAGCGAGACCAAGGTCTCTCCACCGTGGGCGAAAGGCCTGCGTGCGGACCGGTATTTCCCCGCTTTCTTAACGAGCGCATGGAATGTATCGTCCGCGATTTTCCCGAGAGTGACGACGACGCGAACGTCGCGCAGCGCTGCGAACTCCTCTTCCATATAGGTGAAGCAGCGCGCTTTCTGCTCGTTCGTCGGCTTGTTTTGCGGGGGCGCACAACGGATGGCCGCCGTGATCAAACAATCGTCAAGACGCATGCCGTCGCCGGCGCCGGTCGCGTGTGGCTGACTTGCGAAACCCGCGCGGTGAAGCGCGCGAAACAGCCATTCGCCCGATGCGTCGCCGGTAAACATGCGGCCCGTGCGATTGCTGCCGTGTGCGCCCGGCGCGAGGCCGACCAAGACGATACGCGCGTGCGGATCGCCGAACGCCGGCACCGGCTTGCCCCAATATGCATGGTCGCGGTATGCACGGCGCTTCTCGCGTGCAACGTCCGCCGTGTAGGCGACGAGTTCCGGACACTTGCGGCACGCCGTAACGCGCTGCTGGATGAGGTCGATCGTTTCCATTTCGCGTACCGAAGCTTCGCAGGAGCGGCGCCGCGTTCCATCCGACCTTAGCGGCCGTGGGCAAAATGGATGCGCGCGGCATGGCGCTTCTCGCGCTCGGGCACGTTACCGACGACATCAACCAGAGCTTCATCGCCGCGATCTTGCCCTTCTTGATCCTGAAGATGCATCTGTCGTACGCCGGCGCCGCGACGCTCGTCCTCGGTCAGGCGATCAGTTCGTCGGTCGTGCAGCCGGCGATCGGACACCTCGCCGACAAACGCCCGCTGCCGTGGCTCATTCCCGCGGGGCTCGTGCTCGCGGGCGGCGGCGTCTCGCTCATGGGCATTACGCCGACGTACGCGCTCACATTTGCGGCCGCGCTTGTCAGCGGCATCGGCGTCGCGTCGTTTCATCCGGAGGCCGCGCGCTTCGCGAACTACGTTGCCGGAGAGAAGAAAGCGACGGGCATGCGGTGGTTCGCCGCGGGCGGCAACGTCGGTTTTGCCGTCGGACCCATGTTCGCGACCGCCGCCGTCGCTGCGTGGGGCTTGGCGGGAACGCTGGCGGCGGTCGTGCCCGTGCTCGTGCTCGCAGCGCTGATCTTTGCGGACATCCCGCGGCTCAAGACGTTCTTGCCCGCGCGCCGCAAGCGCGGGATCGACCCGCAGTACGGCGATGATTGGTCGTCGTTCGCGCGGCTCAGTGCGTTCGTAACGGTGCGCTCGATCGCGTATCTCGGGCTGGTGACGTTCATTCCGCTGTACGCGGTCGCGGTGCTGCACGTGCGCCCTGCCACGGGCGCGGCGCTGCTTACGACGTTCTTGCTGTCCGGCGTTCTGGGAACGCTGGCGGGCGGGCCGCTCGCCGACCGATTCGGCCGGCGCATCGTGCTGCTGTGCTCCACGGGCGCGTCGTGCGTGCTGATTTGCGGATTCGTCGCGGTAACGCACACTGCGAGCGCGCCCGTCCTTGCGGGATTTGCGCTGATTGCGGTCGCGGGGTTCGTGCTCGTCGCATCTCAGACGTCGTTCATCGTGCTCGGTCAGGAGTATCTGCCGAACCGGCTGGGAATCGCCTCCGGCGTCACGCTCGGCCTCGGGGTTTCGCTCGGCGGTATGTTCACGCCGGTGCTCGGCGCGATCGGCGATGCGCACGGATTGGCCGCTTCGATCCTCACGATCGCTGCACTGTGCCTCCTCGCGCTCGGCATCGCGCTGACGCTGCCGCCGCACGCGCGCAACCTGCCTTACATCAAATCCGGAAAGTCCAAGGTCGCGAGAGCCTGGTAGGTCACGATGCCCGCGGCGGTCGATAAATTGATACTGCGCACCGCACCGGCGCGCATCGGGATGCGCAGCGTGCGGGCCGCATGCGCCCGCAGCACGGCATCGGGCAGTCCCGCGGTTTCCTTGCCGAACACGAGCGCATCACCACGCCGGTAGGGCGCGCTCGCGTATGGCCGCGTCCCGCGCGTCGAGATGAACCAGCAGCGCGCCGGTTCGTAGTCGACGAGGAAACGTTCGAGCGACGGATGCACGACGACACGCACCGCGTCCCAGTAGTCAAGGCCCGCGCGCTTGAGCGCGCGGTCGTCGATCGAGAATCCGAGCGGTTCCACCAGGTGCAGTGCGCAGCCGGTCGCGGCGCACAAGCGCGCCACGTTGCCGGTGTTCGGGGGAATTTGCGGCTCGACCAGTGCGATGTGCAGCGGCACGTCGCTGACGGCGTCCCGTGCGGCCACGCGCGCCGCGGGTTGCGCCCTCACGCGTTCGCGAGCCGCGCGAGGTTCGCGCCGTGCGCGACCGGCACCATCGCGTACGCCACCCCGCCGTGCGAAAGCCACGCATGCTCGAAGGCTTCGCGCGGATACGCTGCGGTGCGGGTCGGCTGCGCGGGGTCGTTGAGCAGTGCGTCGCCCGATGCGCTGAATCCGCGCAGCACGCCGAGATGACCATCCGTCGATTCGAGCGGCGCGCCCGGCAGCGCGCCGGCGGTCCAGGCATACGAAACGGCGAGCGGAATTCCGGCCGCGATGAACTCCGCCGCGTGCGCGAGCCCCGCGAGATGCACGACGACGGCGCGCAGTCCGAACGACGCCGCAAAGGCCACGTTAAAGGCCCAATTTCCCGTTCCGCCGTAGGCGTCGTCGTACACGGCGCGCGCAACGTCCGGGATGCTGACCGGCCGCTGCCAGTACGCGAGCAGCATTGCGAGCGCGGCCGGCGAGCACCAGCCGCGTTCGCTGGGAAGGTCGGAAAGATACTGCGAAAGCGCCGGCACATCGAGCGGCGCCGCCATGGCTCCACGACCCGGACGCATCGGCACGCGTGTGCTGAGCGCCACCGCATCGAGGAGCGTATCGCTCAGCACGTCGACGGCCACGATCGGGGCATTCGCGCGGAGCACGTCGGTTTCGATGCGCGCCGTCGCGTCGCGCCCGTTCAGCGACCGCCGTGCATTTGCGGCGAACTCCATGTAGGGCAGGGCGCCCGAGGTGCGCCCGCCGCTGCAATGCACGCGCAGCTCGATGCGCGCGCGCGTCGCGTGGCAATTCCACGAAACGATTGCGCTGTCACTGGGCGGCGTGGCCATCGTCGTAACGCCGCCGGTATGACGCTCGATTTTCAGCATCCTTAGATTTCCCACTCGTACGAGTTCCACAGATCGGCCATGTCGTATTCGGCGGGGCGGTAATTTTTGAGATCGCTGTTCACGGCGGCGGTATCGACGGACCAGTACAAGAACACGGCGGGCACGAGTTCGTGGATGCGCTCTTCCTCCCGCTGGTAGAGCGCCTTGCGCTTTCGGCGGTCGAACGTGAGCAGTGCTTGCGCGCTCGTTTGCGTGATCACCGGATCCTGCAAGAAGGACGTGTTCGCGCCGTGCGGCGGGATGAAGTCGCCGCTCCAATTGCCTTGATTGTCCGGTTCGGGGCCGTTCGTGTCGACGCTCCACGACATGTCATACGAACCGCCGTAGAGCGGTCCGTTCTGCGCGAACAGCAGGCTGACCGGATAATTCTTGATCGTCAGTTCGATGCCGGCGGCGCGCAATTGCTGCTGCATCTGCACCTCCGCGGCGATGTTGGCCGGCTTGTTCGTGCCGGTCGAAATGGTGATCGCGAGCGGCGTGCCGTTCTTGAAGCGAATGCCGCGCGGACCCGGCAGCCAGCCCGCCGCCGCCAGCAGCCGCTGTGCGGCGGCGGGATCGAAGCGCCACGGCGCAATGCGCGGCGCCGCCCACGAGTCCGGTACGATGTCGCTCGTCGCGCGAATGTTGACGCCGTGGTAGATCGTCGCATTCATGCGGTCCCAATCGACGGCTTGCGCGATGGCGCGGCGCACGCGCACGTCGGCGAGAATCGGCTTTCGCGTGTTGATCTCCAGATGGCGCCAGTTGGATTTGAGGCGCTTGACGACCGCGACGCCCGGCAGGCTTTTCAGTTGCCCGATCTGACTTTCGGGGACCGGATCGTAGAGGTCTACCGCGTGCGTCTGAATCTCCTGAAAAAGCGTGTCCGCGTTCGGCACGACTTTCCAAGTGAGCGCTTTGAGGCGCGGCGCGCCGCGCCAGTACCGTGGGTTGGGCGCAAATTCCAAGGCTGCGCCGTGCGTCCACGATTTGAGAATCCAGGGACCGCTGGAGAGCGGGGCGATGTTGAAGGCCGCGCGGTTGATGTCGGGCAGTTTGCCGAGCACGTGTTCGGGCAGCGGCGGGTACGCGGCGCCGCCGCCGCCGCCGAAAATGTTGTACAACATCGCGCTATTCGGCTGTTTCAATCGAACCACGAGCGTGTCGTTGTCGGGAACGTCCATCGATGCCACATCGTCCCAACCGAGCCGTAGTTTCGTGTTGTTGCGCGAATTCATGACCGCACGCCACGTGAAGCGGATGTCGCGCGCATCCAGCGGAGCACCGTCGGCCCACGTCATGCCGGGCCGCAGGTGCAGCGTGATCGTCTTGTTGTCTTTGCTGATGCCGCCGTTGGCATAGGTCGGGATCTCGCGCGCGATCTCCGGCAGCAGTTCGCCTTTGGGATTGAAGCGGAACACGTACGCGAAGAGCAGCGTGCCGATCTGATCCGCCGCCGCATCGTGCGCGAAGAGCAGGTTCAGTGAATCGGGCTCGTCGGTAGCGCCGATGCGGACGTGCCCCGGCTGCGTCCACGCATGGCGGCCGTCCGCCTCACCACCCACGCGCGTGCACGCGGCCAGTGTGAGTCCACATGCCAACGCGGCAGCGCGTGCACGTGCGGCGCGATCAGACATGCAGCGCGCATGCAGCGCGGCCGTCTTGCGCACCTGCGGTGCGACCGCGTCGTAGAGCGCATGCGGCCCGAACCGCACGACGTCGTCGCACGGCAGGCCCGTCTGCGCGCGCGCCTCGTCGATGGCGGCGCGCGCCGGCGCTTCCGCGAGATCTTTCGTGTTCAGCGCGATTCCGACAACCTTCGCGGGCTTGACCGTCGCGCACAGCGATTCGTAGGTCGCAATCAAGGCACGGTAACCCAGCAGCGGGATATCGTAGCCCTCGATGCTGCGCCGGCTCGGGAGGTGCACCAGCACGAGCGCGTCCGGCGCGCATCCGTACAGCAGGGCCAGGGTGACCGGTGCGTAGGCGGGATGGTTGATGCCGCCCTGACCTTCTACGACGAGCAGTTCGGACGCGCGGCGTTCGCCTTCGAGGACGAGCTGCTCCGCAGCGCCCGCGCAAAATCCGCTACGACGCGGTCGATGGCGGTTCCCCAGCCGGCGATGGCGATGCCTGTTTGTCCGGTCGGCACGAACGCCGCTGCGACGTTGCGGTCGCGCGCGGCGCGGGTGAGCTCGAGCGACGCCGTCATCTTGCCGACCGCGCAGTCGCTGCCGACGGTCAACACGATGCGCGCCTCGATGTCGTAGGCCGCTCCGGAGAACAACGGCGCGGCGGGCGGCAACCGCAGGTCCCAAATGCGCGAGTCGTGCGTTCGGGCGAGCTCGGCGAATTCCGCGTCGTCGCCCAGAATCGTGTGCAGACCGCTCACGATCTCGAGGCCGGCACGGATCGCCGCGGCGATTTCCGCGCGAAACTCGGCGGGCAGAAGGCCGCCCGCGGGCGCGACGCCGACCAAGAGCGAGGTCGGTGCGTGCGCGAGGCCATCGGCGACGCTGGCGACGATGGGTGCGTCCGAGTTCAAGTAGGGCAGCACGTCGCGCACGGACTTTCCCGCGTGCGCCGGATCGACGACCGCCACCGTCAGGTCCGTCGAATACGCAATGACGCCGTGCGCGGTTTTAGCGGCGCGGGTTGCGAAAGCGTGCGGCGCTAGGATGAGATAGCGGCGTTCCATGCGTCCAGCAGTTCGGTTTCTTTCTCCGGTGTCAGCCCCGCTTTCAGGCCGGTTCGCCCGGACGCCGCGAACCACTCGCGCGTCGCGCGTACCGGTGTCTTCGGTATACGGCGAATCAGGCGGAATGCACAGCGGAACGTCCGAGCTCGGATCGGCGACGGCGTCCCATCCGGTCCTGCGGATCGACGCGAGATCCGTCGCGTTCGTGCGGTCTCCGTGCAAGCGCGTGACGGGAACATCTGCGTCGACGTCGTGGTTTCCACGGTTGAACGTCGTCACCCGGTGTACGCGTGCCACGAGCGCGCGCACGAGATGCCGTCCGCACGGTGCCGCCGAGAACGAGAACGTTCACGCCGTCACTTTTTCATGCACGCCCAGTCCGGGTCCCGGCGGCAGCACGATCTTGCCGCCCTCGTAGCGGATGCCCTCGAAGGGGTCCTCCGCCGTCAGAAAGGGTCCGTCGAGATCGGCCCAATCGACGAGCGGCGACAGCTGCGCTGCGGCCGTGGTAAGCACCTGCGACTCGACCATGCAGCCGAGCATGATCTTGAAGCCGAGCGCGCGCGCCGTGTGGATCATGCGGATCGCGCCGCGGATACCGCCGCACTTTACAAGCTTCACGTTGATGCCGTCGACGCAGCCGATGAGCGCCGGCAAGTCGCGTGCATCTTTCGAGTCCTCGTCGGTCACGATCGGTATCGGCGAACGCTCGCGAATCCAGCGCAGGCGTTCCGGGGTCCCGGCCGGGATCGGCTGCTCGCAGAATTCGATATCGAAACGCCTGAATTCGCGCAGTAGGCTCACGCTCTGCTCGGGCGTCCACGCTTCGTTCGCGTCGATCCGGATCGTCCCGGTGTACGCGTCGCGTATGGCGGCGACCGTTTCGATCTCGGCGTCGTTCCCGAGTTTCACCTTGATGACCGGGTGGCTTCCGACCTCGCGCACTTTCGCGAGCATCTCGTCCAGCGGCGCGATCCCGATCGTGAATGACGTCAGCGGCGTTCGCGCCGGATCGAGTCCGAAGAGCCGGTACAGCGGCCGATCGCAATCTTTGCCGATTAAATCATGAAAGGCGATGTCCACCGCGCAGCGTGCGGCGGGCGGAAGCGCGTCGAGCGCATGTTCCAAAACGTACGGATCGTTTAACGGCACGAACCGGGCCAGCGACTCACGCACGCTCTCGACCGATTCGGCATAACGCGCGCTCGGCGCCGTTTCACCAAAACCGGTCAAGCCGTTCCACCGCGCGCGCACGATCGCACTGTGCGCTACCGTTTCCGAGCCGCGAGCGATCGTGAAGGCGTGCACGAGTGGCAATACAAGCGTCTCAACCGAAATACGAACGTCGGAACTATGAACGTCGGTGTGCTTCATGCTAATGATTCATGCGCGCCGCGTCCGCGGGCATGTGAGATGACAAGCATCGTGTGTACGTCCACGCAGCGTGCGCGCGTCGTACGATTTGCATGCTGAGATGTTTTTCATTCCACCTTTCTTCACGCTGCCCGGTATATCTGGGACACGTTGCGCGCGGTTGCGCGCGGCTACGCTCGCAGCGGTCGTCCTTTTTTTCCCCGGGGGTTCACGTCTTCTCGGCGTTCGCGCCTTCACGCGACTTCGGTGCACGGGCGGCAATGCAGGCGCCTTGCGACGTGGAAAGTTGCACGTCCATCATAACTTCATCTTCATTAATGAGCGACGCGGTAACGTACTCGTGCAGCTCGCGGGTTGGACGTGAACGCGAATGCCGAGATAATTTTTCATTCACGCTTTCTTCATGCTGCCCGTATATTACTGACATCGTTGCGCGCCGCTTCGCCGGCGTCGCTGATGGTTTTTTTCGGAGGGTGCTTCGTCTGCACGAAGCTCGATTTTTCGTCGGAGCGCTTTGTGGCTTAGTAGCGTTGGCGGCGTGCGCCTCCGGCGGCAATGTCGTACCCTCCGGTGATGCCGCTACGGGCGGCCTTCATACGCTGTCCGGTGGACCTGCTGCCACAGGCGGCGGCGGTGGTGGCACCGGGGGGCGGCGGTGGCGGAACGGTTGCGACCGGCGGCATTCCGAGTCCGACGGTCGACGGTGCGGCTGCCTATCTCCAGAGCCCCATCGCCCCGCCGCCGTCGGCGGCAAACAATCTCGCAGCGAACTTCGACGTTCTGCAGTCGGGCGGCATTCCGCCGAGCCGCAGCCGTTCGGCGGGATTCTCCATCTACAACATCCGCAAGAAGACGCCGCTGACGTTCTCCGCCGTGGCGATCGCCGGTGCGAATTCCGGTGATTTCACGGTCAGCGCGGCGGGGGTGAGTGCCGTTCGTCGCGTTCCAGCCCACGGGCGAAGGCGTGCGCACGGCGACGCTTCAAGTGACGACCAACGCCGGGATCCTAAACTTCCTCATGAGCGGTACGGGGCTTCGGAATCGGCCGATCGTCGGGTTCGGCCCGCTCCCGGTGAGCTACAGTTGGTGCACGGTTCCGAACTGCACGAGCACCCAGATCTCCTCGCCCGCGCCCGTCGTTCTGACGTTCGCCAGCGTCGGAGGGCTGCCCCTTACCCGGCGCGCGTGTCGAATGCGCCTCGTTTCGAAGGTGAAACGCTGGCGCCGTTTCGTTCTGCGGCTTGGATCTGGCTCCGAGCGGCCTCGTAGCCGACCCGGCGTGCGCAACGCTTCAGATCCTGACGAACGACCCGGTCACGCCGGAAGTCGATGTCCAACGTACCGTCACGCCGTAACCAGCGGCGGCCGGCGGCGTTCGCGGGTATGAAAGCCCGTGAGCACTTCCGGCCGCTACCGTACCTCGATCGTTTGGATGCGGCGTGATCTGCGTCTCGACGATCATCGCGCACTCTTTGAAGCAGCGACCCGCAGCGAGCGGTTCGTTTGCGCGTTTGTCCTGGACGACGCGCTGCTGCGAGGGCCGCGTGTCGGCGCACCGATCGTACAGTTCTTTTTCGATTCGCTCACGGCGTTGCGCGCGGAGCTGCGCGCGATGGATTCGGATCTGGCGCTGCTGGACGGCGACTTTGCGCCGGAACTGCTCGCGCTGGCGCGGCGAACCGGTGCGACGACGCTTTGCTACAACGTCGATTACGATCCGGAGATGACCGCACGCGACGAACGCGTCGTGCGCGAACTGCGCGCCGGCGGACTCCAGGTGCGAGCGTTCACCGATCACGTGTATCGCGCGGCCAATGAGATTTTGCAAGAAAACGGGCGCCCGTACGTCGTGTACACGCCGTACGCGAAGCGCTGGCGCGCGGCGCTGGCTGCGCAACCGCGCCTGCCGTTCGATTCACGAGTTGCAGCGCGCAATGCGTTGGCGCCCGCCGCCGCCATCGGCGTCACGCATGCGGTTCCGCAGCCCGAACGCTACGGGCATGCCAGCTCACACCAATTTCCGGCCGGCGGCAGCGCCGCGGCCCGAGCCGCGCTCGCCGACTTCGCGGCGAGCCGCATCGACCGATACGCCGATCGGCGCAATGAACCGGCTGCCGGCGGCACCTCGCGGCTTTCGCCGCACCTGCGCGCCGGCACTATCGGCATTCGCGCGTGCGTGCACGCGGCGCTGGACGCGCGGGCGGTGCGCGCGAAGCATGCAGCGGCGCAAATCGACGCGTGGATCGGCGAGCTCGCGTGGCGCGACTTCTATCAGCAGCTGCTCGTGCATTTTCCGCACGCCGCACATGCGCCGTTTCTCGAGGAGGCCGCGCACGTTGAATACGAGTACAACGCGGCGCACTACGCCGCGTGGTGCGCAGGTCGAACCGGCTACCCGATCGTCGATGCGGCGATGACGCAACTGAACGCGACGGGGTGGATGCACAACCGGCTGCGCATGATCGTCGCGTCGTTCTTGACGAAACACTTGCTGATTGACTACCACGAGGGCGAACGCTACTTCGAGCAGCATCTCGCGGACGCGGACTTGGCGGCGAACAATGGCGGCTGGCAGTGGTCCGCTTCGACGGGCGTCGACGCGGCGCCGTACTTCCGGGTGTTCAATCCGACTCTACAGGGAAAAACCTTCGATCCGCGCGGCGACTTCGTACGAACGATGCTGCCCGCGCTCGAAAAGGTTCCCGCGCGCTACATCCACGAGCCCTGGAACATGCCGCCGCTCGTCGCGGCGGCCGCCGATTGTATGATCGGCCGCGACTACCCGGCGCCCATCGTGGATCACGCGGCGGCGCGCCGCCGGGCCATCGGCGTGTACGGCGCCGCGCTCAAACGGCGCGCATGACGGTTTTTCTCAGCCTGTCAAGTCTTGACGACGATGTGATACTAAGGGGGCGAAGAAGACTGCGGTGTTCGCGTACTTGCTATGGTGTTGGACCAACGTGAATACCTAGGGAGCACAAGCTCCGGATACGATTGGCTGCTCAGGGGTTTCCCCCGAACACTAAGCGCCCGGGCCGCACCCACCTGCGAGATCGCAGGTTCTCACCCGGCATGCAGACGGCATACGCGGTTGGAAGCGCACTAAGAGACGTTCGCAGCAGCGAGCGTCTTTTTTGCGGCGGCGGCGCGGAGCGCGCACACCCGCTGCGCGTCCACGCGGCCCTCTAGCAGCAACCAGGGACGCGCGCCTTCCGCGACGTCCGCCGCGCTCGAATCGTCGGAAGCGCCCACCGTCACGACGAGCGCCCGGTCGCGGGGGCCGAAGAAGCTCCGGTCGGCGTGGAGCGGTACGGCGTAGCGCAGCCATGCGCTGTCGACGTCCTTGACGAAATGGCGCAGATCCGGCAGGTCGGCGGCGACCGTGCCCTCCTGGGGCGCGGCGAGCAGCGTGACGTTGACTCGCTTCGCCGTGCGCGCGGCGACCTTTGCCGCCGCCACGGCCGCGACGAACGCGGCCGGCGGAACGTCGCCGGCGGCCGGCAGCCGCGTGAGCATGAAGATGGCCCCGAGGCCGGCCGCGACCGCGAACGATTCCTCGAGCGCGGCGGCGCTGTCCTCGCCGAGTAGCTGCGGAACGTGCAAAGCCACCGGCACGAGACCGAGGTCGGTCCCGATCTTTTTGAGTTGCGCCACGTACTCCGCGTCAAGGCGCGGAAAATGGCGCTTGTCGAAAACCACTCCGTCGGCGGCCAGCTCGGATGCGCAGCGTTCGAGCCATTCGAGTTGCGTCAAATTGCCGGAAGCGAGCGGTTCGGCGAACGACGAACTCGAAATCGCGATCTTCATCGCTGCGCGGTTCTCGAAAGGCACGTCCCGACCATCGTCACCCGTCAAATGCTCGGCTATGCGTTCGCGCCGTTCTCGCTTCCGCTCGTGGCAGCCGCCATCATCGCGGCGAAGGTCGCGTATCGTGCGTTTGCCGGCGGCCATGTGCTATGGGGATTCGCGTTTTCGACGCTGGCAGCGTGCGTGGGCTTGTCGGTGTTCGCGCTCGCACGATTCGCGGTCTGGCTCGAGGTTCAGATGACACC
>JBHEMQ010000001.1:55671-74312 GCA_046262475.1 Candidatus Velthaea sp.
ATCCGTTGCGTCAAGCGCGTTACCGCCGGCGGCTGCGAATTTCGCGAATCGCGTGCTACCTGCTTTTTGCGGGCGGATTCGCTGTCGCCGAGGTCATGCGTCACTAAGCGAATGGAACGTCAAGTTCTTGCAAGCCTCATTCCCCTTACCGCCGTCGTCATCGCGCTTGCGGAGTTCTTGTTCGACCACACCGAGCCGCGTTGGACGAGCCCGTGGTTTTGGACCGCGCTCGTTGTGACCGTCGTGCTGCTCGTGGTCGTGCAAGTGCTGCGCTTCAGGAAGTCATCGCCGCGCCGGCTGTCGAAGCCGGATTATTCCGCGACATCGATCATTCGCCGCAAATCCACGCTCGACCGAGGTGATCCCTGATGCAATTGCTCGAACCGGTGACGCTCGCCGCGCAAGATCCCGATGTCTTTGCGGCGATCGCCAACGAGGAGCGCCGCCAGCGCGACAACCTCGAATTGATCGCATCGGAAAACTACGCCAGCCGCGCCGTGCGCGAAGCGACGGCCAGCGTGATGACGAACAAATATGCCGAAGGCTACCCCGGCCGCCGGTATTACGGCGGCTGCGAGTTCGTCGACGTCGCGGAAACACTCGCAATCGACCGGCTGAAGAAACTTTTCGGCGCCGCCCACGCGAACGTCCAGCCCCACTCCGGTGCGCAGGCGAACATGGCCGCGATGATGGCGGTGCTGCAGCCGGGGGACACGATCCTCGGCATGTCGCTTGCGCACGGCGGCCACCTCACGCACGGAACGAAGATCAGCTTCAGCGGCAAGTTGTACAACGCCGTCGCGTACGGTGTGCGCAAAGATACCGAGCTGATCGACTTCGACGAGGTGCGCGCGCAGGCGCGCGAGCATCGTCCCAAGATGATCGTCGCGGGCGCAAGTGCTTACCCGCGTACGATGGAATATGCACCCTTTGCGGAGATCGCGAAAGAAGTTGGCGCGACGCTGATGGTGGACATGGCGCACATCGCCGGGCTCGTCGCCGTCGGGCTTCATCCCTCGCCGGTGCCGCTCGCAGACTTCGTCACGTCGACGACGCACAAGACGCTGCGCGGACCGCGCGGCGGACTCATTCTGACGACGGAGCAGTACGCGCAAGCCGTCGACAAGAGCGTGTTTCCCGGCATTCAAGGCGGACCGTTCATGCACACGATCGCCGCAAAGGCCGTCGCGTTCGGCGAAGCGCTGCAGCCGGCGTTCAAAACGTATCAGCGGCGCGTCATCGACAACGCGCGTGCGCTCGGTGAAGAACTGCAGCGCGCCGGCGTACGGCTCGTGGGCGGCGGCACCGATACGCATCTGCTGCTGGTCGATCTCACGCCGAAGAAACTCACTGGGAAAGCCGTCGAGGCATACCTCGACGAGATTCACATCACCGTCAATAAAAACGCCATTCCGTACGACCCCCAGAAGCCGATGGTCACGAGCGGCATCCGCATCGGAACGCCCGCGATTACCTCGCGCGGATTCGGCGAAGCGGAAGCGCGCGAAGTCGGCACGATCATCGGTGAGGCGCTGACCGACATCGGAAGCCGCGCGCAGCTCGAACGCCTGCGCGCCCGCGTGTTGGAATTGACGTCCCGCTTCGAGGTGCCGTAGCCGGCGCGCATCAAAACAGAGCGGCTGCTGGTTGAGAACCTTGGGCTGCAGCACGCCGCGCCGCTCCGGCTTTTTCACGGGGGAATTCGAAACGAACGCGATCGCTGCGATGCTCGATGACGCCGAGCAAGGCATTGCCGACCGCTATGTGGTCGCGACGCCCATGGATCCGTTGCAACTCGTCGGAAGGGTCTGCTTGCTGGCGATGATCGAGGATACCGAACGCAACGGTATCTTTCGGCACAACCGGAAAGCGTCGTAAGGGCGAGTCGCGAAGGGGCCGCCATGCCGCCTTCCAACGTCACGGTCGTCGCGCATCCCGCGGTGCAGGACCGGCTCGCGCGGCTGCGTGACAAGGCGACGCCGACGCCGGTGTTCCGCACGCTGGTCGAAGAGCTCGGACAATTCCTCGCGTACGAAGCGACGCGGCATTTGGCGCTCGAGGACGCGATGGTGCAGACGCCCGTCGCGACGGCGCGCACCCAGCGTATCGCGACGCGCCCGGTGGTCGCGCCGATACTCCGTGCCGGCCTCGGGCTGTTGCCTGGATTCTTGAGCGTCATCGACGACGCGGTGATCGCGCACCTCGGATTCTATCGCGATCCGAAAACGCTCGAGGCAGTTCCGTACTATGCAAATCTGCCCGACGACCTCGCGCGGCGCGACGTGTTCGTCGTCGATCCCATGCTTGCGACGGGGCATTCCGGCTCCGCCGCGCTCACGATGCTCGATGCGCGCGGCGCGAACAACATGACGTTCGTGTGCATCATCGCGGCGCCGGCCGGCATCGACACGCTGCTGGCGGCGCACCCGAGCGTGCGCGTCGTAACGGGCGCGATCGACGATCGCCTCAACGACCACGGCTACATCGTGCCGGGGCTCGGCGATGCCGGCGATCGGATGTTCGGATCGACGAGTTCGGTGCCGGTCAGCGTGCGCGCGACGTAGGTGGCTTCAACTGCCTTGGCCTAACACACGGGACGGGTCTCAAAAGCGGAGGACACCAGTATGGCTGTCGGCTTAGTTTTGGAATTCGCAGGTGTCGGACGGCGCGAGTACGAGGCCGTCAATTCGCGTCTGGGCATCAACATGGAGGCGGGCAGCGGCGACTGGCCGGACGGTTTGATGAAGCACACGGCCGGAACGGATCACGACGGAAACCTCGTCGTCATGGAAGTGTGGACTTCGCGCGACGCGCAAGAGCGCTTCATGCGTGATCGGCTTGGCGCGGCGGTTGCCGGCGCCGGGATCAGTGCCGTCCCGCGCTTGACCTGGCTGGACTTGCTCGCGGACCACCACCCCGGATGAACGTCGCGACGTAAGCGGACGGCCCGCGCAGGCTTTCGATTGGCGCGGGCGGTTACTGCGCCGGTAGCGCCGCTGCGCGCTGCGGCGCTTCGGCTTCGCGCACGATGCGCGTGGCCATGTTTCCGAAAATACATTCATGGAACGGCAGCACGCTGTACCAGTAAAGAAAACCGAATATGCCGCGCGGATCGAAAAACGCCGTCTGCCGCAAGGTCGTGCCCCCACCGTCGCGGGGGACAGCCTCGAATTCCAACCATGCGTAGCCCGGCAATTTCATCTCCGCACGCAAGCGCAGGAGCTGGTCCGGGCGGTAGGCCTCAACCCGCCAAAAATCGACGGCATCGCCCACGCGCAACGCGTGCGGTGAGCGCCGGCCGCGCCGCATGCCGACACCCCCGGCAAGACGGTCAATTGCGCCGCGTAAATCCCAGAGATGGTCGGCGTACAGCCAGCCCTTCGCGCCTCCAAGACTGGTGAAGACGCGAAAAACCTCGTGCGGCGGCGCGGTGCTTTGCCGTTCCCGCCGATCGACGAACATGCCCTGCGCGGAACCGGCGAACTCTCCCGGCAACGTCTTGACGTCGTAGGCGTCGAACCACGTCGTCTCGGGGCCGCTCGACGCGTTGCGGTCGAGCGCGCGCAATACCGCCTCGTCGTAGCCGAGCGGTACGATCTCCGGAAACAGCGCGCGGGCAGCCTCGTCGCGCACGATCACCTCGTTGAAAAGGCCCTCGACCAGCGGTTGTGCGATCGATGCCGGGATCGGGGTCACCAGATGGATCCAACGCGATGAGAGCCCCGGGCTGAAAAACGGCACGATGAAGATGCGCCTGACCAAACCACGGATGGCTGCATAGCGAAGCATCATTTCGCGATATTGCAGCACGTCGGCGCCGCCGATCTCGACGATCCGGCCGATGCTCGCCGGTCTGTCGAGCGCCGCGACGAGATACGCGATCACGTCGCGTACTCCGATGGGCTGGCACCGCGTGCGCACCCATTTCGGTGCAATCATGACCGGAAGCCGCTCGGTGAGGTAGCGTACCATTTCGAAGGAAACGCTGCCGGAACCCACGATGATCGCGGCGCGAAATTCGGTCACCGGAACGTTGCCGGCGCCTAACTCCTCGCCGACTTGATGGCGGCTGCGTAAATGGGGCGAAAGCGCACGCCGGCTGTCGTTCCCGAGTCCTCCGAGAAAGATAATCCGGGCGACGCCCGCTTCGGCCGCCGCCATTCCGAATTGGCGCGCGGCCTCGCGGTCGCGCCGCGAGAAATCGCGGCGGTCATCCGACATCGAATGCACCAAATAATACGCGACGTCGCAATCGCGCAGTCCCGTCCGCAGCGACGCCGGGTCGAACACGTCGCCGCGCACGACCTCGATGCCTTCGAATCGGCCGGCGATCCGGCCGGGATCGCGCACCAAGCAGCGCACGTCGTTACCGGCTGACACCAGCGCCGGCACGAGGCGTCCGCCGATGTAGCCCGTCGCACCCGTGACCAAGATGCGTCGCTTCGGTGCCGCCTCCACCAATTGCCACATTCGTGCGGCGCCGCGGACTTCCCGGACACCGGCAACGGGCCGCGTGCGAGATGCGAGGAATACAAGACTCTCGGTGCAAGGCAACGAGCGAATGTCCGAGATCCGCGCAATAACCGGGCGGGGCCGCCCGGGCTGGGACGAATATTTCATGCAAATCGCGCGGACCGTCGCGACGCGCGCGACCTGTCCGCGCGCCAGCGTCGGCTGCGTGCTGACGCGCGAGCACCGCATGCTGACCACGGGGTACAACGGCGCGCCCCGCCGCGTGGCGCACTGTACGGAAGTCGGCTGTCTGCTCGTTCACGATCACTGCCAGCGCGCCACGCACGCGGAGGCGAATGCGATCGTGCAGGCCGCCTTGCACGGCGTCGGGTTGGAGGGGGCGACGGCATACGGCACCCATCAGCCGTGCATCAACTGCTCCAAGCTGCTGATCAGTGCGGGCGTCGTGCGCATCGTGTACGAGACGGCGTATCCCGATCCGGTCGCGGCAGAGCTGCTCGCCGAGGCGGGCGTCGCGGTGCTGCCCTTCGCGAGCCTGGAAATCGCGCGAGGCGGCGCGTGACGTTCGTACCGGCAATCGTCGCGGCGATCGTCATCGCCGGCGGCACCGCCGCGTTCGTCACGCCGCTCGTGCAGCAGCTCGCCTCGCACGTCGGCATGGTTGACGAAACCGGCGACCGGCGCATGCACGAACAGCCCAAGCCGCGTATCGGCGGCATCGCCGTGTTCCTCGGGTTCGCCTTTGCGCTGTTTTCGTTGCTCGGCTACCTCATCACGAAGCACCAATTGAGCAGCTTCGAGGACATCCACAACATCATCGGGATGATCTTCGGCGGCACGCTCATCTTGATGGTCGGCATATGGGACGACGTGATGGGCATGCGGCCGCGCAACAAGTTCATCGCGCAGATCGTGGTCGCCGGAATTTCGCTCTTGTACGGCTTCGTGATTCCGTTCATCGACAATCCGTTCCATCATGGCCAAATCTTGTATTTTCCGCAGTGGATCCAGATTGCGATCACGCTCGTGTGGTACCTCGGCATGATGAACGCCATCAATTTCATCGACGGGCTCGACGGTCTCTTGCCGGGCCTCACGGCGATATCGGGCGCCTCGCTGCTCGCCATCGAACTCATTCACGGCCATCCGGAACTCGCACTCGTGCTCGCGGCGCTCGTCGGCGCCGCGTTGGGCTTTCTGCCGTTCAACTTCAATCCCGCGAAGATCATTCTCGGCGACTCCGGCGCACTGTTCATCGGCTATGTCTTCGCGACCATCTCGATCACCGGTGCGAGCAAGACGGCCATTTCCATATCGCTGGTGGTACCGCTGATCGTGCTCGCGCTGCCGGTCCTGGATACCGCCGTCACCATCGTGCGGCGTACGCGTGCCGGGCGCAAGATCACGGAAGCGGACCGCGGCCATTTTCACCATCAGCTGATCTTCCGCTTCGGGCTCAACGTGCGCCAGGCGGTGCTGCTGATTTACGCGCTGTGCTTCGTGCTGGGGATTGCCGCGCTGCTCGTTTCGGGCGGCATCGGCGCGATGCACATCGCGGGTACCTGACGTGACGGCCCCGCTACGCATCATGACGGTCATGGGCACGCGCCCCGACACGATCAAGATGGCGCCGGTCGTGCTCGCGCTCGATGCCGCGCGCCCGCTGGTGGAATCGGTCGTGTGCGTCACCGCGCAGCACCGCGAGATGCTTGACGACGTGCTCGCGCTCTTCCGCATCGAACCGGATTATGACCTCAACATCATGACGCGCGCGCAGTCACTTACCGACATCACCACGCGCGTCTTGACGGGCATGGAACGCGTGCTTGCGAAAGCCCGGCCCGACGTCGTGCTGGTGCACGGCGACACCACCACCTCGACGGCCGCGGCGCTCGCGGCGTTCTACGCGAAAATCCCGGTGGGCCATGTCGAAGCCGGTTTGCGAACGAGCACCACCGCCGAGCCGTTTCCCGAAGAGCTGAACCGCCGGCTCACGAGCGTCATCGCGGCGTATCATTTCGCGCCGACCGCCATCGCGCGCGGCAATCTTTTCGCCGAGCGCGTCGACCGCGCGAACGTCACCGTCACCGGAAATACCGTCATCGACGCATTTCTCGAGACGAGCCGGCGCACGCACCCGCAGCCGGCGGCGCTCGCCGGGCTCGACCCGGCGCGCGCGCTTATTTACGTCACCGCGCATCGCCGCGAGAACCACGCGGCGATGCCCGGCATCGCGGCGGCCTTGGCGCGGCTCGCGGGCCTGAGCGAACGGCCGCAGATCGTGTGGCCCGTGCATCCGTCGCCGCAAGTGGCGCCGGTCGCGCACGCCGCGCTGGACGGCGTCGACGGCGTGCGGCTCGTGGAGCCGCTCGGGTATGCGGAATCGGTCGCATGCGTCGCGGCGAGCCGGTTCGTACTCACCGATTCCGGCGGGTTACAAGAAGAAGCGCCGACGCTCGGCAAGCCGGTTCTCGTGATGCGCCGCGAGACGGAGCGGCCGGAGGGTCTCGCCGCGGGTACCCTGCGCTTGGTCGGCACCGATCCCGGCGCCATCGTCGCCGAAGCGACGCGCCTGCTGCGCGATGAGACGGCGTACGCGCGCATGGCCCACGCCAACAACCCCTACGGCGACGGGAAAGCGGCAGAGCGCATCGTTGCGTGGCTCCTGTGGCGTTTCCGGCACGGCCCAAAGCCCGACGAATTCGCCGCGGCGGCATGAGCGCGTGAAACCGGTTGCCGTCGCGTGGATCGGCGCGAGCTTCACCGTCGATGTTTTGCTCGGGCTCTGGATCGGTAATGTCGTCGCACACCGCACCAATCAAAGCTGGTGGGTCATCGTGGGCTTGTTCGCGGGCTTCGCGGTCGGTGTTGCGGGCGCGGTGATGGGCTTTCGCAAGGCCTTGCGCTAGCCCGCATAGCCGATGAAAGTCGAGGAGGGGACGTTTCGAGACGGCGACAATACGACGAGCGCCGACTCAGCGGCCGAGTTGCGCGCGTATTTCTCGCGCAAACGGTCGATCAGCGTGGGGTCGTCGCTCTTCCTGTTCACCGCCGCGGTCTGCGTGGCGGTGTGGTCGCCGCGGTTAGGTCTGGATCTGGCCGTCGGCGGGGTGTGCGGCGTCGCGAACATTTTGCTGGTGATGCGCAACAACGAACGGCTTCTCGACGGACGCCGCAGTCGTGGTGCGTATACGGCCAGTAATATGGTAAGGATCATTGCGGTCGGCGCGATCCCGGTGATCGCAGCGATCCACGGACCGTGGTGGTCCATGGGAATCTATTTCGCCGGTTTTTTCACGCCGCTCGTCTGGTACGCCGTCGAGCTGCAACGCTGGTATCGACGAGAGGCGTAGTTGCACGAGGAAGTCGGTTCGCATCCGATCTGGCAGTGGCCGGTGGTCGGAAGCGTTCACGCGGATACGTTGCTCACCACCTGGCTGACGATGCTCGCCAGTCTGGCGTTTTTCGCCTGGGTCGGCAGCTCGTACCGGTCGCACCGCGTGAACCGCACGCAAGCGACGTTCGAGGGCATGACCAACTACCTCGCGGATCTCGCGGTCAGCACGCTCGGGCCCAAAGGCGAGCCGTTCGTTCCGATTTTCGTCGGCATCTTCTTCTTCATTTTCATCCTCAATCAGATCGGCTTCTTTCCGTTCAAACTGCTCGGGCTGCCATTCGGCGGTTCGCCGACGGCCGATCTGAACACGACGGTCGCCTTTGCGCTCGTCGTGTTTTTCGGCATCCAGTTCGTCGCGGTGCGCCAATCGGGCATCAAAGCGTACGCGCATTTGTTCCGGCCCTTCCCGGTGCTGGTCGTCATCAACGTCATCGAGGAACTCGCGCGTCCCATCGTGCTGGCGTTGCGCCTCTTTTTCAACATCTTCGTCGGCGAGCTGCTGCTGTTCGTCGTCGCGACGATCATCGCGTCGAACGTGTCCGTCGGCCCCGTGAATTTGTCACTGGCTGCCGCCGTCGTTCCCTTCTTGCTGCAATTCTTCAACTTCTTCATCGGGTCGCTGCAAGCGTTCGTGTTTACCCTGCTGACCATCGTGTATCTGTCCTTGGCAACGGCCGAGGAGCATTAGAAGAAAGGCCACCACGTGAGTTCCGAAAGCCTGATCATCGCCGCGATCGTCCTCGGCTTCACTTTGATCGTCGCCGCCGTGGCGCTCGGGTCTGCCGTCGGCGACGGTATCGTCGCGTCCAAGGCGGTTGAAGCGATCGCGCGTCAGCCCGAAGCGCGTCCGAACATCTTCACGTTCTTCTTCCTGGGCGTCGGCATTCTGGAAGCGTTCCCGATCATCGGTTTGGGGCTCGCGCTGTACCTGTTCTTCGCCGTCGCCAACGTGCCGGCGCTCATTCAAGCGCTCACGAAGAACGTTCACTAGCACCTGTGTTTCTCCGCATCGACGGGACGCTGCTCGTCCAAATCGTCAACTTCATCATTTTCCTCGCCGTCTTGAACGTCGTCTTCATGCGCCCGGTCGGAGCGGCGATCGCGAAGCGTCGCGCGTACATCAACGGCTTGGCCGCGGACATCGAACAAGCGGAAACCGATGTGAAGTCGCTGCGCGGTCAGGCGGACGCGAAGCGCGCTGCCGCCCGGCGCGAAGCGGAGGAGCTCATCGCGAAGGCTCGTGCCGAAGCGCAGAATGAAGCCGCTGCAAGCGCCGGAGCGTCGATGGAGCGGGCGGCCGAGATCGTGTCGGCGGCGCACAAAGCGGTGCAGGCCGAGCTTGCTGCGGCGCGCGCGAACGAAGACGCCATCGTACGCGATCTCGCGCAGACGCTCGTCTCGCGCGCTCTCGGACCGGGCGCGGCCGCATGACGGGGGCGTCGCACAATGTCTTCGAGACGGTCGCGATTTGGTCGCAGATCGCGGGAGCGATCGCGTTCCTGATCGTGCTCGTCGTGATGTTTCGCCGGTTTTTGCTGCCGGCGGTGCACGCGGCGGAGCGTTCGCGCAACGCCGAGCTCGCAGCCACGGAGAAGCGCCGCGAAACCGTCAAGAGCGACGTCGGACGCGCCCGCGCGGAGGTCGAAGCGGCCGACCGCGACGCGGCGGCGATCCGTCAGCGTGCCGCCGCCGAGGCGCGGCGCGAACACGACCGCATCGTGGCCGAGGCGAAGGGCGACGGCGAACGTGCGGTGCGCAATGCAGAAGCGGAACTCGGTCGCGCTCGTCTGGCTGCGCGCGATTCGTTGCGCGCCGAATTCGTGGATAAGGCGCTCGCCCGCGCACGCCGCGAGGCCGATGCCCGGATCGATCCGGCCCTCAACGCGCAATTGGTGAAACGAACGGTCGAGACGCTCGCGCGCGACGCCGCCGCGAGGCCTGCGTAATGCCCAATGAAACGGTCGCGCGCCGTTACGCCCTCGCGATCTTCCAGCTTGCGGCGGAATCGCAGGCCGTCCCGCAGGTCGGGCACGACTTGCACACGGTTCTCGAAGCCCTCCGTGCCGACGACGCAGTTCGGCGATTTTTCCGTTCGCCCGTCGTCGATCGTAAGGAAAAGGCCGCGATTCTCGCGCGGGCCTTCGACCGGCTGAACGCCGTCGCGCTGCACGCGGTTCTGCTGCTCGTGCGCAAACGCCGTGAAGCGCTGTTCGAGCAAATCGTCGTGCAGTACGACGTGCTCGAACAGCAGAGCCGCGGCGCCGCGCCGCTGCGCGTCGAGACGGCGCGGCCGCTCGCCAGAGCCGATCTGGATGCGCTCGTGGCGCGGCTTGCGGCGTTATACAACACCAAATTCGACGTAACGCAATCGGTCGATCCGCAATTGATCGGCGGCGTGCGCATTACGATGGGCGACAAGCGCATCGACGGCAGCATCGCCGGCCGCCTCGACGAATTCGCCCGCATGCTTTCCACGAACTGAACCCTCGCCGCTGAAAGTGAACTTTCGCCCATGATCAACGCAGACGAAATTGCCGGAATTCTCAAGAATCAAATCGCCAATTATCAAACGGGGACCACCGAATCGCAAATCGGTACGGTCATCGAGGTCGGCGATAACATCGCGCGTGTCTACGGGCTCGAGTCGGTGCAGCAATCGGAGCTCGTCGAATTCCCGAACGGCGTGCAAGGCATCGCGCTGAACCTCGAAGAGGACAACGTGGGCGTCGTCATCATGGGCGCGGATACCGACATCAAAGAAGGCGATCAGGTGCGGCGCACGGGGCGCATCGTCTCCGTGCCGGTCGGCGAAGCGCTGCTCGGGCGCGTCGTCAATCCGCTGGGCGTGCCGGTCGACGGCAAAGGGCCGATCGACACGATGACCTATCGCACGATCGAAAACACTGCGCCGGGCGTCGTCCAGCGTCAGCCGGTGAAACAGCCGCTGCAGACGGGCATCCGTGCGATCGACGCGCTGATTCCGATCGGCAAGGGCCAGCGCGAATTGATCATCGGCGATCGCGGTACCGGTAAAACCGCCATCGCGATCGACACCATCATCAACCAGAAGGGCCGCAACGTTTTCTGCATCTACGTTGCGATCGGACAGAAGAATTCGACGGTCGCTTCGCTGCAGCAGACGCTCGAGAAGGCCGGCGCGATGGAGTACACGACCATCGTCACCGTGTCCTCGGCCGAGCCAGCGGCGCTCAAATTCATCGCGCCTTTCGCCGGCTGCGCTATGGGCGAAGAGCTGATGTATCAGAATAAAGACGTCCTGATCATCTATGACAACCTCACGCAGCACGCGCAGGCGTATCGCGAAGTGTCGCTGCTGCTGCGGCGTCCGCCGGGGCGCGAAGCGTATCCCGGCGATATCTTCTTCCTGCACTCGCGCTTGCTGGAGCGCGCGGCGAAGCTATCGGACGACCTCGGCGGCGGTTCGCTTACAGCGTTGCCGGTGATCGAAACGCAGGCCGGCGACGTGTCGGCGTACATTCCGACGAATTTGATTTCCATTACCGACGGCCAGATCTACTTACAGACGGGGCTGTTCTTTCAAGGCATCCGTCCGGCGGTCGACGTCGGTATCTCGGTCAGCCGGGTCGGTGGTTCCGCACAGATCAAGGCCATGCGCAGTGTGGCCGGCCCCCTCAAGCTCGACTTGGCGCAGTATCGCGAGCTCGCTGCGTTCGCGAAGCTCGCATCCGACCTCGACAAGAACACGCAAGCGCAGCTGACGCGCGGTGAGAAGATTACCGAGATCCTGAAGCAGCCGCAATTTCAGCCGCAGGCAGTCGAAGATCAGGTCGTGCTGATTTATGCGGCGACCAAGGGATTTCTCACGAACATTCCCACGCCGCGCCTGCACGAGTGGTCGAACGGCTTCCTCAACTTCGTCCACGAGAAGCATCCGGCGGTAACTGACTCGATCCGCTCGACCAATCAGCTGTCCGACGACGCCTCGAAGGAGCTCGAAGCGGCGATCAACGAGTTCAACCCGTCGTTCTGACCGATGGCATCGGTAAAAGATCTTCGCGACCGCATCCGGTCGCTCAAGAACACGCAGCAGATCACGAAGGCGATGAAGCAGGTCGCGGCCGCGCGCATCCGGCGCGCGGAGATGCTGCAGAAGCAGTCGCGGCCGTATGCCGACGCGCTGTCGGCAATGCTGCGCGACTTGATCGCCAACGTATCGTCAGTCGATCACCCCTTCATGAAGCCGGGGCGCGAAGGCGCGCCCGCCGGCGTCATCCTGATGACGGCTGACAAAGGCCTCGCGGGCGCGTTCAACGCCAACTTGATCCGTGAAGCAGAGATGCTGGGGCGACGGGAGCGCAACTTAGCGTGGTATAGTGTCGGCGTCAAAGGCCGCAACGCTTTGCGCCGCCAGACGTCCGCCACGGCGCACTTCTGGCCGCTGACGCAAGGCGTGATGCTGGACGTCGCGCGCGACGTCGCGCGCCGCGTCAGCGAGGATTTCGTGGCCGGCACCATTGGATCGATCGCGTTGATTTCGCCGAAGCTCGTCTCCATGATGTCCCAGCGGCCGGAATACCGGGCCCTCATTCCGATCACGCCGGAGGAGAACCGCGGCTCCGCCGGCGGCGGTCCGAAGGGCGCGGTGGAATTCGAGCCGTCGCCGGAAGCCGTGCTGTCGCGGCTCTTACCGAAGTATCTCGAGTTCACGATCTATTCGGCGATGCTGGAAACGAATGCGGCGTTCTTCGCGGCGCAGCTGGTCGCGATGAACAACGCGACGGACAATGCGAAGAAGCTCATCGACGAGCTGACCATCGCCATGAACAACGCTCGACAGGCGGCAATCACCAAAGAAATCTTGGAGATCGTGAGCGGCGCGGAGGCACTGGCGGGATGATGCGGCACTTTTTGCGGCTCGCCACGATTGGGTAGTCAGCGGGAATTATCTCTTTACCACCGTGTCTTTGAGAGAAAGTAGTACGAGTATGGCTGCCACTGGGAAGGTTGTTCAGGTTCTTGGGAACGTTGTCGACGTTGAGTTTAGTGTTGAGACGTTGCCGAATATCAACGATGCGCTGAGCGTGCATATCGGAACCGGCGGGGGGGGGGCGCCAACGGCGCGGCGGTGGCGGCTGACGGCATTCGGCTGGGCGGGACCGCGATGCAGGCGCGGGATCTCGTGCTCGAAGTACAGGGTGAGCTTGGCAACAATCAAGTCCGGTGTTTAGCAATGGGTTCGACGGACGGCCTCGTGCGCGGCGCGCCGGTAACCAGCAGCGGGGCGCCGATTCAGGTGCCGGTTGGTGAAGGGACGCTGGGCCGTATTTTCAACGTGCTCGGCAAGACGATCGACTCCGATGCGCCGGTGACGGCCGCGGCGTATTGGCCGATTCATCGGGCTGCGCCGACGTTTGCGCAGCAGGATCCGACGCCGAAAATCTTCGAGACGGGCATCAAGGTCGTCGATCTCATGGCGCCCTATACGCGCGGCGGCAAAGTGGGTTTGTTCGGCGGCGCGGGCGTGGGCAAGACGGTGCTGATTCAGGAACTGATCCGAAACATCGCGCAGGTGCACAAGGGTTTTTCGGTCTTCACCGGTGTCGGCGAACGGACGCGCGAGGGCAACGACCTGTGGCTCGAAATGAAAGAGTCGGGCGTGCTCGCGCAGACAACGCTCGTCTTCGGGCAGATGGATGAGCCGCCCGGGGTGCGCTTTCGTATCGCGCAGACGGGCGTGACCATGGCGGAATATTTCCGCGACGAGAAGAGCGCCGACGTGCTGCTCTTCATCGACAACATCTTCCGCTTCATGCAGGCCGGTTCCGAAGTGTCGGCACTGCTCGGGCGCATGCCCTCGGCCGTTGGCTATCAGCCCTCGCTGGGCACCGAGATGGGCGCGCTCGAGGAGCGCATTACGTCGACCCGGCAGGGGTCGATTACGTCGGTGCAGGCGGTGTACGTGCCGGCCGACGACTACACGGATCCGGCGGTCGCGACCACCTTCGCGCATCTCGATGCGACGACGGCGCTTTCGCGGCCGATCTCCGAGCGCGGGATTTATCCGGCCGTGGATCCGCTCGCGTCGTCCTCGCGCATTCTCGATCCCAACATCGTCGGCGACGAGCATTATCGCGTTGCGCGCGGCGTGCAGGAGACGCTGCAGCGCTATCGCGATCTGCAGGACATCATCGCAATTCTGGGCGTCGAGGAGCTCTCGGACGACGACAAGATGATCGTCGGCCGCGCGCGGCGGCTCGAGCGGTTGTTCTCCCAGCCGTTTTTCGTCGCCGAGCAGTTCACGGGCAGGCCCGGCAAGTACGTCAAGCTCGACGACACGATCGCCTCGTTCGCCGAAGTGCTGGACGGTAAACTCGACGATCTGCCGGAGCAGGCTTTCTACATGGTCGGTGGCATCGACGAAGTGAAGGCCAACGCCGACCGCATGGCCGCGCGCGCCTAGCCCATGGCGAATGCGATTCCGTTTACGCTCATTACGCCGCTGTCCGTCAAGTTCGACGGTGAGGCGGAGTTGGTGATCGCCGTCGGCACCGAGGGCGAGGAAGGTTTTCTGCCGTCGCACGCGCCGTTTCTGACCGCGCTGAAGCCCGGCGTGCTGCGTGCCAACGTGCGCGACGAGAGCGGCGGCTTCCGGCGGTTGGAGCTCGCAACGAGCGAAGGCTTTTTGCAAGCGCTGCCCGGCAAAATCACGGTGCTCGCGGACGCGGCGCTCGCGCAAGACGAAATCGACATCGCCGAGTCGCGCGCCGACCTCGCGCGCGGTCGGGATGCACAGCGTGCGGCCGGCAGCGATCTCGCCGCCTGGCGCCGCGCGCAAGTCACGATCGATTTCGCGAACGCGAAACTCAAAGTCGCCGGCGTCGCCTAAGGCGCAGGCTCGCCCGCCGAGCGAACGCTTCGTGCCGCGCGGCGGGCGGCACAGGAAACGGGCAGGTTCACGTAGCGGCATCTCGGCACGGAGTGCGTGCAATAGCGGGATTGCTTGAACGGTGTAGGCGCGCGAGGCAGCGGGCAAACTCCACCCGCATATGACGCACTGAGAGGCAGGTCAACCTTGAACATGGGGACGCGCGGCGACGCAGATGATTCGGCCGGAACGGCACTCGCCGCAATTTTTTCGGACCGCGAACAGGCGCATAGCGCCGCACAGCGCTTGCACGACGAAGGTTTTCGCGACACGTGGATCGGCGTAACCAAGACATCGGACGACGCCGGCGACAGCAGCTTTACCGGCGGCGCGAGCGGCGCTATGAGCGAAACGACGGTCGAGGCCGAGAATTGGTTCCAGCGTTTCTTCGGTGAAGGCGACCAAACGCTCCACGATGCGCTGGTCCGTCACGGCGTTGACGAAGCCGACGCGATGAACGCGGGACAGGTCCCGCCCGGAAGCGCGATACTGACGGTCGACGGAGCAAATCACCCCGAGCAGGCCGCGCAGGTTATCGCAAAATGCGGCGGGCGCCTCATCACAAGCGGCGCGTCGGCGACCGGCTTCGTCGACGATGTCGACGACGAAACCCTCGCGAGCGCTCCGGCCGCCGCATCGGGTTCGACGGCGTCGGACGCGGGGCTCGATTATAGCGACTACGGCCGGTATCGCGGCGGGGCGCAGCTCGATGAAGAGCGCCGCTTGCAGTTGCGCGAGGAACGCATCAATATTGACAAGCAGCGCATGCAGAGCGGCGAGGCGACGATCGGCAAGAACGTCGTGACGCAGCAGCAGAGCGTCGACGTCCCGGTCGTTCATGAGGAGTTGTTCGTCGAACGGCGTCCCGTTAGCGGCGACCGCGCGACGAGTGCGAGCGGCACGATCGGCGAAGGCGAAACCATTCGCGTGCCGCTCAGCGAAGAGCGCGTGAACGTCACGAAGACGCCCGTAGTTACGGACGAAGTCGTGATCGGCAAGCGCCAAGTCACCGAGACGCAGCACGTTTCGGAAACGACGCGCCGCGAAGAGCTCAACGTAAACGACGGCGGTACAACACGCAGCGGCGGCACATCGTCCGGCTCGGATACCACGACCGCGAACGATATCGGTAAGGGCCTCTAGCTCCGTTCGTGGCACGCCGTGCAGTGCGGGCGCCGGCAACGGCGCCCGCTACGCATTGCGCGCTGGAATTGCGTGCACGACGAGGGCCGCGACGATGCACGCCATTCCCCAGAGTTCCAACGTGCCGGGCCGCTCGCCGAGTTGAATCCACGCCGCGCCGGCAGCGACGACCGGCGTGAGCAGCGACGACACCGCTGCCGCGCCGGCGGTAAGCCGGTTGAGAACGAAGAGCCACAGCAGCCACGCGAATCCCGTCCCCAGGACCCCGACGTATGCCATCGCAATCGCGAACGTGGCGTCGACGTGCACGTATTTGTGCGGGGCCAGTGCTGCGATGACCAGCAGCGGAAGCGTTCCGTAGAGCATCTGCCACGCGGTGAGGGCCAGCAAGTCGACCGCATGTCGCGCGCGGAAACGCTTCGCGTAGACGGCGCTCGCGCCCCATGACAGTGCCGCCAGCAGTGCCAGCGCTTTGCTCAAGAGCCCGTGCGCAAAATCCAGCGGTACAAGCACCAACGCGAGGCCGACGCCGGCGAGAGCCAGCGCGATGCCTCCATGCAGGTTGACCCGCTCGTCCAGGAACGGCCACGCCAACAGCACAGCCCAAAACGGCATCGTGTAGGCGAGGATTGCCGTTTTGCCCGCCCCGCCCGTCGCGATCGCCAGCGTCTGAAACAGCGTAAACCCCGTCGTCTGCAATAGGCCGAGGACGATGGTGGGGCCGACCGGCGGCGAGCGCCATGCGCCGCGCGCAAAGGTCAACGCCGTGAACAGCGCGATCACCGCGGCGATCGAACGGATCGCGCACATGCTGAACGAATCCGCCTCGCTGGTCGCCACTTTGATGACGACCCAGTTGTAACCCCAGATGGCGGTAAGCAGGAGCAGCGCCGCGTACGCGCGTGCTGATCGCGGCGGCACTAGGTGAAGAGAGCGAGGTGCGCATCCACGAACGCGCGGTAGCGCGCATACGCGGCGGCGTACGGTTTCGTGAGCGCCGGATCGGGCAGCGTCGGCGGATCGTAGCCGGCGCTGCGCGCCGTCGCCGTGGCGTCGCCGACGGCACCGACCGCCGATGCCGCGAGCAGCGCTGCGCCGAACGCCGAAGCCTCTTGCTGATGCGGCTGCACGCACGGCACGTCGAAGACGTTGGCAACTACGGTGCGGACCAGCGCGGCCTTCGTGAGTCCGCCTGAGAGCAGCAATCGATTCGCTTCGCCGACGGTCGCGCGCACGACCTCGTACACCGCATTGAGTCCGAAGACGACGCTCTCGAAGGCCGCGCGAAAGATGGTGCGGCGGTCGTGCGAAAGATCGAGGCCGTCGAAGGCGCCGCGCAGCGTGCTGCGCCAGTACGGCGCGCGTTCCCCTGAAAGAAAGGGCAGCACCACGAGGCCGTCGGCGCCGGGCGCGACACCCGCCGCCAGTTCGGCCGCGTGCGCGAAGCGCCGTTCCTTCGGCATCTCCGGCAGCAGCAGCGCGAAAATCCAATCGAGCGACGCGCCGGCACTGCTCGTCGGCCCGCCGACGATGTAGCGCGTATCGTCGGCGTAATAACAGAACGTGCGGCCGTGCGCGTCGAGCGCGGGAGCGTCGGTCATCACGCGAATGGCGCCGCTCGTGCCGAGGGTCAGCGCGAGATCGCCTTTTAGCGACGCACCGATGCCGATGTTGGCCAGCGCGCCATCGCTCGATGCCAGCACGACGGCGGTTTCGTTCCCGATGCCGAGCTCGCGCGCGATCGCCGGCCGGAACCTGCGCAGCACCGTCGACGGCGGTGCGGGTGCGGACAGGCGTTCCGCAGTAACGCCGGCGATTTCGAGCCCGCGTGCATCCCACTGTGGACGGGCGAGCGAAAAGAGACCGCTCGCGCTCGCGATGCCCCAATCGACGAGCCACTCGCCGGTCCAGCGGTGGATGAAGAGTTCTTTGAGTCCGACGAACCGGCGCGCCCGTGCGAAGAGTGCCGGATCGTTATCGGCGAGCCAACGCAGTTTGGCTACCGGAAGCATGGGATGCATCGGTGCGCCGGTACGGCTGTAGAGATCCAGCGCGGTGCCGTCGGCGCGCCACCGGTCCGCGATGGACGCACTGCGCCGATCCATCCACGTAATCACGCGCGAAAGCGGCTCGCCGTTTTCGTCGACGGCAAGCAACCCGTGCATGGCGCTCGAGAATCCGATTGCGACGACCTCGCTGCCGCGCAACCGCACGTCGGCGAGCACGCGCTGCAGCACGCGCATGGCGGCGACGTACACCACGTCGGCGTCTTGTTCCACGACGTCGGCCGACGGCGTGGAAAGCCCGTAGGATTCTGAGCCCTCGGCGACTTCCCGGCCGCCCGTCGTGACGGCGAGGACCTTGACCGCGCTGGTGCCGAGGTCGACGCCGGCGACGACGTCGGGCGCGTGCATCAAGCCGTTCGCGGTTCCGGAATCTTGTCGATGCGTCCGAGCACGAAGCTATACGAGATGATCCCGACGATCAAGATGATCGCCGCGGTGACGATGGCCGTCGAAAACGATCCCGTGCGTGCGACGATGACGCCCGTGATCGTGGGCGCGAAGAATCCGGCTAAGTTGTTGAACAGATTCATGATGCCGCCGATCTTGCCCGTGCTGTTGCGGGGCGCGATCAGCGCCGGTATCGACCAGCCCACGGGCGCATGGAACGCGATTCCCGCAACCGCGACCGTGATCCAAAAAACGGCGACGTTGATAT
>JBHEMQ010000001.1:74351-74870 GCA_046262475.1 Candidatus Velthaea sp.
CGTCCCGACACCCCAAATCAAGAGCGCGTAGCTTCCCGCCTTCAAGATGTTGATGCCGAACGTCGTCGTCAGATAACCGGGCAGCCACGTCAAGAGCAGCGCGAACAAGTAGCCGTACGCGGTGAAGCCGATGGTCAGGCCCCACACTTTCGGCTGCGCGAGGAGATACCGGAGCCCCGCGCCGCGCGGCGTTTCGCCCGGCGGCGTTTCCTCTTCCGCGCCGCCTTCCTTGATGTACTGCGCCTCGGCGTGCGTCAGGCGGCGGTCTTCACTCGGGTTGCGATAGAACATGTAAAAGAGCACGAAGAACACGAAGCTCAGTGCCGCCGTCCACCAGAACATGCCGCGCCAGCCGAAGAGGGTCATGAGCCACGCCGTGAACAGCACGCCGATGCCGTTCGAGAGTTTTGCCGCGGCGTCGAAAAGCGAGGTCGCAAAGCCGCGCTCGCTGCGCGGAAACCAGTAGCCGACGGCCTTCGCATTGGCCGGAAACGTCGGCGCCTCGGCGACGCCCAGGAA
>JBHEMQ010000002.1:0-25652 GCA_046262475.1 Candidatus Velthaea sp.
GACGGCGTTTCTGCCGATCGCGGCGGCGGCGGTTATCGTGGTTCTCGTGGGCTCGCCGCTGTCGGCGGCCGAGCGAGTAACCAGGAGTCCCAGGAGCGCTCCCTAACGGCTCTGCGCCTCATCACAGAACGGCACTGCGGATTTATCGGGTGCCTCCGTACACTGTGACGTGGAGGGAGCTTTTCGCGTGCGTCCCAGTCGTGTAGCTCGAGTCGCGGTTCATCTCGTGATGTGTTCGCTTGCCCTCGCGGCATGCGGTGGCGGCGGCACGAGCGGCTCGACCACGATCAGCCCGCAAAACGCCGGTCCGGCACCGGGGTCGACGGCGACGCCGCCCGGAGCTCCGGCGACGGCCGCGCCCGTGCCCACGGCAACACCGGTATCGGCCCCGCAGTCGCCCGGCCCCGCGCCGGTACCGATCCCCACACCGGCGCATAGCATCTTCGTGAGCACCGCGTCGGACGGCATCGCGGAATTCATTTATCACGGCGTCGGCGGCAATCTTACTCCGGCGCGAACGATCAGCGCAGCGGATTCCGCCCAGGGGTTGATCAGCAGTCTGGCGCTCGACACGGCCGGCAACCTGTATGCCTCGTATCTCGGGCCGCCGGGCAAGATTGCCGCTTGGGGTCCGGCCGGGAGCGGCGATGCGGCCCGCGCAATCATTAACATGTCGGGCACGCATAAGTTGAACAGCGTGCGGGTCGACCGCGCGGGCCAAGTCTATGCCGCGACCGACAGCGTGCTCGTTTTCGCCGCGGGCGCGACCGGGACCGCCGCACCGGTGCGGACGATCACCCTGCCGTTTACACAGTCGTCCGGCAATGCGTTCCTCGACGGATTTGACGCGCAAGGGAATCTATACGTCACGAGCGCCATCGCGACGACGACGTACGTGAACGTCTACGACCCCGGCGCGAACGGCGCGGCCGCGCCCTTGCGCACGATCGCCATCGACGCCGGCCAATTCCCGGTGCTTACGTCCTCCGGAACGGTCGACCAAACCGGACACTTGTACTTTCCCACGAACGCGCCGGATCAAGTGCTCGTATTCGACGGCACGGCCCCGTCGTCGAGCGCAACGCCCCTGCGCACCATCGGCGGCGTCTCGACTCTGCTGTTCACTCCCAACGGCATCGCGTTCGATTCGACGGGCACGACCTATGTCGCGGATCTGCGCTCGGATCAAATCACGGTCTACACGCCGGCGGCCGCCGGCAATATCGCACCCGCCGCCGTCATCGGCGGCCCGGCGACGCAGCTCCACGCTCCCGAATCCATCGTCGTCAGCCCGTAGCCGGCGCGCGCGGTGCGTCGTCGAGCAGGCGCAGCGTAGCCATCAGTTCGGCCACGCTCCACGCTTGAGCGAACGTGCCGCGCGGCGCGTGCGGCGGATCCCCATCGAAGATTTCGCCGAGCGTTCCGAGCGCGTCGCCCTCGAGTGCGTCGACGAGCGGTCGAACGAAGGACCGTGCGCCGGCCGGATCGCCATACACCCGCAGGTGCGCGCGAACGAACGGCCCGATGAGCCACGGCCACACCGTTCCCTGATGGTATGCGGCGTCGCGTTCGGTTTGGTCGCCGAAGTAGCGTCCGATGTATCCCGCCTCACTCGGACCCAGGGTGCGCAACCCGAGCGACGTCAGTAGTTCGCGCGCACAGATGTCGACAACGGCGCGCGCACGGTCGGCGTCCAGCGCGACGGCGTGCAGCGCTACCGCGAACAGCTGATTCGGCCGCAGCGCCGCGTCGTTTCCGTTAGGACCGTCGAGGACGTCGAAGCAAAAATTACGCGCCGGGTTCCAAAAGCGCCCGAACCCTGCGGCACAGCGCTCCGCGAGATCGCGGTAGCGTGACGCCGGCCGCTCGAGCCGCAGCGCGAATGCCTCCATCGCGCGCAGAGCCGCGTACCAGAGCGCGTTGATTTCGATCGGCTTGCCGATGCGCGGCGTAATCACGCGATCGCCGACTTTCGCGTCCATCCATGTCAGCTGGACGCCCGGCACGCCCGCGCGCACGAGCCCGTCGGCATCGACGACGATGCCGAAACGGGTGCCCGCGACGTAACCCTCCACGATCGCATCGAGCGCGCAGAAGACGTCGCGCAGCAATCCGTCGTCACCCGTCAGCACGTGATAGGCACGCACCGCTTCGACGTACCACAGCGCGCCGTCGACCGTGTTATATTCCGGCGGCGCGCCGTCATCGGGAAAATGATTGGGAAGCATTCCGCCGTCGATGGTGGATGCGAACGTGCGTAAAATGCCGGCCGCAACCTCGGGCCGCGCGGTGTGCAGCGTCAGGCCGGGCAGCGCGATCATCGTGTCGCGGCCCCAATCGGCAAACCACGGATACCCGGCGACGACCGTTCGGCCGGCGTCCGGGCCTTCGCCGCGCGCGACGATGAACGCGTCGGCGGCAACGGCGAGCTCGCCGAGCAGCGGATCCGCGTACGCGTTTGCGCGCCGCGCGTTTGCCTCGCGCGCCGACGCGACGACGGCGCCGGCGTTCCGTTCGACAAGAGCATCCAGCGTGAAGACCAAACCGCCGTCGTTTCCCGGCAACAGCGTGAATTCGCCGGTGACGACATGCGCGTAATCGTCGCGCGCCTCGAGGCCGCGTTCCGCTTCGCGCACGAGCATGAACCCGGCGTAGCGCTCCGCCGCCGCCGTGAAGCGCGCACCCGGCGCGAAGATCGTCAACGTGCGCTGCGTCAACGGAAGGCCGACGCGCGCGGCGCCGTCGTCGCACTCCGTGCCGAAACGCACCGGATCGGGCAGCGGTCCGCCGTGGTGATCGCGGTCGGCAACCAGCACCCGTGCGCGAACCGTAAGAGGCCCGTGACCGCGCGTCAGCCGCAGGCACACTGCCGTGGCATCGGCGCCGGCGACCATGGCGATGGATTGCTCGAGCAGCACGTCGCCGCACGCGTACGTCCATACCGGCAAGCCGTCGCGCAGCGCAAACGATTCGCACAGCCGGTAACCCTGCGGCGCGACCGAATCATCCGCCCAGCGCTTCGCCGCGAGCGCATACGGCACGCCGTCGTAGGTGACGTCGAGCTCGCATTTCGCAACGATCAGGCGGCGCCGCACCGGCGGCTGCAGCGCCGCAACCAGCAAGCCGTGATACCGCCGCGTCAGCGTGCCCGCCACGGTGCCGGACGCGTACCCGCCGCGTCCGTTCGTCACCAGCCACTCGCGCGCGCCGGCGATCGCCATATCGCCGCACGCGGCACGACCCAAGCGATGACGCTCCATCGTGCGAACGTTGTGCTGGTCGCCGAGAGGAAACCTCGTCGCAAGCCGGGACTTCACGCAGACATGGAACTCACCGCCGAGCGCTCGCGGATGATCGACGAGCAGCGCAAGACAGCGCATTGGCGGCGCTGGGGCCCGTATCTCAGCGACCGGCAGTGGGGAACCGTCCGCGAGGATTACAGTCCGGACGGGCGGGCGTGGGACTACTTTCCGTTCGAGCAATCGCGCACGCGCGCGTACCGTTGGGGCGAGGACGGTATCCTCGGCATCAGCGACAACCACCAGCGCCTTTGCTTCGCCCCGGCGTTCTGGAATGAAAACGACCCGTTTCTCAAAGAACGGTTTTTCGGGCTCGCCGGCCCTCAAGGCAATCACGGCGAGGATGTCAAGGAGTACTGGTACTATCTCGACAACGTGCCGTCGCACGCGTACATGAAGGCGCTGTACAAATATCCGCAACGGCGGTTTCCGTACGAACGCCTCGTCGAAGAAAACGCACGGCGCGGCCGCGGCGATGCCGAATTCGAGCTTCTCGATACCGGCGCGTTCGACGACGACCAGTACTTCGACATCACGGTCGAGTACGCGAAAGGCGCCCCGGACGACGTCTGCATCCGCATCACGGCCACGAACCGCGCGGGCGTCGCCGCGCCGCTGCACGTGTTACCGACGCTGTTCTTTAGAAACGAATGGTCGTGGCGCGCCGGCGTGCCGAAGCCGTCGATATCCGCGATATTGGGCACCGGCGCGCTGGCGCTCGCGCACGCAACACTCGGCAAACGCTGGTTCGTCCACGACGGCGGGGCACAGGACGTGCTGTTCACCGAAAATGAGACGAACTATGAAGCAACGTTCGGCGTGCCGAATACGGGATCGTTCTGCAAAGACGGCATCGACCGCTACGTCGTGCGCGGCGACGGCGATGCCGTCAATCCGAAGCGCACGGGTACGAAGGCCGCGCCGCACTATCGTTTCGTGCTGGAGCCCGGCGCGACCGTGACCATCCGGCTGCGGCTGGCGGACAGCAGCGCCGTTCGCGTCGATGCGGACTTCGATGCGATCTTCGAGCGGCGCAGCGCCGAAGCCGACGCGTTTTATCGCACCGTCATTCCGGGAGCGGTAAGCGACGACGACCGGCTGATCCAGCGTCAGGCGTTCGCGGGTTTGCTGTGGAGCAAACAATTTTATAACTACGTAATCCACGACTGGCTCAACGGCGATCCGCTGATGCCGCCGCCGCCCGCCGCACGGCTGCACGGGCGCAACGCGCACTGGATTCACGTGTACAACGACGACGTTCTCTCGATGCCCGATACGTGGGAGTATCCGTGGTTCGCCGCCTGGGATCTTGCGTTCCATGTGATCCCGCTCGCCGTCGTGGACCCGGCGTTTGCGAAGCGTCAGCTGACGCGCCTGCTGCGCGAAACGTACATGCACCCGAACGGCCAGATTCCGGCATACGAGTGGGCGTTCGGCGACGTCAACCCGCCGCTGCACGCATGGGCGGCCTACCGCGTCTATAAGATCGAAGCGAAGCATTACGGCATGGGCGACATCCGTTTTCTCGAGCGCGTGTTCACCAAGCTGCTGCTGAACTTCACGTGGTGGGTGAACCGCAAGGATGTCGCCGGTAAGAACGTCTTTCAAGGCGGCTTCCTTGGACTGGACAACATCGGCGTGTTCGACCGCAGCGCCGAATTGCCGACGGGCGGCTACCTGGCGCAAGCCGACGGTACCAGCTGGATGGGAGTGTATGCGCTCAACATGCTCGCGATGGCGATCGAGCTTGCGAAGCACGACGCGATCTATGAAGACGTCGCCGTCAAATTTTTCGAGCACTTTCTCTACATCGCCGATGCGATCAATTCGCTGCGCGCCGACGACGAAGGCTTGTGGGACGACACTGACGCGTTTTACTACGATCAGCTCATTTTGCCGGACGGACAGCGCATCGCGCTCAAGGTGCGCTCCATGGTCGGGCTCGTTCCGCTCTTCGCGGTCGAAACGATCTCGAATTCGACGCTGGAAAAACTGCCGCGTCTGAAAAAGCGCATCGACTGGTTCTGCGCGAATCGGCCCGAGCTCAGCGAAAACGTCGCGAGCATCGAGCGCACGGGCTTAGAAGGCCGGCGTTTGATGGCGATTGTGCAACCGGAAAAGGTGCGCCGCATCCTACGGCGTTTTTTGGACGAAGCGGAGTTTCTCAGCCCTTACGGCCTGCGTTCGTTATCGAAGTATCACGCCGAGCATCCCTACGTGCTGTGCGTCGGCGGTGCGACGTTTAAGGTCGATTACGAGCCGGCAGAGTCGCAGACTTACTTGTTCGGCGGCAACTCGAACTGGCGCGGGCCGGTATGGTTCCCGCTCAACTATCTCTTCATCGAAGCGTTGCAGCGCTTCCACTTCTATCTCGGCGACGCGTACACGGTCGAGTTTCCGACGGGATCCGGCAAGCAGCTCACGCTGTGGCAGGTGTCCATGGAGATCGCGGAGCGTTTGATCGCGCTGTTCCGCCGCGATACGCCGGGCGGCCGGCCCGTGTTCGGCGAACGGCGGCTGCTGCAAGACGGTCCGCACTGGCGCGATCTCATCGCGTTCCACGAGTATTTTCACGGCGACACCGGGGCGGGGCTCGGTGCGTCGCATCAAACCGGTTGGACGGCGCTCGTCGCGAAACTGATCCAGCAAGCCGCGGAATACGCCGGGCCCGAACGGCCGCCCCTTGCGTGGGACTTCGAGGTTCCCATCGCCGATTTTTCGCACGTCTGAATCCGGAGAACGCAATGGCCGAAGAAACGTACGACCTCGCCGTCATCGGCACCGGCCAGGGTGGCGTGCCGCTCGCACTGGACTTCGCCGCGGCCGGGAAACGCGTCGTCGTCTTCGAGCGCGCTAAGCTCGGCGGCAGTTGCGTGAACGTGGGCTGCACGCCGTCGAAAACGTTTCTTGCATCCGCGCACGGTGCGGGGCGCGCGCGCCGTGCGGCCGCCATCGGCGTGCACGCGGACGTGCGCGTGGATTTCGGCGCCGTCATGAACCGCGTGCGTTCCACGGTGCACGACTGGAACGCCGGCATTGCCGAAAAATTTGCCGAGAGCAGTGCGACGCTCGTGCGTGCGAACGCGGCGTTCGCGGGACCGCACGACCTCATCGCGGAGGGCCGGCGCTATCACGCGGAAACGATTGTGATCGACACCGGCACGCGTCCGCTCGTCCCCGAAATCGAGGGCCTCGCCGGCGTACCCTACCTGACGAACGATACGTTTTTCGAGCAAACGGCGCTGCCGCGCCGCACGACGGTGATCGGCGGCGGGTACATCGGTCTCGAGCTGGGCCAAGGCATCGCGCGCTGCGGCAGTGAGGTTCACATCGTCGAACCCGCCGGGCGTGTGCTCGGCCATGAAGAAGCCGACGTCTCGGACGTTCTGCAGCGGTCGTTCGAGCACGACGGCATCACCGTGCACGTCAACGCGCAGGCGCGCGCGGTCACGTACGACGGCACCGCGTTTCGGGTGCGCCTCGCCGCTGGTTCAGAGTTGGAAAGCGACGCGCTGCTCGTTGCAACCGGACGCGCGCCGAACGTGCCCGACGGCGCCGTCGTGGCGGGCGTAGCCCTCGACGAGCGCGGGTTCGTGCAGGTGGACGACCACCTCGAAACGGCGGTCGCCGGAGTATTCGCGCTGGGCGATATCGCAGGACAGCCGCAGTTCACGCACGTCTCGTGGGAAGATTTCCGCCGGCTGAAAGCGATCGTCGGCGGCGACCGCTCACGCACGCGCGCCGACCGGGTGCTCGGCTACGCGGTCTTCACGGACCCGCAAGTCGGTCGCGCCGGGCACACGCGCGAGAGCGCGCAAAAAGCAGGGTACGACGTACGGAGCGTAACGATCGCGCTCGAAGACGTCGCGCGGGCAATCGAGTGGAATGAGACGGACGGTTTCTACCGCTTGGTCGTCGACGCGAAGACCGACGCGATTCTCGGGGCGACGCTCGTTGGGTACGAGGCCGGTGAACTCGTTCACGTTTTTCTCGCACACATGGAGGCCGGCGGCACGTGGCGGACGCTCGAGCGATCGGTGCACATCCATCCGACTTACGCGGAAGCGTTTCCGACGCTGGCACGCAAACTGCTGGAGTAAACGCGCCGGCCGAACACGTCCCCGTGCTGGGTGCGCTCGATGCGTATCTCTTCGCGGAGGGCACGCATAAGCGGCTGTACGACGTGCTCGGCGCGCATCCGATGACGGTCGACGGCGTCGACGGCGTCGCGTTCGCGGTGTGGGCGCCGAACGCGCGGCGTGCGAGCGTCGTCGGCGATTTCAACGGCTGGGACGGACGGCGCAATCCGATGTGGCTGCGCCGCGAGTGCGGCGTATGGGAAGTCTTCGTTGCCGGCGTGCCCGACGGAGCGCGATACAAATACGAGTTCGCCGACCGCAACGGCCACCTCTTACCGCTGAAGGCGGACCCCTTCGCGCGAGCCACGGAGATGCGCCCCGCCAACGCATCCGTCGTCGTGAAGCAGCGCGATTACCGGTGGGACGACGCCGAATGGATGAGCGCCCGCGGTCGGCGCCAGGCGCCCGACGCGGCGATGTCGATCTACGAAGTGCACTTGGGCTCGTGGAAGCGCAAGCCCGAAGAGGGCAGCCGCTTCTTGACGTATCGCGAGTTCGCGACGGACTTGGTGGAGCACGTCGCCGGCCTCGGGTTCACGCACATCGAACTGTTGCCGATCACCGAACACCCGTACGACGGTTCGTGGGGGTATCAGACGACGGGTTTGTTCGCGCCCACGAGCCGCTTCGGGCCGCCGGAAGATTTCAAGTTCTTCGTCGACGCGGCGCATCGCGCGGGCGTGGGCGTCATTCTCGATTGGGTACCGGGTCATTTTCCGACGGACGCACACGGACTCGCGCTCTTTGACGGTACGCATCTGTACGAACATGCCGACCCGCGCGTCGGGTATCACCGCGAATGGGGGACGCTCGTCTTCAATCTCGGCCGCACCGAAGTGGGCGAGATTCTGCTCAACAGCGCGCTGTTTTGGCTGCGCGAATTCCATATCGACGGCCTCCGGGTCGATGCCGTTTCCTCGATCGTGTATCTCGACTACAGCCGCCGCCCCGGCGAGTGGATTCCGAACGCGTTCGGCGGCAACGAAAATCTTGAGGCCACGGCCTTCTTGCGCCGCTTCAACGAAACAGTCTACGGCGACGTGCCGGGCGCCATCACCATCGCCGAAGAGTCGACGGCCTTTCCGGGCGTCACAACGCCGACGTATGCCGGAGGTCTCGGCTTCGGTTACAAGTGGAACATGGGCTGGATGCACGACACGCTCGAATTCTTCGTGCGCGACCCGCTGTACCGCGGGCACCATCTCGACGAAGTCAGCTTCGGCTTGGTGTATGCGTGGAGTGAAAACTACGTGCTGCCGCTTTCGCATGACGAGGTCGTGCACGGCAAACGTTCGCTGTACGGACGCATGCCCGGGTGGATCGACGACCGGTTTGCGAACGTACGGCTGCTCTACGCGCTGATGTTCGCGCACCCCGGCAAAAAGCTGCTGTTCGCCGGTGCCGAGTTCGCGCAGGAGCGCGAGTGGAACTTCAACGTGTCGCTGGACTGGCATCTCGCCGGCGGACGCGCACGTAGCGGCGTCCGTCAATTGGTGGGCGATCTCAACGCACGGTATCGGGAAATGCCGGCGCTGCACCAGCGCGATGCGAGTGCCGACGGCTTCAGCTGGATTCAATACGACGACCGGGCCAACGCGGTGGCCGGATTCATCCGCTGGAGCGCGGAGCACGCGAGCCACCTCGTCGCCGTCTTCAATTTTTCCGGACGGCGCCTCGACCGCTATTGCGTCGGCGTCCCGCATGCGGGCACGTACCGCGAGGTGCTGAACACGGATTCCTCGCGCTACGGCGGCCGCAACGAAGGGAATCTCGGCCTCGTGGCAGCCGGCGGTCCGCAGATGCACGGGCACGCGCAGTCGCTCAGCCTCACGCTCCCACCGCTCTCGGCCGTTTGGCTGCAGCCCTGACCGCGGCGCGGCCGCGCGTCGAAGCGGGGCTGCCCTATCCGCTCGGTGCCACCTGGGACGGAATGGGCGTCAACTTCGCGCTCTTCTCAGCCCACGCCGAACGCGTCGAGCTGTGCGTCTTCGATTCGCGCGGCCGGCGGGAACTCGCGCGCTACGTCCTGCCCGAATACACGGATCAGGTGTGGCATGGCTATCTCCCCGATGCGCGGCCCGGGACGCTATACGGCTACCGTGTGTACGGGCCGTACGACCCGGCGCGCGGGCACCGCTTCAACCATAACAAACTGCTGGTCGACCCGTACGCGAAGCAGCTGTATGGAAACATCCGCTGGAGCGACGCGCTTTACGGGTACCGCATCGGCGCCCGCAACGCCGATTTGTCGTTCGACCGGCGCGACAGCGCATCGGGCATGCCGAAGAGCGTCGTCGTCGATACGGCATTCACGTGGGGGGACGACCGGCGCCCGCACATACCGTGGCAGTCGACCATCTTCTATGAGCTGCACGTGCGCGGGTACACGCACATGCATCCCGACGTCGCGCCCGCCCTGCGCGGGACCTTCGCGGGCCTGTCCTCGCCGGCGGTGATCGCGTACCTGCTGGACCTCGGCATCACGACCGTCGAGTTGCTCCCCGTTAACGCGCTGGTCGACGACCGGTTTCTGGTGGAGCGCCGGCTGCGCAATTACTGGGGCTACAACTCGCTGGCGTTCTTCGCTCCGGAGCCCCGGTATCTCACCGCGGGCGCCATCAATGAATTCAAGACGATGGTCAAGCACTTGCACGAAGCGGGTATCGAAGTGGTGCTCGACGTCGTCTACAATCACACGGCTGAAGGCAACCATCAGGGCCCCACGCTCTCGCTGCGCGGAATCGACAACGCGTCGTACTACCGCGCGGCGCCCGATCCGCGCTATTACGACGATTCCACCGGCTGCGGCAACACGCTCGACCTGCGGCATCCGCGCGTGCTGCAGCTCGTGATGGATTCGCTGCGCTACTGGGTCCAAGAGATGCACGTCGACGGCTTTCGGTTCGATTTAGCGACGGCGCTCGCGCGCGAAGATAGCGGGTACGCGCGCGACGCCGCGTTTTTCAAAGCGATCGCGCAAGACCCGGTGATCTCGCGCGTCAAGCTGATCGCCGAGCCCTGGGATCTCGGCCTGGGCGGATACCAAGTCGGCCACTTTCCGCCGGGCTGGTCGGAGTGGAACGGCAAATATCGCGATACGATGCGGCGGTTTTGGCGCGGAACCGAGGGCGTACTCCCGGAGTTCGCGTCGCGGCTGGCCGGCTCGAGCGACATGTATTCGTGGGACGGCCGCCGTCCGCGCGCCAGCGTGAACATCGTCACCGTGCACGACGGTTTTACGCTCAACGACCTTGTCTCGTACAATCACAAGCACAACGAGGCCAACGTCGAGGGCAATCGCGACGGCGCCGACGACAACGAGAGCTGGAACTGCGGCGTGGAAGGGCCGACCGACGATCCGGACGTCGTGCGCCTGCGCGAGCGGCAGAAACGCAACTTTCTCGCATCGCTGTTTTTTTCGCTGGGCGTTCCGCTGCTGCTGGCCGGTGACGAGTTCGGACGGTCGCAGCGCGGAAACAACAACGCATATTGCCAAGACAACGAGATCTCGTGGATCGATTGGAACGGCCGCACGGAACGCGACCTCGCTCTGACGGATTTCGTACGCATGGTGATCAGCATGCGCAAAGGCCACCCCGCCTTCGCGCGCAACGCGTTCTTTCGCGGCGAGAAGCTGCCGCGCGTCGACCGCAAGGACATCACGTGGCTGTGTTCCACGGGAGCTGAGATGAGGGAAGCCGATTGGCATGCGAACTTTCGCGCGATCGGCGTCTTCTTCGGCGACCGTCCGATGATGACGATGCTGTTCAATGCATCCGACGCCGACGTCGACTTCACGCTGCCGGGTGCCGGCCGCATCGAATGGACGCCCGCGCTCGATACGTCGTTGGACGGCACGTCGGCGGAGGGGGTTTCACTGGAACCACGCGAGGTGTATCCGCTCCGCTCGCACACGCTGGCCGTCTTTGCGGGCCGTCCGCGATGAGCACCGTGCAGGAACGCTACGTCGACGCGCTCGGGAACGAGCGCGTCGTCCCCGCGGCGACGCGTGCCGCGTTCAATGCGCTGCTGCGCGAGGACGATGCGCCGCCGCTCGTTCCGCCGGCGATGGTGCTCCGCCGCACGTCGCCAATTGCCTTCACGACGCTGCTTCCCGCCGCCAGCTGGTGCGAGCGCATCGCGTGGCGCGTTACCTGCGAGGACGGCGCGGTGTTGCGCGGCAACGCCGATCTGCAGTACGCACCGGTGCTCGAGACGCTGCATCGCGACGGCGGCGTCCTCGACCGCCGTTCCGTCGCCTTGCCGGATTTGCCGCTCGGCTATCATCGGCTCGCCGTTGACGCCGGCGCATACGGAACGGCGGAGAGCGCGCTGATCGTGGTGCCCGGCGCCGCCGCGCCCCCGCCACAGCCGCGTGCGTGGGGCATCGCCGTGCAACTCTACACCATTCGTTCGCCGCGCAATTGGGGCATCGGCGACTTTGGCGATTTGCGGCGCATCGTCGCCATCGCCGCGGCCGAGGGTGCGGCCTACGTGGGTCTGAATCCGTTACACGCGACGCACCGCACCGATCCGGAAGCGGCAAGTCCCTACGCGCCGACGTCACGACGCTTCTTGAGCTGGCTTGCCATCGACGTGGCGGCGCTGCCCGATGCGCAGGACGTGGCCATCGCGGGCGCCATCGCGGACGCCGGTTTTCAAGCGCAACTGGCGGCGCTGCGCGCGACGCCGCTCGTCGATTATACGGGCGTCGCCGCATGCAAGGAGCGCATCCTGCGCCGCTGCTTCGCCGTGTTCATGGAGCGCGGGCCGGACGCGGCATTCCGAACGTACGTCGCCGCAGGCGGCGCGGCGCTCGAGCGCTTCGCTATCTTCGAGGCGCTCGTGCGGCGTTACGGCCGCGACGTCGCCGCATGGCCCGCCGCTTATCGTGATCCGGCAACGGCCGACGTGCGCGCGTTTGCCGATGCCGAGCGCGCCGAAGTCGTGTACGGGCTCTATCTGCAATGGCGCGCCACGCAGCAACTGGCGCTCGTTGCCGCGGAGGGTGCAGGCCGCGGCGTTGCGCTGTACCGCGACCTCGCCGTCGGCGTGGATGCAAACGGCGCGGACGTCTGGGTCGACCCCGGCACCTACGTGCCCTCGGCAAGCGTCGGCGCGCCGCCGGATGTGCTGAATCCCGGCGGCCAAGATTGGGGCTTGCCGCCGCTCGGGCCGCGGACCTTACCGCGCGACGGCTATCGCGCGGTTGCCGACTTGTTTCGCGAGAACATGGCGTACGCGGGAGCGCTTCGCATCGATCACGCGATGTCGTTGATGCGCCTGTTTTGGATTCCGCGCGGCGCGCGCGCCGCCGATGGCGGTTACGTGCCCTATCCGCTGGAAGACGTACTCGGGATTCTGGCGCTGGAGAGCGTTCGCGCGCACTGCGTCGTGATCGGCGAGGACCTCGGAACCGTGCCGGCCGGCTTTCGCGAGCGCATGGCGAGCGCGAACGTGCTGTCGTACCGCATTTTGTTCTTCGAGCGCGCAGCCGACGGCGGCTTCGTGCGCGCGGAGGAGTATCCGGCGCTCGCTTTGGCGGCAACCGGCACGCACGACCTCGCGCCGTTCGCCGCGTGGCTCAGCGGGACGGATATCGCGCTGCGCGAGCGCCTCGGTGTCATCGACGCGCCGTTCGCCGCGCAGGAACGAGCCGAGCGCGAGGGCGACCGCCGGCGCCTCATCGGCACGCTGATCCAATCCGGCGACCTGGCGGCGCGCGAGCCCGAGCATGACGACGTCGTCGTGGCGGCGCACCGCTTTCTGGGGCGCTCGCCGGCAGCTATCGTGATGATGCAGATCGACGACGCCGTCGGCGAGGCCGAACCCGTAAACGTGCCGGGAACGTCGAGCGAGTATCCGAATTGGCGACGCAAGCTTTCCGCCGACCTCGAAGCCATCGCGGCCGACGCGCGCTTCCAAAAGCTATGCGCAACGCTACGCGAACAACGCCCCCGCCCGACATGAGGGAACGACCGATGCCGAATCAACCATGCGCGCTGTAGTCATGGCCGGCGGCGAGGGCTCGCGGCTACGGCCACTCACCTCGCGGCTGCCCAAGCCCTTGGCCCCGGTCGTCAACAAGCCGGTGATGGAGCATATCCTGGATCTGCTCAAGCGGCACGGCATTACGGAAGTCGTCGCGACGCTGCACTACCTCGCCGACGAGATCGAGAGCTTTTTCGGCGACGGGTCGGCCTTTGGCGTGACGATGCACTACGTCGTCGAAGACACGCCGCTGGGCACGGCGGGCGCCGTGAAGATGGCCGAGCATCTGCTGCGCGACGATACCTTCCTGATCATATCGGGCGACGCGCTCACCAACATGGATTTGAGCGCGATGCTGGACCAGCACCGGCGTACGCAGGCTGCCGCGACGATCGCGTTGCAGCGCGTGACAAACCCGCTCGAATACGGCGTCGTCGTCACCGATGAAAATCAGCGCATCACGCGGTTTCTGGAGAAACCGTCGTGGGGCGAGATCTTTTCCGACACCATCAACACCGGCATGTATGTGCTAGAGCCCGCGATCCTCGATTACATGGAACGCGGCCGCAACTACGATTTCTCGAAAGATCTCTTCCCGCGGATGCTGCACGAAGGGCGGCCGATCCAGGGCTACATCACGCCGGCGTACTGGACGGACATCGGCAATCTGCAGGCCTACCACCAAGCCAATCTCGATGCGCTGAACGGCAAGGCGGAAATCGAGATGCCGGGCACGCAGATTGCGCCCGGCGTGTGGGCCGGCGAAGGCTGCCGCATTCATCCGGACGCGCGGCTGGTCGCGCCGGTTGCGATCGGCCGCAACGTCACGATCGAGGCGGATGCCACCGTCGGTCCGGAAACGTCTATCGGCGATTCATCGATCGTGGGCAAATCCGCGCGCATCGCGCGGACCACGTCGTGGCAAGGCACGTATTTCGGCGAGTACTCGTCGGCGAACGACTGCACGATCGCGGACAAGAACATCGTAAAGGATCACGTATCGATCAGCGAGGGCGCCGTGATCGGCAGCGGCTGCATTCTCGGAAGCGGCGCGGCCGTGCGCCCGAACATCAAAATGTGGCCGGAAAAGTCGGTGAGCTCGGGCGCCATCGTGTCGATGTCGCTGATCTACGGCATCAAGTGGCCGGATTCGCTGTTCGGCGCGCAGGGCGTGAGCGGGCTCGCGAACGTCGAAATCACGCCCGAATTCGCGATGAAGCTGGGCCAGGCGTTCGGCTCGTATTTGAAGCCGGGCCAGACGGTGCTCACCAGCCGCGACGCGCATCCGGCCTCGCGCATCATGAACCGCTGCATCATCTCCGGCTTGCTGAGCGTCGGCATTCATGTCGAAGACTTGCAGGCGATGCCGCTGCCGGTGGCGCGCTACGCGACGAGTTCCGGCGGCGACGGCGCGGTGCATACGCGCGTCGCGCCGGGTGATCCGAACGACTTGTTGATCGAAATCCTCGACGGCGCCGGTATCAACGTCGACAAGAACACCGAGCGGAAGATCGAGAACGTGTTCTTCCGCGAAGATTTTCGGCGGACCGCGATGGACGAAGTCGGCACGCTCGCCTTCCGGCCGCGCGCCATCGAGTCGTACACGAGCGAGTTCCTGGCGACGCTACGGCCGCGCGCGATTGCGGAGGCCGGGTTCCGCGTGGTGGTGGACTACGCGTTCGGCAACGCGGCGCTGGTGGTGCCGCGCATCCTCGGCAACTTGCGGGTCGACCTGGTCGCGCTGAACGCCTACTACGACGAAGGCAAAGCCCGCACGTTCCGCGCCGACCGCGACAAGTACCTCGCGCAAATGCGCACGGTCACGCAGACGCTCGACGCCACGCTCGGCGTGCTGTTCGATCACGACGGCGAAAACTTCGCGCTCGTCGATGACCGCGGCCACGTGGTGGAGGGCGACCGGCTGTTGGCGCTGTTGACGCTGCTCGTCGTGCGTGCGAAGCCGGGCGCGAAGATCGCCATGCCCGTGACGGTTCCCAGCGGCATCGAAGAGCTCGCGAAAGCGCACGGCGCCACGGTCGTTCGCATGAAGAGCGACCGCCGCACGATCATGGCGCACGCGGAGCAAGACCGCCACCAGATCGACTTTGCCGGCAGCGGCGGCTTCGAGGCGATCTTTCCCGAGTTCCAGCCGGCCGTCGACGGACTCTATGCCGCCGTGAAGTTGATGGAACTGCTCGCGCTCGAAAAGCGGCGGCTGAGCGATTTTGTCGACATGCTGCCGGAGTGGCACGTCGCCCGCCGCAGCATCCCCGTGCCCTGGGAGCGCAAGGGCGAGGTGATGCGGACGTTGCTCGACGAGCAAAAAGACGGCAACGTGGAACTGATCGACGGCATCCGCGTGAACCTGAACGGCGGATGGGTGCTGGTGCTACCGGATGCGAGCGACCCGACGGTCAATGTGTACGCGGAAGGCACGTCCGACGAGGAAGCCACACGCTACGCCGACGATGTAACGCACCGCATCGAACGGCTCATCGGCGTGTAACGCCGTTCACCATTATGCAGCTAACGATCGAAGATGCCTCACGAACGAGCATCTATATTATTATTGTACGCAGTCTATGATACCGCGACGGCCTTACTGAGACGCCTGATCACCTAGCGCGGTTTCGTCGCCGCGATCCAGGCGGCGAATGCCTCCAAAAAGCGTTGTAGGAACGTGCGCGTTTCTTCTTTCGCGATTTCGCCGTTCGGGCCCAACAGTTGCGTGACGTTGCCGATATACGCTTCGGGCTGCTGCATCGCCGGAACGTTCAGAAAGACGAGCGACTGCCGCAGATGATGATTCGCACCGAACGCGCCGAGTGCGCCCGGCGACACGCTGATCACCGCGCCGGGCTTGCCTTCCCACGCACTGTTGCCGTACGGTCGCGACCCGACGTCGATTGCGTTCTTGAGCACGCCCGGAACCGACCGATTGTACTCCGGCGTGACGAACAGCACGGCGTCGCAGCGTTTCACCCGCTCGCGGAATGCGGCCGTCTCTTGCGGCACGTCCTCTTCGTCGTCTTGATTGTAATGCGGCAGCTGTCCGATTTCAACGATCTCGAGTTTCAGCGACGCGGGTGCGAGCGCCGCAAGCGCCACGGCGACTTTGCGGCTGAATGACTCCTTGCGCAGACTTCCGACGAAGACGCCGACCTCAAACGTTCTGTCCATCCTGCGACGGTCGTTTGCCGCGCCGCCGCACGAAACATTTCGGCTTGGGTGCCGTCAGGCGGCGGCCGGGCGGCAACTTTCACATGGGCTAAGCCCGTGAGAGTGCGCGTCCGCGAGATCGCGCAACGGGCGGTATCCCGGCTCGTGCAGACGCCGCGCAACGTCACCGCACGTCGGCAGACAGAAATAGCCCTCATCGCAGCCGACGAACTTGTAACCGCCGCCCACGAGATTGCCGATCGCCGCGAAGTCGAGTCCCTCGGCCTCGAGGAGCCGGCGTTTCGCCTCGCCGCCGAAGACATATCCGCCGACCGAGAAGTCGGAGCGAATGACGCGATGACACGGGATCACCAGGGGCACGGGATTCGCACCGAGCGCGTTGCCGACAGCGCGCGTCGCATCCGGGGCGCCCATTTCGCGCGCGACCCAGTGATACGGGCGCGCATGGCCCGCACCGATGCGCGCCGCGGCGCGCAGCACGCGCTGCTCGAACGGCGAGCAAGAACCGAGGTCCACCGGAACCTCAACATCCGCGCCGCGCAACTTTTCGCGCGCGGCGGCGGCCGTGCCGTCTTCCTCACGCGCGGGAACGATCGTGCGGCCGAAGCGCTCGGCATACCAGTGCTCGAAGTTCGAACCATCGCCCGCGAGGCGTACGGCGGAAATGCCGCGCGCGTTCCAGGCGAGAAACGCATCGCCCAGCAGGCTCGGCGCAACGACGTACCGGTCGACGGCGATCGCCTCGAAGACGCGCGTCGTGAAGTCGGCACCCGGAGTCCGCCGCGTACGTTCGCGGTAGTCATTCAGCGGCAGATCAGTCATCATCATTCTCCAGAAGCGCGCGCAATGCCGCGCGCGCCCGATGCGCCGACGCCTTGACGGTGCCGACGGGTTGATCGAGGATGCCGGCGATTTCGTCGTAGGACATTTCCTCGACGTAGCGCAGGACGAAAGCGGGCCGCAAGCGCGGCGACAGTGTTTCAATCGCGCGCGCAACCGTGTCGCGCCGCTCCGCGCCGAGGACGGCGAGCTCCGGCGTGCCACCCACGTCGCTGATAAAGCTACGCGGTTCACCGTCGTCGTAGTCCAGGGATTCCGTGGGCGCCGGCGCATCACGAACCGCGTTGCGCGTTAGGTTGTGCGCGATGGCATATAGCCACGAAGGCAGGCGTACTTCGGCACGGCGCTCGGGAGAATACGTCTTGAGTGCGCGGTACGCACGCACGAAGACGTCTTGCGCCACGTCTTCTGCGCGTGCATCGTCGTGCAGCATCCGCCCGACAAAACTGACGATGGTGCCACGGTATGCCAGGACGAGGCGCTCGAACGAGCCGTCGACATCGAGGGCGAGCGCCGCCGTCAGTTCGTCGGCGGGCGGTGCCGCAATGGCGATCACGGTCCGTTCACCAGTCGTTGCACTCGAGTTTCCCTTCACGCAACAGCCGCCGCTCCAGCGCGTCGTTCCATACCGGCAGCTCGGGCTGCGGCTCGGGCTGCGCCGCCGCGATGGCCGCGAGGCCGCCGAGTACGGTCGCACTCATCAAAAGCGTCAAAAGCATGGGTTCCTCCCGCAGAGACATCTGCGTCGGCGGGAGAACACGCGAACCGGCAATCGCGTTGCATTTCTCGCGCGGAAGCTACGCCGCGATCGCCTCCACGTATGCCACCTTACGGGCCAGGGATGCCAGCACGTTGTGCCAGGTGTAGCGGGCCGCCGTTTGCGCGCCTTGGCGGCGCAGTTCATCCTTGAGCGTGTCGTCGGTGAGAAGCGCACGCAGATAGGTCGCAAGTTCCCGGCCGTCGCCGGTATCGCACACCAGCGCGTTAACGAAGGGATCGGCGTATTCTTCGCCCGTGGAACCGCAGACCGCGATCCCGCCGGCTGCCATCACCTCGAGCCCGACGAGTCCGAACGGCTCCTTGCCGCTATTGGCGAGCACCGCATCGCAGGCCGCATACATGGCGAACAGCGTAGGTTCGTCCACGAACGCGCGGACGTGAATCACCGGCGCGTCGACATACGCCAGCGCGGCCGCGAGCCGATGTCCGTCAGCGCCTTCGTACGCCATCCGCTCGACCAGTAAGCCGCACTCGCGTGCGCGGCCGAAGACGATATCGCCGTACGGCTCTTTGCCGCCGCGCACGATCAGGCGCGCCGGAATGCCGGCGTTGCGCAATTCGGCGAGCGCGTCGATCGCCTGCAGCCAATTCTTGTCGGGGTCGAATCGGCCGACTTTCACGAGCGTCGGCTTTCCGGCGAACGCCTTCGTGAATTCCGCGGTGAATTCCGGATCCGCACCGTCCAGCAACGCTTCGTCGATGCCGTTTGGGATCACGAGCGCCGGCACGTTCCAGCTGCCCAGCTCGAACTTCATATACTTGCTCACCGCGGTGATCGCGGCGGCGTGCCGCAAGCGGCCCCAGTCGATCCGCTCGAAGCCGTACGTGTTGTTCGCGTTCCACAAAATCGTCGCCGCCTTGCGTAAGCCGCGCTCGCGCAACTGCTGATCGATGACGATGGCGACGTGCGCCATTTGCCACTCTTCCGCCATCACGAGCACGCGCTCGCCCTTGAGGGCCGCCGGCACCACCATGTGTTCCACGATGTAGTGCGGCAGGCTGTGGTTGAGGTCGGCGATCTTGTCGGCTTCGCCGTCGTATGCGTTGCGCGGATGATGCGCGGAAATCCAGCCGCACCAGCGCCGCAACGTGACGCCCTCCGCGTAGGGTTCGACCGGTTTGCGCGCCGGGTCACCGACGAAGAACAGCTGCACGTCGTGGCCTGCCGCGCCGAGCGCCTTCGCAAGCGCGGTGACGCGCGTGCCGAGGCCGCCGATCGACGCGTAGCGGTCGGGTCCCTCGAAAGAGAGAATTGCAACGTGCTTCGGAAGCGTCGTCATCGCGTGCGGCGTCAGGCTTACAGCGCGACTTGCCGCAGCACGTACTGCAGGATGCCGCCGTGCCGGTAGTATTCCGCCTCGTCGGGCGTGTCGATGCGGACGAGGGCGTTGAAGGTCGTCGCCGCACCGTTTGCCGCGCGCGCCGTCACCTTCACCGCCATGCCGGGCTGCAGCCGCGCCGCGATTCCTTCGAACGAAAACGTTTCTTCGCCGGTGAGCCCGAGCGTTTCGCGATTTTGGCCGGCGGGATATTCGAGCGGCAGTATGCCCATGCCGATCAAATTGGAGCGATGAATGCGCTCGAACGACTCGGCGATCGCCGCGCGGATGCCGAGCAGCATCGGTCCCTTCGCCGCCCAGTCGCGCGACGAGCCGGAACCGTATTCTTTGCCGGCCAGGATCACGAGCGGGGTGCCGTCCGCTTTGTACCGCTCGGATGCCTCGAAGATCGACATCCGCTCGTTGGTCGGCAGATAGCGGGTGACGCCGCCCTCGACACCCGGCACGAGTTGATTGCGCAGGCGCACGTTTGCGAACGTGCCGCGCATCATCACCTCGTGATTGCCGCGCCGCGCGCCGTAGCTGTTGAAGTCCGCCGGCTGCACGCCCTTCTCCATCAAGTACGCCGCGGCGGGCGATGCTTTGGCGATATTCCCGGCGGGCGAGATATGGTCGGTCGTCACGGAATCGCCGAGCACGGCGAGCACGCGCGCACCGTGAATGTCGGTAACGGCCGGCGGCGCCGCCGGCATGCCGTCGAAGTACGGCGGCTTTTTGACGTACTCACTTGCGGCATCCCAGGCGTAGCGTTCGCCTGTCGGCACCTTCATCGCGCGCCAGCGGTCGTCGCCCGTGAATACGTCGCTGTAACGCGCGCGGAACATCTGCTCGTTGATCGCCTCGCCGATCGTCGCTTCGATCTCCGCGTTCGTCGGCCAGATGTCGCGTAAAAACACGTCCTCGCCCGCCGCGCTGCGGCCCAGCGGTTCCGTTGTGAGATCGATGTCCATGCGGCCCGCGAGCGCGTACGCAACGACGAGCGGCGGCGACGCGAGGTAATTCGCGCGGACCTGTGGATGGATGCGGCCCTCGAAATTGCGGTTGCCCGAAAGGACCGCCGCCACGATCATGTCTTGGTCCGCAACGGTTTGCGCGACGTCTTCGGGCAGCGGCCCGCTATTCCCGATGCACGTCGTGCATCCATAGCCGACAAGGTTGAAGCCGAGCTGATCCAGGTACGGCGTGAGGCCTGCTTTGAGCAAGTAGTCGGTAACGACTTTCGAGCCCGGTGCGAGCGAGGTTTTCACCCACGGCTGCGCGCGCAGACCTTTCTCCACGGCCTTCTTCGCGAGCAGCCCGGCGCCGATGAGGACCGCGGGGTTCGACGTGTTCGTGCAGCTCGTAATCGCGGCGATGACGACGGCACCGTCGCTCAACTGCGTGCGCGGCGGCGACGCGACCGCAGTTCCGCCGCCCTCGCCCTCGAAACGGCTGACCGCCTCTGCGGTCACCGGCCCGCGCGCGTTCTGCCATTCTTCGAGCGCGATGTTGAACGTCGATTTCACCGCGTCGAGCGGCACGCGATCGTGCGGCCGCCGCGGGCCCGCGAGGTTCGGCACCACGGTCGCGAGATCGAGTTCGAGCGTGTCGCTGAAGCGCGGTTCGGGCGAATCGTCGGTGCGAAACATGCCGTTAGCTCGTGCATACGCTTCGACGAGCGCGATCTGCTCGCGCGTCCGGCCCGTCAGCTGCAGGTACGCAAGGGTCTGCGCGTCGATCGGAAACACGGCGATGGTCGAGCCGTACTCGGGCGACATGTTGCCGATGGTGGTGCGGTCCGCGACGCCGAGATTCGACAAGCCGGCACCGTAAAACTCGACGAACTTGCCGACGACGCCCTTCTTGCGCAGCATCTGCGTGACTTGCAGCACCAGATCGGTGGCGGTTACGCCTTCGCGCAGTTTGCCCGTGACTTTGAAGCCGATCACGTCCGGGATCAGCATCGTCACGGGCTGCCCGAGCATCGCTGCTTCCGCTTCGATACCTCCGACGCCCCACGCGACGACGCCGAGTCCGTTCACCATCGTCGTGTGCGAATCGGTGCCGACGACCGTATCCGGATACGCCAGCCGAGCGGCATCCACCGGCGCAGGTTCGCCCGCGCCGCCGGCCCCGAAGACCACGCGCGCGAGAAATTCGATGTTGACTTGATGCACGATGCCGGTATCCGGCGGTACCGCCCGATAGTTCGCGAGCGCGTGCTGGCCCCACTTGAGGAACGCATAGCGTTCGCCGTTGCGCTCGAACTCGAGCTGCGCGTTCTGCTCGAGCGCATCGTTGGTTGCGAACGCGTCCACTTGCACGGAATGGTCGATGACCAGTTCGACGGGCTGCAGCGGATTGATGCGCTTCGGATCGCCGCCCATGTCCGCGACCGCGTCGCGCATCGCCGCGAGATCGACGACGCACGGCACGCCGGTGAAGTCCTGGAGCAGCACCCGCGCAGGCCGGTACGCAATTTCGCGAGCGGACGCGGCGCCCGGCGTCCAACCGGCGACCGCCTCGATGTCGCCCTTCTGCACCGAACGGCCGTCCTCAAACCGGAGCAAGTTCTCGAGCAGCACTTTCATCGAGAAGGGCAGCGTATCGAGATCGTAGCCGGCATCGCGCATCGCACCAAGCCGGAAATACGTGTAGGTGCGGTCTCCGGCGCGCAGCGTCGCGCGCGCGCCGAAACTGTCGGGATGGCCGTTCGTCATAGCCCGGCGGCCTTCGCCGAGCGGGCCGGGCGCTACTCCGTCGCGACCGCGCGCGGCGGAACCGCGAGGTAACTCAAGAGCAGGCCGGTGATGCCCGCGAAGACGACGGCCCGGTCACGACGAGCGCCGCACGCAGCGGCTCCGCGATCGTCAGCGTTGCGCCGGCTGCCGGCAGCAGATGCGTCCGTGAAAGCAGCGCGGCGAAAGTGTTGATCGATCGCGAACGCAAAATGCCACAGCATGCGGAGCACGCCGCCCGCGCCGAGGATGCGTCTACACCGCCAAGGGGCCCGCGTCCCGCGCGAACGTCGTCCGCGGCTGACCGGCGGCATAGCCTTCAACGCGCACGGCGCGTTCGCCGTTGAGCAGTTCCCACAACGGTTCGACGATGAGGTGGCGGCGCCACGGTGCGAGCGCGAGCAGTCCTTCGAGCTCGTCGACGGAACCGGGCAGCTCGCGCGCGACCCGCTCGAGCGCGATCCGGGGAAGCAACAGCGTCGTCGGCAGGTCGTTCTCGGCCGCGACCGCGTTCACGAGCACCGCCATCGTCGTCACGAGCGCTTCACGCTGCGCGCCGAGCGGTCGCGGCGCGCGCTGCGGCAGCCGATCTTCAGGGATCGCTTCGCCGCGCGCGATAGCCTCGACGATCGGCTTTCCGTAATGCTTGCGGATGCCGCCGTCGAGCCGCCGCAACTGTGCTAGTTCGTCGACGCTCTTGGGCCGCAGCGATACGAGACCCGCCATCACGTCGTCAGGGATCACGAATTTCAGCGGGATGTTGCGTTCGCGTGCCAGCCGGTCGCGGAGCAGCGCCAGTTCGTTGAGGATCCCGAGTTCGCGCCGGTTCATGCGCGCATTGCCGGAGATGCGGAAGTACAGTCGGTTCGGGTCGGGGCGGTAGTTTTTCAACTCGACGAGCGTACGCATCTCTTCGCGCGCCCACTCATCGCGTCCGCGCTCGCGCAATTTCGCCTCGAGCGCGTCGGCCAGCGTGAAGAGGTACCGCACGTCGTCGACCAAGTACTCGATTTGTTTCGGCGTCAGCGGCCGCGTGCTCCAATCGCTCACCGTCTGCGATTTGCGCAGCGTGACGCCGGCGAGCTCGCGCACGAGATCGAGCAGCGAGATCGTCAAGCCGTAACCACAGAACGCCGCGGCAACCTGCGTATCAAACGCGGCGCGCGGCAGCTTTGCGTAATCCTCGGCGAGGATACGCAAATCGGAGGACAGCGCGTGACCGGCGACGTTCGCGCCGGCCAGCGCATCGATGAGCGGCCGTAAGTCGGACAACGCGATCGGATCCACGATGGCGACGCCGTCGGCAAAGGCAAGCTGCACCACCATGAGGTGGGCGACGTAGGAGCGTTCGTTGTGGAATTCCGTATCGATGCCGACCCGCGCCGCACCCTTGACGCGCTCAACCAGCACCGCGAGAGCGGCCGGCGTGTCGACGATGACGACATCGCTCAAGGGCCAGCGTCCGCGGGCGACGGCGAAGGCGTTTCGCGTGTACCGCCGTGGCGCGGGATTCGAACGTGCAAGTGATGTTTGTCGGCGTACGCCTGTGCCGGCGCCATGACGTGCGCTTCGATGTAGTTCGAGAGAAAGTCCCCACCGACGGCGAGCAACGTGCAGATCGGAATTGCGATGGCGGACATCGTATAGATTTGACGGAACAGCGGAACGCGCAGGGCGGCGGCCGTTTGCGTCGCGATGGTGCCGCCGAAGCCTGGTATGATGCGGACGGCGATCAGAAACATCGGCGAGCCGATCTTGAAGTGGCGCGCCCAGCGCGGCAAGCGCTGGACCTGCGCTTCGATATCGAGCAGCCGCGAGGTTCGCAGCGCCACGTAGTATCCGATAATGGCGGCGAGCACGATGCCGGCCGCGTTCACGACGGAGCCCCAGAGCGGCCCGAACAAGACACCGTTCATGATCGCGAGGGCATCGGTGATCGAGAAGGGTGCCGAGGCGACGATTGCCAGGATGACGGCGGCAAGCGGCATCGCGAACGGTCCCAGCGTTCCGAGGAACTGTTCGACTGCGGACCGCTTCGCAACGACGAACGCGGCAAGCGCGAACGATGCCAAAAATATCGCGACCGCCTCGAGGCGGCGGAGGTGCATGTTGGGGGAAGCGGTCACCGTTTGGCTTCTTAGCGGCATCGGCGTGTACGCCTCCGCCGTCATGTTCGGCAAGGCACGCCGCGCTGCGCGCGGCCAGCTGACCGAGCCGAGCGTCGTGCAGACACCTGCGGCGCGTGCGATCGGCGGTGTCTCGAACGCCGCGTTCGGGCTCGTGTACTATCCCTTGGTTGCCGTCGGTGCGACGATCGGGCGCACGCTGCCCGCCGCAGCCTGGACGACGCTGGCGGCGGCCACGCTCGCGGCCGTCTTTTCAGCGTATCTCGCCTACAGTTTGCTCTTCCGCACACGGCGCGCGTGCCCATTCTGCTGGACCGGACACGCATGCAACTGGGCGCTCTGGTGCTTGAGCCTGCACCTCGCCCTGACCCGATAGGTGCGAATTTCCGCTATTGTATGCCCCCCGAAAAGGGTGTACGATGCATGCACCTCGAGGTTCCCCAATCGTGAAGGCCCCAGAGGAGGGCGGATTGACACCGCAAGATCCACCTGGGTAGTACGCACCGCAAGGGCTGAATGCGCGCCCGTGCGGTGATCCGATCAAGACACAAAGTTCAAGCGCACGAACGTTCGAAGAGGTAAAGGAGGGCGGACCCAACTGTGAGCCCGCAAGATCCACCGAAGGACGGAACCCCGTAGGCGCGGCGCGCGTACTGCGGTTCTCATCCGAAACACTGCGAACAAATTTTGTGAAGGAGCCACGCCTGGTCGGCGTGGCTCTTTTACATGTCAAGACTCGGCCCGCGACTAGAGCCCGTACGCCGACTTCAGATCTTTCATCACCTGGAGCAGTGCGACGTGATAGTTTGCGTCGGCAGCCGTGCCGTACTTGGCATCGATGTCCTTCATCACTTGGACGTGAATCGGATGCGACACCAGATGATCGAGCATGTACTCGACGTTGAAGCCTCCGGTCTTAGAATCGACGCCGTCCGTGTACAACGCCGCAGCCAGCGCCTTGCCGTCGCTCGGATCCGGATCGGGCTTCGCCGGCAGCTTCACGCCCTTGGCCGTTGCGAGCTTGAGCGAATCGGCGACGACGAAATCGAACGTCGTGATGAATTGCTTCACGGTCCTGGCGCCGAATTTTTTCGTCAGCGACGCGACTTCGGCGTCGGCCTTGTCGCCGGCGATTCCGTCTCCATCACCAACCAACACGACATCCGTGAGAGGAGCAGGGAAATGGTCATCAACGAGGTTCTCGACGTCGCCCGGGCCGCCGGCTTCAGCGACGAAGGAC
>JBHEMQ010000002.1:25662-48061 GCA_046262475.1 Candidatus Velthaea sp.
CGACCCCATTGAGCCCTTCATTGACGACATCCCGCTCATCTTGTCGTCCGCTATCGAGGGCCCGAGGCACGCGCCCGTCATCGTCATCGCGAGCGTTGCGGCTGCGAAATATTTGATCATTCGTTCTCCTTGTGCTTTGAAAACGGCTGACCGGCGCTCGCAGATTTAGCGCAGAATCGTGATCGTGCCGGCGTCGAGCGAACCGTCCGACAGATTTTGCCCCGTGATGTCCACGTTCGTGCCGACCGACGGTGTGGCGCCGCGCGGGTTGATCACCGTCCCCTGATGCAGATGAATCGTGCGGTAACTGTTCGTCCCCATCTGCACCTGCATGTCGAAGCGCTTGAAGTAGGTAACGGTTCCGCGCGCCGAATTGGCCGCGCGCGCACGCTCGCGCCCCAAGATGTCGTTGACGATGCCCGCGGCGCTGCGGAGGATGGCGTCGGCCGGCCCGCTCGAAGCAGACGGGGGAAGCGTCGGCACGACGATCGGCGACGGCGTCGGTTGTGGCGCCGGGGTTTGCGCGGCGCCGCGCGCGAAAGCGCCCGCAGCAATGGCAAGGGCGAGGAGCGGCGTGGCGGACAAACGGGCAAGCATGGTACCGGAACAACGGCTCGCCGCACGGCGGAGTTCCGGACCAAGCCGCCGATGACCGAGCCCCTGCCCGCATCCACCGTCATCGTCGCACGCGACGCCGGGTCCTCGATCGAGGTCTTCATGCTGCGCCGGAGTTCGCGCAGCACGTTCGTGCCCGACGTGTACGTGTTTCCGGGCGGGCGCATCGACGATTTCGATCGGTCCCCGGCTGCCGCCGCGCGCGTCGCCGGGGATACCGGCGCGCTGGAGGCGGCCGACGTGTACGCGGCGGCGCGCGAGACGTTCGAGGAAGCCGGACTCTTGCTCGTCACGCGCGCGGTCGGCGCGGAGACGGTGCGCGAGGCGCGCCGGCAGATGCTAGCCGGCACGCGCAGCTTTCACGCGATTCTCGACGATTTGCACGCGCACGTCGATGCCGGCGCCCTGCAATATTTTTCGAGATGGATTACCCCGGCGGCCGAGCCGAGGCGCTACGACGCGCGCTTCTTCGTCGCGCGCGCGCCGCAGGAACAAATCGCCGAGGCCGACGCGTACGAAACGGACGACGGCCGGTGGCTGGCGCCGGCCGAAGCGCTTGCGCTGTACGCGGCGGGTGAATTCGCGATGATTTTTCCGACGATCAAGCACCTGGAGCGGCTCGCAGCCTTCGAGAACGTGGACGCGCTGCTGGCCTTCGCACGCGAGAAGACGATCCTCACCGTCACGCCGGACATCTTCGAGGGCCGGCATTTCTTCATTCCCGAAGCCATGGAACGCGCGTGGTAACGCGGCTGCGCGCGCCCAACCCGTCGCCGATGACGCTCGACGGCACCAATGGGTATGTCGTTCGCGTGGGTCCCGGCGCGGTCGTCGCGATCGACCCCGGCATCGACGATGCGGCGCACATTGCCGCCTTCGTCGAATGCGCGCGCGAGGCCAGTGCGCGCTTCGCCGCAATTCTGGTGACGCACGGTCATCCCGATCACTTCCCGGGCGCGCTCGCGTTGCGCCGCGAAACCGGCGCGCCCGTGTTCGCGCATCCGCGTGCGCGATTCGCGCACGACCGCGAACTCGCCGACAACGCGCGGCTCACGTTCGAGGACGCGGCGATCACCGTGTTGCACGCTCCGGGACACGCGCCCGATCATCTCGTTTTCTGGTTCGACGAGGAGCGCGCGCTCTTCACCGGCGACGTCATCATCGGCAGCGGCACCGTCGTCATCGCACCGCCGTCCGGCGAGATGCGCGCTTATCAAGCGACGCTCGAGCGGCTCTTACGTGACTACGGTCATGCCGAAACGATCTACGGCGGTCACGGCCCCACCGTGCGTTCGCCGCGTGCGAAGATGGAAGAATATATCGAACACCGGCGCGCGCGCGAGCGCCAAATTCTTGAAGCGCTCGAGCGCGCACCGGCGACAATTCCCGCGCTCGTTGCGGAAATCTATCGCGACGTCAATACGGAGTTGTGGCCGGCTGCCGCGCGTCAAGTCCTCGCCTATCTGATCGCGTTGCGCACGGAAGGCCGCGTGACCGCCGAGCCGCTGGCGCGCCCGCCGACCGTCGACGAAGCGCACCTGCTCGACCCCGATCTTAGCCGCCTCGCGCGCACGATGGACCTGTCCGTCGTGCGCGCGGAGTTCGGTTTCGGGACGACGCCCGAACCGCTCACCCGCTACGCGCTCGTTCCGTGAACGGCGCCGGCGCCGCCAACTTCAACTCTGCAGCGATCGATTGAAGTTCGGCGAAGACGCTTTCACGCAGCGGCACGCCGTTCGCGTCCGCATCGCGCGCGCTTGCAAACTCGAGTTCGCCGGGTACGTAGACGCGCTCGCGGCCCGGCGCCGTCGCCGATTCCTTGAACGTGCGCAGTTCGCGGTCGACGTCGGCTTTGAAGCCGCCGGCGTCGCGCAGCGCCGCGACGTTCAGTGCCATGAACCAATGCGAGACGGCGCCTTCGCGCTGCGTGCCCGTCGACGTGGGCAGCTCGTCGCCGAACGGGCCCCCGCCGAGCACGCCGCAGAGGATGTCGACGAGAACGCCCATGCCGAAGCCTTTGTGTCCCCCGCCGTCCACACCGCGGCCGCCGAGCGGCAGCAGCGCACCGGCGAGGCCCATCGGCGGATCGATCGTGGGCTCCCCATCGGGCGAGATCGCCCAGCCGGAACCGAGCGGCGCGCCCTTGCGGATCGCAATTTCGAGTTTGCCGCGCGCGACCGCGCTCGTCGCGAAGTCGAGCACGAACGGCTCCTCGGCTGCAGCCGGAACGGCAAATGCAAAGGGATTGGTACCGAGCATCATCTCGCGGCCGAAGGTCGGGGCAACGCAGCGCGATGCGTTGGTCGACGCGACGCCGATCATGTCGTGCTCCAACGCCAGCATCGCGTAGTACCCGGCGATTCCGAAATGATTCGAGTTGTGCACCGCCGCAATGCCGATGTTCGCTTCGCGCGCCTTGTCGATCGCGCGTTGCATCGCGAACTTGGAGACCGGATGACCCAGCCCGTTGCCGGCGTCGATGCGCGCGGTGGTTACAGTTTCGCGGTCGGTGCGCACCTCCGGCCGGACCGTCAGGACGCCGCGCGCGATGCGGCCCAAGTAATGCGAACGCAAGCGCGCCGCGCCGTGCGACTCGACGCCGCGCCGGTCGGCCGCGAGCAGGACGTCGGCGACCACGGCGGCATCGGCGGCAACGACACCGCTCGCCTCGAGCGCCGCGCGGATGAAGGCGTGCAGCGCACCGCCGTCAACGCGAATCAGGGCCGCGTTCCGGCAAACTTGCCCATGAAGTCCCGGCCGGCGGAAACGAGCAGAGTGTTGACGTTTGTGTAGACGTAGCGCGCGCCCGCGCCGACCGCGTATTCGACCCACGCGATGCTGCCGGACGTGCCCGCAACTTTGCCGGCATCGCGAATGGCGGCGAACGCCCTTTCAACCTTCGCGCGGAAGTCGGCTCGTGAAAAATCACCCGGGTGACCCAGTGCTTGGGAAAGATCCATCGGCCCGAGAAACACGATATCGACGCCGTCCACGGCGGCAATGTCGGCGGCGTTTGCCAGCCCCTCGTCGTCCTCGATCTGCACGCAGACGACGGTTTCCCGGTTTGCGCGCTCCACGTACGCCGCGGGATTGAAGTCGATACCGTAGCCGCCGGAGCGCATGCTGCCCGCCAGACCTCGTGCGCCGCGCGGTTCGTACTTGGCGGCGCGCACGACCGCGTCCGCTTCCGCCGCGTTCGCGATGTGCGGCACCTGCACGCCGGCGACGCCGCGGTCGAGTGCGTGCAGGATCAATTCCGGGCGATTGGCCGCGGGCCGCGCCATAGCGGAAATACCGGTGAAATCGGCCGCGATCGCCGCGCGTTCCAGTTCGCTTACGGCGATGGCACCGTGTTCGCCGTCGAGCAGGCACCAGTGAAACCCGATGCGGCCGGCGATTTCTACCATTTGCGGCGTTGCGAACGGCAAACCGACGCCGACCGCGACGCCGTCGTTCGCGAGGGCGTCACGCAATTTGGTCATGCGACGGCGAGCACCACTTTGCCGAATTGCTGATTGGCGTTCATCTTTTCCGCTGCGGCAACGACGTCGTCCATCGCGACGACGTCGTCGAGCGCCGGTCTCAGTTGTCCCGCCTCCATCAGCGCGAGCATGCCCGCAAAATCCTCGGGCGCCCCCATCGAGGTGCCCAAGATGTCGAGATGCTTCCAAAACACCGAGAACATGCGGATCGTCGACTTCGCATGTGTGCCGCCGTAGGTCACGATGCGTGCGCCGGGACGCGCGATGTCGAGGCACTGCGCGAAGGCGTCGCCGCCCGCCGAATCCACGACGAGGCTCGGGCCGCCGCCGCCGGCTGCGGCGCGCGCCTCCTTCGACCACGATTCGCTCGTCGCGTAGTTGATGGTGACGTCGGCTCCCATCGCCTTGGCGCGGGCGAGCTTCTCGTCGCTCGACGACGTCACGATGGTCTTGGCGCCGATGTGTTTGGCGAACAGCAGCACAAAGGTTTGCACGCCGCCCCCGATGCCGGTGATCAGGACGACGTCGTGTTTGGTCGCGCGGCCGCGCGTCACCAGCGCTCGGTACGCGGTAAGCCCGGCGAGCGGAATCGCGGCGGCTTCATCGTCGGAGAGGTGCTTCGGCTTCGTATACACGTTTTGCGCCGGAACGACCACGTATTCCGCAAACGTGCCGTCGCGCGGCATGCCGAGAATGCTCGAGTTTTTTGCATCCCAAAGCTGCGCGTCCGGCCCCCACGCCAGCATCGGATCGATCACGACGGCGGTACCCTGCGCGGGGCCGGTCGCACCCACGCCGAGCGCGGCGACGACGCCGCTGCCGTCGGAGCCGAGCGTGCGCGGCAACGCGATGCCCGGATACAAGCCCTGCGTGATGAAGACGTCGCGCCGATTGAACGCCGCGCGATGGATCTTGACGGCGATTTCGCCTTCGCCCGGCGCGGGATCGGCAATCGTTTCGACACGGAGATTTTGCGGACCGCCGATTTCGTGGAGTCGCACCGCTTTCATGGGGCCGCTCTACGGCTTCAGCGCCGAGGTTCCCCCGCTCAGCTCGCCGTAGTGGGCGCCGCGGGATGCGGCGCGCCGCCGAACAGCTGCAGCACGAAATCGAACGCTCGGACGACCAAATGCGGGATGAACTCGACAAACGCGGCGCCGACGGCGAACACGGTTACGACGCCGCCGGCGACGACGAACGGTAAGCCGGCAAGCGCGATGATGAGCACCCAGCCCACGAGCGGCGCGAATGCACGCAGCGGGCTGCGCGCCACGACGGTCCCCGCAAAGAGATCGCCGAGCCGGCGATGGCCCGGGAGCAGCGCGAGAATCCAACCAATCACGAGCGCGTCGATCGGCCGCAGCAAATTGCGGATGAACGCGCGGCCGAGACCGACGACACGGCCGCGCGGCGCGAACACATGCAGCGAAAACGCGAGCTTCCCGAGCGTCGTGCCGGCCATCGCCTCGAAGACCCAGAGATAGAGGAGCGCGATCGCCAAGCCCAGGGCGAAGGTGGTGTCGAAACCGCGCTCGCTGTTACTCGGAAGCCCGGTGAGCGGATTGATCGCGATGAAGCCGTACAGCAGCATTGTCGCCACCGCCGTAACGAGCACCACATCGAGTGCGAATGCCAAAAAACGCCGGATGACGTACGCGAAGGGGTTACCGAAAGCGTACGCCGGCGGCGGCGGCGCGACCGGCGGCAGCGGCCCCGGTGCGGGCGGCGGCATCGCCACCGGATGCCGCGGCGGCGCATCGGTGGAGGGCGCCGGCGCCTCCGCGAGCGGCGCCGGCGGCGTCACGTTGCGCGGCGGCGCGTCGACGCGCGGCATCGCCGCGGTCGGCTCAAGCTCGTCGTGCTCGTTCATACGGCAACCCTACCCGAAATATGACGGCAACCCTTGACGGACACCCCGGCCGATGATACGGTTCCCCCCATGAACCGCGCCGGGCGTTCCACGCTCATCACCGCGACCATGTGCGGCTGTCTCTCGCGAGGGACGGTGTAGCCGGTCGTCGCCAGCGGGCGGATCGATCGAATACACGGCCCTCGCCTCACCGGCGGGGGCCGTTTGCTTCATTTGCATCACTCATGTCGTGAAAGGAACCACGATGAGCAGCACCCTCGAAAACACAGCGGCGCTCGGCTTGGACACCGTCGCAATCCACGGCGGCCACGGCGGCGACCCGACCACCAAATCGCGCGCCGTGCCGATCTACCAGACGACGTCGTACACTTTCGATGACACCGATCATGCCGCGCGGCTGTTCGCGCTCGAACAGTTCGGCAACATCTACACGCGCATCATGAACCCGACGAACGACGTGCTGGAACAGCGGATCGCTACGCTCGAGGGCGGCGTCGCGGCGCTGGCGGTGGCAAGCGGTCAGGCAGCAACGGTGTATTCGCTGCTCAACCTGGCCCGCGCCGGCGATCACGTCGTGAGCTCGGCGTCGCTGTACGGCGGCACCTACAACGCCTTCACGCATACGCTCCCGCGTTTCGGCATCGAGGTAACGCTCGTCGAGTCCGGCGATGTCGAAAATTTTCGCCGCGCGATTCGCCCGAACACCAAAGCCGTTTTCGCCGAGTCGATCGGCAACCCGAAGATCGACGTGCTCGACGTCGAGGCGGTCGCGCGCGTCGCGCACGACAACGACGTGCCGCTGATCGTCGACAACACGCTGGCGACGCCGTTCTTGCTGCGGCCGATCGATTGGGGCGCCGACATCGTCACGCATTCCGCGACGAAGTTCATCGGCGGTCACGGAACGACGATCGGCGGCCTTATCGTGGACGCGGGGATGTTCGACTGGACGCGCGGCCGGTTTCCTGAGTTCACCGAGCCCGACGCATCGTATCACGGCGTCAAGTACGTCGAGTCCTTCGGTAACCTTGCGTACATCATCAAAGCGCGCGTGCAGCTGCTGCGCGACATCGGCGCGGCGCTTTCACCGTTCAATGGATGGCTGCTGCTGCAGGGGCTCGAAACGCTCGGGTTGCGCATCGAGCGCCACTCGGCGAACGCGCACAAGGTTGCGCAGTTTTTGAGCGATCATCCGAAGGTCGTGTGGGTGTCGTATCCGGGGTTGGACCGCGATCCGTCGCACGTGCGCGCCGAGAAGTATCTGCCGCGCGGCGCCGGGGCGATCCTCACGTTCGGTCTGAAAGGCGACGGCGCCGCCGCGCGTGCCTTCATCGACCGGCTCAAGCTCTTTAGCTTGCTCGCGAACGTCGGCGATGCGAAATCACTGGTCATCCACCCGGCATCGACCACGCACCAGCAGCTGACGATCGAAGAACAGATGGCGAGCGGCGTCAGCCCCGATACGATCCGGCTTTCGGTCGGCATCGAAGACGCGCGCGACATCATCGCCGATCTGCAGCAGGCGCTGGACGCCGCGTAAGCCGCTGCAGCACGCGGCCGGCGTCGCGGTCGCCGTCGTGCGCGGCGGCCGAGTGTTGCTCGGCCGCCGTATCGCCGCGTACGGCGGCGGACGCCTGCAGTTGCCCGGCGGGAAGCCGAACGACGGTGAACCGCTCGAAGCCGCAGCGCTGCGCGAACTCGAGGAAGAAACCGGCTTGCGCGCCGAGCAGGCGCGCGAAGTCGCCGTGCAAGTCGACGATTTTCCGGAAGTCGGAAAACGCTACACGACGCACTTCTTCCTCGTTGCGGATGCAAGCGGCACGCTCCAAAATCGTGAACCGGAAAAATGCGAGGATTGGCGATGGTACCCGCTCGACGCGCTGCCGGACGACCTCTTCGCGATCGACCCGCCGACCGTCGCGGCGATTCGCGCAGCGGCGCCTTAGTATGCCGGCGGCACGTAGACGTTCAGCGTGCGCGCTTCGGTGTCGCCGACGTTGGTGAACCGGTGGGCGGTGTTGCGCGGCACGACGACGACGTCGCCCTGGAAGAGCCGCCGGCGCTCCTCGCCGATTTCGGCGAGCAATTCGCCGCTCACCACGAACAGGATTTGCTCGCTCTGCGGATGCTCGTTGCCGAACTCCCCGCTGTCGTCGCCGGGTTTGAGATCCATCACCGCCGTCTGTGCGGTTTCCGTCGTTTGCAGAACGGCGAAGTCTTCGTCCGCGTCGTCGATGTTGCACGGTTCCATATTCCGCATCTTACCCGGTCCGGCGCGTCACACGAAGCCGCTTGCCGCGGTTGCGCCCTTCTTGCGCAGTTCCGCCTGGCGCAATTCCACGCGCCGAATTTTCCCTGAGCGCGTCTTCGGCAGCTGCGCGAGAAATTCGATCTGGCGCGGATACTTGTACGGCGCGGTCACGCGTTTGCAGTGTTCTTGCAGCTCGCGCACGAGCGCCTCGCCCGGGGTGTGGCCCGGCCTGACCACCACGAACGCCTTGACGATGTTGCCGCGGTCCGCGTCCGGCGAGCCGACGACCGCGGATTCGGCAACGGCGGGATGTTCGAGCAGCGCGCTTTCGACCTCGAACGGGCCGATGCGGTACGCGCCCGACGAAATCACGTCGTCGGCGCGTCCCACGAACCAAAAGTATCCGTCGTCGTCCATCTGCGCGCGGTCGCCGGTAATGTACCATTCACCGCGACGCGATGCCGTCGTTTCCGCGTCGTTCTTGTAGTAGCCGGCGAAGAGCGTCGGTGGGTTGCCGCGCAGCGCGATGTCGCCGACGTCGCCGGGTTCGCACACCGCGCCGCCGGCGTCGATCACCGCAACCTCGTGGCCGGGCGTCGGAATGCCCATCGAACCCGGCCGCACCTCCATGCCTAGCCGGTTCGCGACGAGCAACGAGTTTTCGGTTTGTCCGTAGCCGTCGAGAATCGTCAGCCCGAAGGCGTCGCGCCAGCGCACGAGCACTTCGGGATTGAGCGGCTCGCCGGCCGAGACGCAATGGCGCAGGTTCGGTAATTTCCAGCGCGTGCCGAGGTCGGGCAGCTTCGCCTCCAAACGATATTCCGTCGGCGCTTGGCACAGCACGGTAACGCCGAGGTCCCGGATCAGATCCATCCGCTCTTCCGGTACGAACGCGCCCTCGTGCAGGACGATGCACGAACCGCGCGACCACGGCCCGAGCAGCACGTTCCAGAGCGATTTCGCCCAGCCGGTTCCCGCCGTGCACCACACCAAGTCGTCGCGGCGGCAGTCAAACCAATACTGCGCCTGCATGCGCTTCGCGTACGTGTAAGCGACGCGATGCACCACGCCTTTGGGATCTTTGGTGGTGCCGCTCGTGTAGACGATGTACGCCATGTCGCCCGCATCCGTGGCTTCACCGGCAAACGGCGCCGCTTCTTCGACGAGCGGCTCGATCGCGGTCCAGTTCTCGCGCTGGCCGCCGACGATCAGGCAGCGCACAAGGGCCGGCGCCTCGGCGCGGATCGCGTCGACCTCAATGGCATTTGCAGCCGGTGCCACCACGGTCGTCGCGCCGCTGTGATTGGCGCGGAACAGCAGGTCTTTGGCGCGCAGCTGCTCGGCACCGGGGATCGCGACGGCGCCGAGCCGCAACAGCGCCAGCATGGCGAAGAGCCACTGCGGTGTTTTCGGGAGGATGACGATGACGCGGTCGCCCTTGCGGACGCCGGTGTCCCACAAGGCGGCGGCCCACTTCTGCGACTGCTCCGCAATCTCGGCGAACGTGTAGTCGCGCCGGTTACCTGCCGCGTCGACGAAGCACAAACCGCGCCGGTCTTCGGCGGCCAGCCGGTCGATGACGTCCCGCGCGAAGTTGAACGCCTGCGGAACGTCCCACGTGAACGGGGCGGTGCTCATGCGCGAGGATTCACCCCGCGGCCCGGCGCACCCGCCGCTATGGCCTTCCCCGACCCCGCGCGCATCTTGCGCGCGTCCAAAATCCGCTTGGGCCCGTTGCGCGCCCGCGGCGTGCCGGCAATCCTCTTCGGTGCGGCCGGCATCGTCCTGGCGGCCGGCGCCTCGCGCGCCATCCGCACGGGAGCCGTCAACCTGCCCGAAACGGTGCGCGAACTGCGGAACCTCATCGAGGCGGCGCGGCAGCAGCCGAGAAAACTCAACGCCTAGCCCATGATCGACGACGCCACGCTTACCGCCCTCATCCGCACGGCGCTGCCGGACGCCCAGGTCCAAATTTGGGACCGCACCGGCACCATGGACCACTTCGACGTGTTGGTACGTTCGAGTGCGTTCACGGGCATGTCCCTGATGGACCGTCACCGTGCGGTCGAAAAGTCGCTCGCCGGAGCGCGCGCCGACGGCCGCATCCACGCACTCGCCATCCGAACTGAACTGCTGGAGAACTGAATGTCAAACCCGAGCGCGATCCGCGAACAAATCGAAAACGAAGTCGCCGGCAACAAAATCGTCGTGTACGGCAAAGGCACCAAAGACGCGCCGCGCTGCGGCTTCACGCTGGAGACCATCGAATTTTTCAATCACTTCGGCTACCCGTTCGAGGTCGTCGACGTGCTCGAGAACATGCCCAAGCGCGAAGTGCTGGCGCAAATGACCGACTGGCCGACGCTGCCCAAAGTCTTTATCAACGGCAAATTTTACGGCGACACCGATATTCTCGCGCCGATGGCGCAGAACGGCGAGCTGCAGACGGTACTTGACGAAGCCTTCGCAGGCAGCGGCGTGGCGGCGGCGATCAAGCTGCATTGAGTTCGCCGCCGGCCGCATAGTGCTCGAACTGTATCCGATGGGGGGCGAAGCCGCGTGGCTTCGCTCTTTTTCGTGGTCGCGGCCGTTCCGGCCGCGATTCTTCGAAACGGACGCGCTAGGCCACGTTAGTAACGTCTTCTACACCGCCTACATCGAGCTGGCGCGGCTCGACTTCTTCAATGCGCTCGACGATCCCGAACGCCCGTCACAGCACATCTTCGGGTTCATGCACAACGCCGCCGAAATCACGCTGCGCTTCCTGCAGCCGTGCTTCTACGACGAATCGCTGGAGGTTCACGCGAAGATCGCGCGCCTCGGCCGCTCGAGCGCCATCATGGAGCACGCGATCACCTCGCGCGGCGGCATCGATGTCCGCACGCTCGCGAGAGTCGCCCTCGTTCGCGTCGAGGACGGCCGGTCGGCGCCGTGGAGTGAGAACCAGCGGGCCGTGCTCGAGCCGCTGACGGACACGTAACGCGCATAACGGCCGGGCGGGAAGAACGCGACGCCGCCGCGTAATCTCGCGCGCATCGCCGTGCGTCTCCTCTCAACGCAGCGGCGGGCCGGCAATGTGTTAGAGCCGGCCTTCGGGCAAAGGAGCGATACCGTGCGAATTGTATCTCGCACCGCAGCGTCACTCGTCATCGCTGTCACTGCCGTCATCTCCGCGGGCCCGGCCGGCGCCGCAACGCGCAGCGGAACCACACTCGCTCAAGCCGGTCAACCGGCGGGAACGATTTCGGGCCGCGTCGCGGACGACCGCGGCAACGGGCTCTCGGGCGCCGCGATCAGCATTACCGGCGGGGGGCGCGAAGTGTCCGCGACGACGGCGGGCGACGGCTCGTTCTCCGTTTCGGTTCCGCCGGGCATCTACAGCGTCGGCGTCGCTAAGGGCGGCTTTCAGTCGGCGCAAAACGACGACATCGTCGTCGTCTCCGGCGGTAGCCTCAAACTCAACATCACGCTGAACGAAAGCAATCTGCAATCGCTGCGCGTGATTGGAACCGTGCGCACGACGGTCAACCGTGCGCCGTTCAACATCTCCGAATCGTCGATCAGCACGTTGCCGCCGCAAGAGATAACGTTGCGGCAAAATAACAATCTCACCGATCTCGTCGCCAATCTTCCGGGCGTCGTCGCATCCCGCACGTTCTCCGCGACGCCGAACACGAGTTTCGTCGTGCGCGGTTCGCCCCTTCAGACGCGCGTCACCATCGACGGTCATCCGGTGAGTTCGGGCATCGCCGGACAGTGGAACACGAACTACGCCGTTTCGGGCATTTTCAACGATGTTGAGGTCGTCAAAGGCACCGGACTCAACGGCGCAATCGCGGGCGAATCGGCGGTCGGCACCGTGAATTTGCGGACGCGCGACTTCACGCCCAAGAACTCCGCCGGGTTGCAGTTCGGCACTGACGATTACAGCGGCGGCATTTACAACGCCTATGCCGATGTGAATTTCCTCAAGGACAAGGCGAGCATCATCGTCGCGAAATCGTTCATCGGTTACAACGGGCCGTGGAACAACTATTTCGGCGACCGCGTCGGCCGCATATCGACGATTGCACCGGGCGTCGGTCAGCCGCCCACGATCGTGGGACTCGACCAATGGCAAGGCGATCTGTCCAACCGGTATTCACTGCAGGCCGAGTTGCTGAAAGCGCGTTACCGCTTCAGCCAAACCTCGTCGCTCACGCTGGAGTTCCTCGGCATGCAGGGCCAGTACCAACCGCAAGGCGGTGCGTACTCGACCTACAACGGCCACGTGACCCTCCAAGCGTGCCTCAACGGTTCGACTTTCCAGCCCACGCTCGCGACGTGCACGGCCGCCTCGACCTTCACCGCGCCGTACACGTTCAATGCCATCGGGCAAACCGTCAACGGCTACACGTGGTTCCCGCAGTCGTACATTCAGAACAACGAACCGCAATTCGCCGCCGAATTCCGCACCTCGCTGAAGAACGACACCGTGCTGTTTCGGCCGTACACTCACTTGATCAACCGCTTCATCAGCGGCGTGAACGAAAACAAGTATCCGGGCAATAACGGCGGCTGGTTCGCCGTCACGGACGTCGCGAATTGCCAAGTCAAGACGATCGCACCCGGCACGGCCGGCGGCCCCGCAACCGGAGCGGCCGGCCCTTGCTTCGGAACGAGTATGACGCCGAACGGGCCGGCGTACATCGGAAACGATCCCACGGGACACGTCTTCTCGACAACCTCGGCGGCGCCGGCCTGTTCCCCGACGCCGCCGTTCACGTGCTTTACGACACCGATCGGCGTGCAGAACGACGGTAACTTCGGGTACGGGACCCCCTTCAGCCAACCCGAACTCGACCGTCTGCACGGTTACACGTTCACGTACATCCACCCCAACAAAGACAACGTGTTCACGTTCAGTTACGACTACCGCAAGGACTTCACGCAATCTTCCAGCACCGACAACACGCCCGCCGGGCCGGGCTGTTCGTTTGTGATCGGCACCGTGACGGGTTCGCGCGTGTTCGATTCCAATGGAAAGCTGTTTCAGCCGGGTTGCACGACGACGCCGTTTCCCGCAACGGGCAGTCCGTACACGATCTATAACGAACTCCCCCGTTCGCCGGTCGGGGTTCCGCCGACGGTATCGCAATACAGCGACTTTTCATTGACCGCCCAACTTCAGCTCAACGACAAGCTGCGCTTGGCGATCGGCAACTACTTTGAGATGTACAAGCTGAACGCGCAGATCGAAGACCCGGCCGTGCTCGCTGCATTTGCCGCTCGCGGCAACTCCAACGCGGCGCCCGTATCGCTCATCAGCGGAACGCAGTCCTACAGCCACTACGATCCGCATATCGGCCTCGAGTACCGGGCCACGCCGAACGTCAGCCTGCGCGCAAATGCGGGTTCGTCCATCACGCCGCCGTTCCCGACGCTCGTTTCGGGCTTCGGATCGATCTCGATTCCGAACGCCGCAGCCCACAACTACACGGTGACGATCCCAAATTTCAATCTGAAGCCGGAGACGACGGTGTCCTACGACGTGGGCAGCGACTTCCGCTTCGCCGACGGCGCGGTGTTTTCGGTGGATGCGTACCATCTGACGGTGCACGACGTCTTCCTATCGACGACGACGGCGATACCGCCGGTGACCGGCGTGACAACGTTTCCCGACACGCTGTTTCTGCAGTCCGCGCAGATCAACGGCCCGATCGCCCGCGCGTACGGGCTTGAGTTTACGGTCTCCAAGACGCCGCCGATCGGTCTTGGGTATTACTTGTCCGCAACGCTTTCACGCACGTTCAACGACCAGTTGCCGCTCAGTCTCTATACGGCGAACACGACGGCGACGAACGGCAACTTTTTGCTGAACGGCGCGCAGATCGTCGGCAATCCGTATCTGAAAGCGTACGGACAGCTGTTGTTCGGGGGCGCGAAGGGAGCGCAATTCGAGTTCGGCGCGGATTACGAAGGGAATTACAATTCCACTCTAGGGCCCCCGTACGTGCTCTACGATGCGGCCGCACGCATCCCGCTAGGACAGAATCGCGTTCACCTTCAGGTCTCGATTCAAAACCTGACCAACTACAACACGGGCACGGCGCTCGGCCGCAACCTTTCAAGTCAAGGAATCATCCAGCCGACGGCGTTTCTCAGTAACGGGCAACTGCAAATCGGCGGCTCACCGACTTCCCTTCAAGCATTGCCCCCGCGTACGGCGCGCATCACGCTGAACGTCGCGCTGTAGAGCCTCCGGCCGGGCGCCGCTGGGCGTCCGGCTGTACGAACGCCGCGGCGGGTGACGCGGCGATCTGGTCCAGTTCGGCAGTCGAGAGCGCCTGCGAGAAATCTCGCTCAGCCGGAACGACGCAGTAAAAGCCGAACGGCTCGTCGCCGGCATTCACGAACTGGTGCGGCTCGAGCGGCGCGACGTACACGACATCGTGCATCGCCACATCGCTCGTGCGGCCGGCGACATACGCTTTGCCGCGCCCTTCGCCGACGATCACGTAGTGCTCGTGCTGGTGTTTCTCGAGCCGGCTCGCGGCGCCCGCAGCCAGCCGAAAATAGCGCAATTCCAGCTTCGGTCCGGCCGGCACGGCGGCCGACGCGCGTTCGCCGACAAGCGTGTGGCGCTCGACGTTGCCCGGTTCGTCCGGCGCGTAGCCCGCGATTGCGATGCCGTCCCAATTCGCGCCGCGGCGGCGCACGATGCGCGATCCCATGCGGCGATTGTAGCATGGGATATAAAAAAGGCGCCGACCGAAGTCGGCGCCTTGCTTGTACGGTCGCGGGTTGAGGTTTAGCGGTTACCGATCCGCTTCGTGAAGAGCAGGCGCGTGTTGCGCGGGCCGATCACGTTCGCGTTCGTCAAGCCGAGTTTGCCGTTCACCAGCGGCACGGCAACGCCGCCGAACTGCGTGATATAGGCGTTGCCGTAGGTATTGAAGAGGTTGTCGATAGAAACTTGCAGGTTCTGCGAACCGTCGCCGATCGGGAACCGGAAGTTCATATTCGACATCACGAACGCCGGCAGATTGAGCGAGTTGTTGGGACCGTAGTACTGCTCGCCGAACGAGATCAAGCCGCCCTTGGCCGTCCGCCACCGGATTTCACCGTAGCCTTGGGAGTACGGAATCGAGTGGTTGTTGACGGCGGTGAAGCTGCCGGGGCTGCCGCCCGTCCCGCTGGTGAAGAAGTTCTGTCCGTTCCCGACGGCCGTGTTGTTGGCGAACGTGCTGCAGTTCAACGCTCCGTTGACGACGGTACCGTAGAAGCACGCGTTGATGTTGTACGCGTACGCGCGAATGAGCGCACCTTGCACCGAGTAGCCGAAGCCGACGCCGGGGTCGCGCTGCACGGCGAGTTCGACACCTTGATAGCGCGCGTTGCCGATGTTGCCTTGCGAGGTCGTGAAGATCGGCACCTGCGTCGGAGCGATGGTCGCACCGGTGCTGTTGTTCCGGCACGTCGCCGGATCGATGAGCGTGTTGCCGCTCGGGCACGCCGGCCCCACTTGACCGCCGCCGGACGTGCTGTAGAACTGGTTGAACAGGTTCGTCGAGTAGACGTCGGTCGTCAACCGCGTGAGCCGGTCCCCGCCGAGCCGGAAGTCGGCGCCGATGTCCCAGCCGAAGGACGTTTCAGCCTTCAGGTTCCCGCTCGCCAGCGTTTGGGTCGCGAAGGCGTTGCCTTGCGTTAGCGTCGGCGAGGTCTGCGTGCGGTCGAGCAGGTTTAAGAACGGCGGCGCGATCGCCGAGCCGACCGCGAAGCGGTACGACGTGTCGATGTTTTGCCGGTACGCGAGACCGAGACGCCCGTCGTAGCGGCCGTACGAAACCTCGTTGAACGACACGCCGGAATTCGCGGTGTAGCGCTGATAATAGTTGTCGATATAGTTGGACAGCGTCGCCTGCAGCTTCGGCGTCACGTTGAAGATGCCGCGCAGAAGAACCGTGGTGAACGCCTGGCGCGAACCCGCCGCGACCGACGGCGCGTTACCGCTGCCGCTATAGTCGTAGGCGAAGGTATTCGCGCCGGTGCGGTCGATAGCGAGCGTCAGCGAGTTGCCGGTGTCGCCGATGTAATGGTCGTATTCGAACGACCCGCCGTGCAGCTTGTCTTCTTCCGCGGAACGGAAGAAGGCGCTGCTGCCGGGGGATGCAACGGGGACCTGCTGACCGTTGAAAGCCGTGCTGACCGGAGCAACAGTCGGCGCACCGGCTGCCGTCGTCGCGGCGCACTTGCCGGAAGATACGAGAATCGGCGAAGTTGCCGGGCACAGCGAGAGCGTGCCGTACAGTCCGAGCGTCTCGTAGTCGGTCTGGTTGTTCGCCGCCAGCGAGTTGTATTGAAGGCGGTTGATCGAGGCAGTATAGTAGCGCGCGAGAACGGTGTCGTTTTTAATCGACGAACGCACTTCGGCTTGGAAGATCGGTTCGTTGTTTATCTCCCACTCGTTGTTCGGGAAGAAGACGTTTTGGTACGTGAACGCCGAGCCCGGCGCGAGGTTGCCGGTGTAGCCCGCAGACGGCGTGAACTGCGTGTTGAAGCCGTAGACGTGGTTGCCGTTTTGGTCGGTGTACGTTTGCGAGCCCAGGTAGCTCACCGTCGCCACTGTCGCGTTGGAGAACTTGTACCGGAACTTCGCGAGTTCGGTCTTCGAGTTGTAGTTCTGGTTGATGGAAATTCCCGACGCCAGCAAGTTCGACGTGCCGAAGTTCGGATTGTTCTGAATGCCGTTCGTCTGCGCATTCGAGACCGGGTTGCTCGAGAAGCCGTTTTGCTGCTGACATGTCGCAACGTTCGCGCCGACCGGGCAGTTGATGCGGAAGCTCGTCGGCAAATTGACGAAGCCGGGTGCATCTTTCAGCGGGCCGGGCGACCCGTCGATCGCGTAGTCGAGCACCCACCCGAACCGTCCGTTCGTGGTGGTGCCGCTGTACATATAGTTCGACTTCACGCCGCCGAAGCTGTCGGTGCCGAGCGAGAACGAACCGCCGGGCCGGCGCAGCGGATCGAGCGTCCGGAAATTCACCGTTCCGCCGATGGCGTAGTTGATCTCGGGTGCGGCGGCGCCGGGTCCCTTGATCAACTCGACGTCCTGCAGCACGAACGTATTGAGGAACGTCGTCACATAATCGCCGAAATTGCCGACCGCCAGCGGATGACCGTCGATCAGCGACGCGGTCTCGAAACCGAGGCCGCCGCGAATGCTGGGAAACGTGATGGCGCCCGGCGCAGCGTTGGTCGAGCTGGTGCCGGGGTGATCGATCACGATGCCCGGCGTCTGATCGAGGACGCGCTGCACTTGAATCGCGCCTTGATCGATGAACGACTGCTGCGAGACCACGTTGACCGAAGCCGGGCTGGGATTGAATTGGCTGCGGGCCACGTTGGTGGAAACGCGGCCGATCTCGCGCACGATTGAGGTCAGCGTGGCGGACTGCAGCCGCACGTTGAGCGTCGTGGTGGTACCGGCCGCGATGGGATAATCTTGCTCGCCGGCCGGCGCGAAGCCGCCCTTTGACGCCGCCAGCGTGTACAGACCGGGCTGCACGTTGGCGATGGTATAGGTACCGTTGGCCTGCGTGGTGGTCGTGTACGTTTGCGCGCCGCGCAACGTAACGGTGACGCCGGCGATCGGTGCGCCGGACGAATCCGTCGCAACGCCGTTTACCGTCGCGGAAGTCTGAGCCTGAGCGTTCTGCGCAAAAGCCGGTGCCGTCAGAAGGGGTCCACCGATGAGCGCGAGCGCGGTAATGAGGCCCAGGACGCGTGTGAATGTGAGCACGTGTCCTCCTGCACAAAGGAAAGAGCCGGCGCCGCAAGGCGACCGGAGCCGGCGCAACGCGAATGCGTGACGCCGAACGTGGGATACGCGAAGAACATTAAGGTGTGGTTAGGTGTTTGCCTGCCGGGGAAGACGAAATCTTCTTCCGGAAACCGCCCGCCGATGCAGTATTGGCTTTTCAAGAGCGAACCGGACACGTACGGCATCGATCGGCTCGAGCGCGAAGGCGGAACCGAGTGGTCGGGTGTGCGCAACTTTCGTGCACGCAACCATATGAGAGCGATGAACGCCGGCGACCGCGGCTTCTTCTATCATTCGAGCACGAAGGTGCCGGGCATCGCCGGAATCTGCGAAGTCACCGCCGCCGCGCATCCGGACTCGTCGCAGTTCGACCCGCAGAGCGAGTACTATGACGCGACTTCGCGCGCGGAGCGCCCGAAATGGTGGTGTGTCGACGTCGCCTTCGTCAGCGTCCTGCCGCGCTTCGTTTCGCTCGCGGAACTGCGCGCGATGCGCGAACTGGACGGCATGCCGCTCCTGCGCCGCGGCCAGCGCCTCTCCGTGCAGCCGGTAAGCGCGGAGCACTGGCAGCGCATCGTCGCCGCGGCCGATGCGCCGCCTAGACCGTCAGGTACCGTTTGAGCAGAATGGACTGCGCGTCGACGCGCTTTTCACCCGGCATCACGCCGCGCCGTTCGTAGGTTCCGTCCGAGCGGAGCTCGCGCGTCTTGACGTTGTCGGTGAGCATCACGTCGAGGATGTCGTTGCAGATGACGTCCCCGATGTGCGGGTCCAGCACCGGAAACACGATCTCCACGCGCCGGTCCAAATTGCGGCCCATCCAGTCGGCGCTCGCCAGGTACACTTCGCGCTCGCTGCCGTTCGCGAACACGAAAATGCGCGAATGCTCGAGGAACCGGCCCACGATGCTGCGCACGCGAATCGTTTCGCTCACGCCCGGGATGCCCGGCCGCAGCACGCACATGCCGCGCACGATGAGATCGATCGAGACGCCGGCCCGCGAGGCGCGATAGAGGGCCTGTACGATGCCCGCATCGGTGATCGCATTCAATTTGGCGACGATGCCGGACGGGCGGCCCGCCTTCGCATGCTCGGTCTCGCGGTCGATGAGCTCGATCAAACCGCTGCGCAGGCCGATCGGCGCCACCATCAGTTCCTGGTAACTGTCGGCTTTCGAAAACCCGGTGAGCGCGTTGAAGAGCTGCGTCACGTCGGAACCGAGTTCCGCGCGGCTGGTGAACAGGCTGAAATCCGTGTAGATCTTCGCGGTCTTGTCGTTGTAATTACCGGTACCGAAGTGCATGTAGCGCCGGATGCCCTCCGGTTCGTTGCGCACGACGAGCGTGACTTTGGCGTGCGTCTTCAATCCCGGCAGGCCATATACGACGTGCGCGCCGACGCGCTCCAAATTGCGCGCCCAGTGGATGTTGTTCTCTTCGTCGAAGCGCGCCTTGAGTTCGATCAGCGCCGCGACTTGCTTGCCGTTCTCGGCCGCGTCGATGAGCGCGCCGACCACCGGCGAGTTGCCGCTCGTGCGGTACAGCGTCTGTTTGATCGCGAGCACGTCCGGATCGGCCGCCGCTTGGCGCACGAATTGGACGACCGGATCGAACGACTCGTACGGATGGTGCAGCAGCACGTCACCTTCGCGAATGGCTGCGAAGATGTCCGTGACGCCCAGCAGCTGCTTCGGAATCGACGGCGTGAACGGCGGATCGTGCAGTCCGGGCTCGTCGATATTGACGAGCGACCACAGGTCGGACGTCGCCATCATGCCGCCGATCTCATAACAGTCGACGTCGCCGAGCGACAGTTCGTGCAACAAGCGCTCGCGCAGATAGGGCGGCATGCCGGATTCGATTTCGAGCCGCACCGGTTCGCCGAACCGCCGCTTCCGCAGCTCCGATTCGATGGCGCGCAAGAGGTCGTCCGCCTCGTCTTCCTGCAGATCGAGGTCCGCGTCGCGCGTGACCCGGAAGAGATGCGACGACTTCACGCGCATGCCGGGAAAGAGCGCGCTCAGATTGTGCGCGATCAGATCTTCGAGCAGGACGAACCAGCGTTGTCCGGGCGGCGCCGCATCGACGGCGATGAAGCGCGGCAGCGTCGCCGGCACTTTTACGCGCGCGAGATACGTCTCGAGTTCCGCACCGGTGCGGGCCTCCTGCAACTCGACGACGAGCGAAATGGAGAGATTGGAGATGTACGGGAACGGGTGCCCGTTGTCGATGGCCAGCGGGGTCAGCACCGGGAAGACGCGTTCGTCGAAGTACCGCCGCATCACGGCGCGCGCCGCACTGTCGAGCCGGTCGTAGCCGAGGATGCGGATGCCGTGCCGCTCGAGGCACGGCAAAAGCTGATGTTCCAAAGAGCGCATCTGCCGCTCGAGCGAGCGCCGCAGCCGTTCGGAAACCGCGGCAAGCTGCTCTTCGGGCAGCATCCCGTCGTCCGAGCGCTTGTGGATTTCCGCTTCGACCTGCTGCTTCAGACCGGCGACGCGAATCATAAAATATTCGTCGAGGTTGGTGCCGTAGATCGCGATGAACTTCAGCCGCTCGAGCAAGGGGTTGCGCTCGTCCAGGCCCTCTTCGAGCACGCGGTCGTTAAATTCCAGCCACGTCAGCTCGCGGCTGATGTACAGCGAGGGATCGTCGAGACCGGGAGACGGTGCGCCGCGGAGCGGGCGGAGCTGGAGCTCGACCTCCGAACCCGAGATCATAGAATGGAACAGTTCGCCGGGTGAACGGGGAGTTCATGGCTCACCTCGGTGCGCACGTCGCGCTGGCCGGCTCGGCGCTCGCGATCGCGCTTGCGCTCGCCATTCCGTCGGCGGCGGCGCTCGTCCGCCGCCCGCGCGCGCGGGCCGCCGCGCAGGCCGGCATCGGCGCGCTTCGCGTGGTACCCAGCCTCGCCGTGCTGACGCTCGCGCTGCCGTACCTGGGCCTCGGCTTCCGGCCCGCGCTCCTCGCGCTCGTCGTGCTCGCCATCCCGCCCGTCGCGATCAACACGGACGCCGGCCTCCGGTCGGTTCCGGCGCCGCTCGTTGACGCCGCACGCGGCATGGGAATGACCGCCGCGCAAATCCGGCGGCAGATCGAGTGGCCGCTGGCTTTTTCCGTTGTCTTGACGGGCGTGCGAACGGCGGCCGTGGAGGTGATTGCGAGCGCGACCCTCGCCTCGTTCATCGGCGGCGGCGGGCTGGGGGACTACATCGTGGACGGCCTGGCCACGAACGACGCGCGCGAGTTGCTCGGCGGTGCGGCGGCTGTCGCGGCGCTCGCGCTCGCCGTTGACGCCGGTCTCGGAATGCTCGCGCGGCGGGCGCGGACCGCATGAGCACCATCGGACCGGCCTTGCTTTCGCGCGCTCGGGCGCTCGCGCTCTGCGCCGGCGGCGCGGTGCTGGCGGCCTGCGGTGCACGCGACGCAAACCGCATCGCCGTCGGCTCGAAGAATTTCACGGAAGAACTGCTGCTGGGCGAAATCTACGCGCAGACACTCGAGCACGGCGGCTTCGCGGTGACGCGCAAGCTCAATCTCGGCGGCACCGACATCGCCATGGCTGCGCTGCAGCGCGGCGAGATCGACCTGTATCCGGAGTACACCGGCACCGCGCTGCTCGTGCAGCTGAAGCAGCCGCCGGTCGGCAACGCGGCGCAGATCTATTCGGCCGTAAAACGCGCCTACGCGGAGCGCTACGGTCTCGAGTGGCTGCGTCCGGCGCCGATGAACGACACGCAGGCGCTCGCGACGACACAGCCGCTCGCGGCGAAGTATGGGCTGCGCACGCTCAGCGACGTCGCGCGTATGGCGCCGCAGCTGCGTCTCGGCGCCGTTCCGGAGTTCGTGAAGCGTCCCGACGGATTGCCCGGCCTGCAAAAAGCGTACGGCGGTTTCCTTTTCAAGCAAACGCGCTTGATCGATATCGGCTTGAAGTACAAGGCGCTCCTCAACGGCGACGTGGATGTGGTCGTCGCGTTCGGAACCGACGGTGCGATCGACGCCGATCGTCTGGTCGTGTTCGCGGACGACAAACATTTTTGGCCGGCCTATCAAGTGGCGCCGGTGGTGCGGCGCGAAACGCTCGCCGCGCACCCCGCAATCGCCGAGCAGCTCGATAAGATCGCACCGCTGCTGACGGACGCGACGATGCGCGGGCTCAACAATCAAGTCGACGGACCACAGAAGCGCGAGGTCGCCGACGTTGCGAAGGACTTTCTGCACGCGCATGGCCTCGGCTGACGGCGGCGCGGCGCTCGCATTGCGCGGCGTCGGCGTCACGTATGCGGGCGCGGCGGCGTCCGCCGTGCACGACGTCTCCCTTGACGTCGCGCCGGGTGAGTTCACGGTGTTTCTCGGGCCCTCCGGGTGCGGCAAAAG
>JBHEMQ010000002.1:48071-62228 GCA_046262475.1 Candidatus Velthaea sp.
CAGTACATCGAGGTTCGTCCGGCCGTGGCCGAGCCCCTCATGCTCCCCGCCGACATTGTACGCCTCGCCCGCAGCGCCCTCGTGCAGCGCGCGGTCGATGCCGTCGCGTTGCGGAGGGGCATCGGGTACGTGATCCAAGCCGTCGGCCTGTTTCCGCATCTCACCATCGCCGCGAACGTCGGTGTCGTCCCGCAACTGCTCGGCTGGAGCGCCGCGGAAATCGAGGAGCGCGTCGACGAACTGCTGGCGCTCGTCCGCTTGGACCCCGCGCGCTATCGCGGCCGGCTGCCGCGCGAACTCTCCGGCGGCGAGCAGCAGCGCGCGGGCGTCGCGCGCGCGCTCGCGGCGAAGCCGCGCCTGTTGCTGATGGACGAGCCCTTCGGCGCCGTCGACGCCATCGTCCGCGCGTCGCTGCAGGACGAGATTCGCGCGATCCACCGCCGGCTCGGAACCACCATCGTGTTCGTGACGCACGATGTCGACGAAGCGCTGCGCATCGCCGACCGCATCGTCGTGATGAATGCCGGAACGATCGTGCAGAACGACGTTCCGCTGCATATCCTCCAACGTCCGGCCGATGACGTCGTGCGATCCCTCGTCGGCATCGATGCGGAAAGCCGGCGCTTCGCAGAGGCACGGCCGCTGCTGCGCCGGGAACCGGCGTGACCTACCTCGTGCAGCATCCGGCCGTCGTCGCGGCGCGTTTTGGCGAGCACCTCGTGCTCACGTTCGCATCGCTCGCGATCGCGCTCGCGATCGCACTGCCGCTCGGCGTACTCGCCGCCCGCAGTCCGCGCGCAGGCGGCGTGACGCTGGCGGTGCTCGGCGTCATCTACACGATTCCGAGCCTGGCGCTGCTGGCGTTCCTCGTGCGGCTCATGGGTTTGGGAACCTGGACCGCCATCGTGGCGCTGGTCGCATACGCGCAGATGATCCTCGTGCGCAACGTGGCGGCGGGGCTCCGCGGTGTCGACCCGGCGCAATTGGACGCGGCGACCGGACTCGGCTTTACGCCGCTGCAACTCCTCGTGCGCATCGAATTTCCGCAGGCGCTGCCCGTTATGGTCGGCGGCGTGCGCATCGCCACGGTTTCGCTAATCGCCGTGGCGACCGTCGCGTCGTTCATCCATGCGGGCGGGCTCGGCGATTTGCTTTTCGACGGTATCCACCAGGACGACGCGCAGAAGATCGTTGCGGGCAGCATCGCGTCCGCCGCCCTCGCGATCGCGGCGGACGCACTGCTTGCGCGCGCCGAACGGCTCGTGCGCCGCTGACTTGGGGCGTTTCAGCGAACGGTCAGCAAACTGAGCGCGTAGCGGCCGCCGGCGTCGCTGAAGGTGCGCAACTCGCGGTATCCGGAGCACTGCGCGAGCGCCACAATTTCCTCGCGGGTGAATTTATACGACGACTCGGTATGAATCGTGTCACCCACGGAAAACGGCACGTCCAAATCGATGGCGCCGACGCGCACGACCTGCCGGCGTTCGCTGACGAGAAACGAATCCACGGCGCCCCGCGCTCCGTCGTACGTCGCACGGAACGCGAACGCATCGAGATCAAAGCCGGCCGCGAGCTCGCGATTCATCCGGCCGAGCAGATTTTTGTTGAATGCGGCGGTGACGCCGGTCGGATCGTCGTACGCGGCTTCCAGAATCGCGGGATCTTTCTTCACGTCGTACCCGATCGCGAGACCATCGCCGGGCTGCAGCGCCCCTGCGAGCAATTGCAGGAGCGCGCGCGCCTCAGCAGGCTCGAAGTTCCCGATGTTGGACCCGAGGTACAACGCGAGCACGCGGCCGCGCGTGCCGAGACGGTGCTCGCGCAACAACGTGAAGTAATCGCTCGCGTGCGCGCGGATCGTCAGGCCGGGATGCGCGGCGAGGAGGGGCGGCGACGAATCCGTCAGCGCTTCGGCAGAGATGTCGATCGGATGAAACGTCAGTGCGTTTTGCCGCTCCAGGATCGCCTCGATGATGAGACGCGTCTTGAAAGCGCTGCCTGAGCCGAGTTCGACCAGTTCCAGCGGCGCATCGAAGGCCGCCACCATTTCACGGCCGTAGGTCGCGAGCAAGTCGTGCTCCACGCGCGTCAGGTAGTATTCCGGCAGCCGGGTGATCGCCTCGAAGAGCGACGAGCCGAGATCGTCGTAAAAGTATTTCGGCGAAAGCGCATACGGCCGCGCGCCGAGTCCTGCTTTCACATCTTCGGCGAAGCTCGCGACGCGTACAGGATGCGGATCGCGCTGAAGCGAGAAACGCCCCGGAGTCTCGGTCAGCAACGGCCGGTTCATGTGCGACGCCTAACCGTGTTCGGCGCGCGAAGTTTGCAGGAGGAAGCGTGAAGTCTCAATCGGTTTCCCCGGACGTGGACGGTAGCGCGATGCAGTGCTAGCCGGCACGGCCGGACGGCGGCGAGCGGGGCCGGCCGTGATCGTGCTTGAGGAGATTTTTCGCGTCGATACCGAGGTCAAACGGATCACCGGCCTGGTGGCCGCATCGGGATACGGCGGCTTCGTAATCAATTAGTACCATCGCACCCACCCCGACCTCAACGAGTCCCATACCCCGGAAGGGCTGCAGCGTGGTTTGCCGCAGGTTGCTGGCGACGGCCGCGAACCCGCGCGTCGGCGACGGGCGCGAAACGCCGCTTCACGCGGCGGCGCGCCGTCCCGCGGCGCTGGTCGAAGCGCTCCTTGCCGGCGGAGCGATCGAGTGGCAAACCGATAGCGCGGACCGTACGCCGCTCGACGTCGCGCGGCGAGCACGGCCCCGCGAGCGAGCCGCGATCGTCCGGCTTCTCGACCGTCGCTTCGTCGGCGACCCGTCGTTTCGTGCGGCCGTGGATGCCGTTCACGCGGGCGACGCCGCGAGGCTCCACGGCTGCTCGATGCTGAGCCGCGGCTGCTGCACGAACGCATCGTCGGACCGGGGGCGTACCGCGAAGCGCGACGTTTCGATTACTTTCGCGATCCGAAGCTCGTGTGGTTCGTCGCCAATAATCCGATCCTGATGAAATCGATGCCGCCGAACATCGTGGACGTCGCGCGCGTGATGCTCGACCGCGGCGTCGAACGCGAGGATCTCGATTACACACTCGAACTGGTGACGACGCGCGCCGCAGCCCGCGAGGCGGGGCTGCAAGCTCCGCTCATGCGGCTACTCCTGGACGCGGGCGCGACCGCCACGCGGGAGAGCGTGCACGCGACCGCCGCGTATCGCGAACTCGCGGCGCTGCGCGCGCTTCTCGGCCGCGGATACCCGCTGAGCGCACCGCTCGCCGCTGCGCTGGATGATCCTCGGCTCGCGCAGCTCCTGGCGGTCGCGGATCGCTCAGACGTCCAAATTGCCTTCGGTCTCGCCATGATCAACCGGCACCGCGAGGCGGCACGGCTCGCACTCGAGGCCGGCGCCGACGTCAACGCGTTCATGCCGGTGCACGCGCACATGACGGCGCTGCATCAAGCGGCCCAAGACGACGATGTTTCCACGATTGAGTTCTTGCTCGCACGCGGCGCGCGACTCGACATCCGGGATACGATATGGAACGGCACGCCGCTCGATTGGGCGACCCATTTCGACCGCAAAGCGGCACGGGCGGCGTTGAAGCGCGCGCTGACCTGGGACTCGCTCTGACGTAGGCGCGTTTCCGTTGGCACCGGATCCGCAAAACGGGCCAAGGCCGACAGACTCCTAGCGTTCCGCGAGCAGGCGCGACCAGCGTTCGCGCACGTCCGCGATGTACGCCCGCGTTTCCGGATACGGCGGCACGCCGCCGTACGCGCTCACGGCCCCCGGCCCGGCGTTGTATGCCGCCAGCGCGAGCGCGTAGGGGTCGTCGCGCGCGTGCGCGTAGCGCGTGAGGTACGTCGCGAGAACGTGCGTCGCGCCTTCGATCGCGCCGCGCGGCGAGAACGGATCGATGCCGTAAAAGCGCGCGGTGCCGAACGTGAACTGCGCGATACCCACCGCGCCCGCGCTCGATATCGCGTTAGGGTCGAACGCCGACTCTTGCAGCAGCGTCGCCGTGATGAAATTGGCGTCGATTCCTTCGCGCGCGGCAGCGGCATGCGTTATGCATGCAAGTTGCAGCGCATCAAATGCCGGCATGCGGTGATTCGCGCGTACGATCGAGCGCACGGCGCTGACCGCGGCGCCCCCGCCGCGCGGGGCGTCGGCCAATAGCCGCATTCCTCGAATACTTCCGGGGGGTGGGGGTATATGCCAGGACAGAGCGGCGTCGCGAAGTGCGTCGATCCGCACATCGGCGGGGTTGAAAAGGAACGAGACGGCCAGGATGCTCGCTCCAAGAGGGTTTCGACCGCTCGACAACAATCCGCCGTTAGCCTTCTTCGGACATAAGGATAAGCGTGAACACGTTCGTGTTGGGGTCGCCGTTCATCTCATTCATCACCGCGACGCTGATCGTTCTCGTCGCCGGTGATTTTGCGTCGACCTTTTTCTATCACGTGCCGCAGCATGTCTGGGGCAAGCTGCACCTGCGCACGCACCACGACCGCCGGCGTTCTTTCTGGGATCACGCCGTCATCTCGCGCGACCCCGGCGTGCTGCTGGACGGCTTCCTCGGCGCGGTGCCCTACATTGTCATCGCGCTCGCCTGCTTCCACCTCTCGGTAGCCGGCGCCGTTGCGGGCCTCGTGCTCGGACAAGTGCACGTGTGGTGGCGTCACACGACCGATCTCGGTTGGCGTACGCCGGCCGGCGTACGCGCGCTCTGCCGGGCGCTCGCTATCGTGCTGCCCGAGGACCACGACGGACATCACCGAAACCCCGAGATCGAGTTCGGCGATATTTTTCGCTTCTACGACGCGCCCGCCCGTTCGACGATCGTCTTCCTGCGGGCAGTGACGCCGCGCCGGGCCCCACGTCGTCGGAGCGCTGTCCGACCGATCAAACGCAAGACCGCGACCCAGCGGGGGTAGCCGCGGTTCCCATCGTGGAGACCGGATGACCAAACGCGTCCTGTTCCTCATCTCCGACACCGGCGGCGGGCACCGCAGCGGCGCTCAAGCCATCGGTGCCGCGCTCGACGAGATCGACGGCGACGTACGGTTCGAGTGGCGCATCGACGACATCGCGACGCATTGCACGTTTCCGCTTTCACAGCTCGGTCCGGCCTACAGCGCGGCGCTTCGCTTCGCCCCGCCGATTTACGGCGCGCTCTTCCACGCGACGAACGGCCGCCGGCGCTACCGCACGATGGTACGCTTTTGCGAGCCGCTCTACCGCGAGCGCTTGCGCGATTCATTCCTCGTCTATAAGCCCGACATTATCGTGTCGGTGCATCCGCTCCTCAACCACGCCGCCCTGCGCGCCCGCGCCGATGCGGGCATCAAGGTCCCGCTGATCACCGTCATTACCGACCTCGGCCGCGTTCACGAGGGCTGGCTGCTGCCCGAAGCGGACATGACCGTCGTACCGGCGCGCGAAGTGTATCAGCGTGCCATCGAGCGCGGCGTACCGCCGGAGCGCTTGCGGCTGCTCGGCCACCCGGTACACCCGAAGTTCGAGGACGTGTCGGAATCAAAGGCCGAGATCCGCAAAACGCTTGGACTACCCCCCGAGAAGCCGATTGCGCTCCTGATGGCGGGCGGCGAAGGCGGCGGCAAACTGCTTCCCACAACGCTCGCACTCGCGAAATCGCGACTTCCTTTCCACCTCGTCGTCGTTACCGGGCGGAACGCCGCACTCAAAGCCAAACTCGAAGAACTCTCGCCGCAGTTGTCCACCCCGATGACGGTCCTCGGATTCCGCAACGACGTACCGGCGCTTATGAAAGCGGCGGACCTTCTCGTGACCAAAGCCGGCCCGGGCACCATCGCCGAAGCCTCGATCTCGGAAGTGCCGGTCGTTGTGTATGACTTCGTGCCGGGCCAAGAACGCGGCAATCTCGACTACGTGCGAACGAACGGAATCGGCGTCGTTGCGTTGACGGCGGCCGAAGTCGTGCAGTCGGTCAGCCGCATCGTCCACAATCAGGAACGTCTGAGCGCCATGCGCGCGCGGCAGACGTCGATTGCACCGCGCGGCAGTTCCCGACGCATCGCGGAGCTTATCGCGGAAGTTGCCACGCGCGGCTCCGCGCCGCGCCCGGCGGTTCCGGCCGCCGTTTAAGCCATGAGCGCAACGGCCGGCCTGCCGGCGGCGCTGATCGATGACGTCATCGCGCTGCGGCGTGACTTTCACCGGCATCCGGAGCTCGGCTTCGAGGAGCAACGCACCGCCGGCATCGTCGCCGAGCGTCTCGCGCGTCTCGGCTTCGAGGTGCATACCCGGATCGCGACGACCGGCGTCGTCGGCGTCTTGAAAGGCACGCGCCCCGGTAAAACCATCATGCTGCGCGCGGATATGGACGGCTTGCCGATCGACGAAGAAAACACCGTTGCGTACAAGTCGACGACCGCGCAGACGATGCATGCGTGCGGCCACGACGGCCACGTTGCCATTCTGCTCGGCGCCGCGGAGCTGATCGCGTCGAGGCGCGCGGAACTCGCGGGTACCGTGTGCCTCGTGTTCCAACCGGCCGAAGAAGGCCGCGGCGGCGGCCGCGAGATGGTGCGCGAGGGCGTCCTCGAGCGCTTCGGCATCGAGCGCGCGTACGGCTTGCATTTGGCTTCTGCGCATCCCGTTGGTCAACTCGGTTTTCGCGCCGGGCCGATGTATGCATCGAGCGACTCGATCGAGATCACGATCGAGGGCAAGGGCGGGCACGGTGCCGCCCCGCATTTGTCGATCGATCCGATTTATCTCGCCGGCCAATTCATCACCGCCGTGCAGCACGTCGTTTCACGTCAGATCGATCCGATCGAGCCGGCGGTCGTAACCATCGGCGCGATCCATGGCGGCACCACGCACAACGTAATCCCGAGCCGCGTCGCGCTGCTCGGCACGGTGCGTGCGTTCAACGCGCACGTGCGCGCGAAGATGGCCGAACGCATCGAACGCGTCCTCAAGGGGATTTGCGACACCGGCGGCGCGACGTACGAGTTCGCGTATCTGTGGCGCTACCCGGTTACCTCGAACGACGCGGAGCAGACCGCGTATGCGAAGGATCTCGCTCAGCGCACCTTCGGTGATGACCGCGTCGCCGACGTACCGCAATTGATGGGTGCCGAAGATTTCTCGTTCTTCGCGGAAAAGGTGCCCGCGTGTTTTTACACGCTCGGTGCGAACGGCGGCCCCGATAGCGCCTGGCCGCACCACCACGCACGCTTCAACATCGACGAGCGGGCCTTGGCGACCGGCGTGCGTATGATGACCGCGCTCGCGTTCGACGCACCCGCGAACCCGCCTTAAGCGCCTCCGCCGAAGGAGTCCGCAACGCTCTCGGCCGAGGGGCGTGTCTCGAACAATGCAGAGCGCAAGAGGGAACCGTGCGTTAGCGGCTCTTTGGAGTCGCGGTCGCCGTGGCGTTGCCGCCGTGGCATCGGCGGCGCTCGCGGGAGTCAACGTGAACGTTGCGCACGTGCTGCGGCTCAGAGAAAAATTGGCGTTGGTCAGTGACGTCGTCGCGCCGTTGGCGCGGTACGCCGCCCAAATGAGGATTTGATAAAAATCGTAGGTGATTGATTGCACACAACGGTGAACAACGATTCATGCTATACTCGGAGCATGGAAGCTCTCGAGCTCCCGCGGCTTAATGCCGACGCCCGCTTCGGGCCGCGCGCGTACGACGCGCTCCGCGCCGCCATCGTCGACATCAACATCTACGAGGCAGGCGAGGACGAATTGCGGCTCGACGAACGGGCCCTCGCGGAGCAGCTCGGCGTCAGCCGGACGCCGATTCGCGAGGCGTTGGCGCGGCTGGAACACGACGGATTGATCGCGAGCGTCCCGCGGCGCGGTTACTTCATCGTCAAGAAAAGCAAGCGCGAACTGCTTGAAATCATCACGGTATGGGCGGCGCTCGAAAGCATGGCGGCGCGCCTTTTGACCCAGCGAGCGAGTGACGGCGATATCGCATCCTTGCGCGCGATCTTTTCCACCTTCGACGGGACGCGTGTGGCCGCGCACATGGATGAGTACTCGGAGCAGAACCTCCGTTTTCACAAACGCATCATCGAGCTGTCGGCATGCGATACGCTGATCCGCACGGCGGAAAGCATGCTCATCCACGTCCGGGCGATCCGGCACCGCACGATCGGCGAGAACCGGCGGTTCGAACGGTCCATCGTCGACCATCTGCAGATCATCGACGCGATAGAAGCGCGCGATGCGGACAACGCGGAACGTCTCGTGCGCGATCACGCGCTCAATTTGGCAGCGCACGTAGCCCGCAACGACGCGGATTTGTAGCAACGCTTCCCCGCCTTGCCGCTAACAAAAAAGCGGCGCGCCGCGTGGCGCGCCGCTTTTTTGTGGGTGTAACCGTTGTTACTTCGGGGCCATGTAGTGGAATTTGCGGAGCGTCGCTTGGCCTTGCGGGCCGGCGACCATTGCGACGAAGTCGCGGCCGAGTGCGGCGTTCTTCGAGTTTTTCGGAACGGTCATCACGTAGGTCGAGACGACGTTGTACTTGTCGTCGATCTGGACCGCGTCGAATTTCGCCGGGTTGACGTCTGAAGCGAACGTGATGCCCGCGTTGGCCTTCTCGCCGATGGCGGCGACGACATCGCTGCCCTTCTCTTCCTGCACGACGACGTTCTTGCGCAGGTTCTGCACGAAGTCGAAGCCGTAATCCGCGGCCGCGTTCTGCACCACCGTGCTGGCGAGCTTGCCGACGGCCGACGTCGGCGTTCCCATCGCCAGCTTCACGCCGGGCTTTGCCAGATCTTTCAGCGACGTGATGTGCGCGGGATTGCCCTTGGGAACCAGGATCATTTCCTTGTTCTTGAGGATCGGCGTGGGCGCATCGACGAGGCTTAGCTCCTTGGCCAATATCGTGTCGCCGACGAGAATCACGTCGGCGTCTTTTTGCTGGTCGATCATGGCGCCGATTTTTGCGCCGCCGAGGTACTGCGCCTTGACGTTCACGCCCTTGTGTTTGACCTCGAACTGCTTGATCAGGTCGGTGAAGGCGCCTTGAGCGTTCGATGCGACGAGTGCGACGATTTCGCCGCTCTCGGCGCGGGCGCTCGTACCGGCGGAGCCGGCGAGAACCGCTACGGCGAGCAGAGCGGCGAGACGAGATGAGATGTTGCGCATGGAAGTGATCCTTTTCTCTAGGTAGCGGTGGCGGCGGTAGGCGACATGGAGGTAAGACGCTCGTCGGCGCGGATCTCGCGCTGACGCAGCGGACGGAGCACGAGGAGCGCCATGATGGCGGCGATGATGTTGAAGACGGCTGCGATGAGCAACACCATCGACCAGCTGCCGGTCGCCGCGGTGATGACGCTTGCGAGCGGGACGAGCAGTGATGCCGTGCCCTTGGCGGTGTAGAGCATGCCGTAATTGGTCGTCGCGTACGTTTGTCCGAAGTGGTCGCGCGTGGTGGCCGGGAATATGCTGTAGATCTCGCCCCACGCAAAGAACACGAGGCCGGAGAGAAGCACGAACGCGACCGGCGTGAAGCCGAACTGCATCAGCGCGAAAATGCCGATGCCCTCGAGCATGAACGCGTAAAACATGGTCTGTTCGCGCCCGATGCGGTCGGAGATGAATCCGAGCAGCGGACGCGTGATCCCGTTCATGATGTTATTGAGCGACAGCGCATACGTGAGCGCGGGCGCCGTGATCCAAAAGATCGTCACCGGAATGTTGTTGATGTAGCGGTCCGACGCAATCGGTCCCAGCTGGGCAACCGCGGTCAGGCCGCCGGATGCTACCAGCACGAACATCACATACATCACCCAGAAGACGGGGGAACGAAGCGTCTCGCTCGGGACATAATCGCGTTTCCCTTGCAGGACCTTCGATGCGACCGCCGCCGCCGGAAGCGACTTCGGCGGCTTTATCAACGCCATCGATGCGACGAGAATGACCAAGCCTTGGACGATTCCGAAGACCAGGAAGGTGTGCTGGTATCCGCTTTGCTTGATCATGATGGTCAGCGGGATCACCGTCACGGCGGCGCCTGCTCCAAAGCCGGCGGACGTCAGCCCTGCAGCGAGACCGCGGCGCCCGGCAAACCATTTCAATGCGTTGCCGATGCACGTGCCGTACACGATACCCGCTCCGATGCCGGCCAGCACGCCGCCCACGTACAGCATCAGCAGGCTGTTCGCGTTCGCGTCGATGACCCACGCCAAACCCGCAAAAATGCCGCCCGTGGCGACCATGATGCGCGGCCCGTATTTGTCGACGAGCGCGGCCTCGAACGGTACGAGCCACGTCTCGACGAGAACGAAGATGGTGAACGAAACCTGGATCGCCGCGCGCGACCAGCCTTGTTTCGCGTTCATCGGGTCCACGAAGACGGTCCAGCCGTACTGCAAATTGGCGATCATCGCCATGCAGACAACGCCGGCAACGAGTTGGACCCATGGGTTGCGCAGTGCAGTCATTAGTAGTAAGCCCCCATTGATCTCGACCGCGAGGTCGTCGCGATCTCCCGGCGGTGATGAAAACGGATTTTCGTCACGAAATTACGCCGAGCAAGCGTGCTTGTACATGTGCCTATGCAAAAATAAACTTTCCTGCCGGGCGGCCTGCTCCACGGACTAGAGCAACCCGCTGACGCGCGCCCAGCGGTACTTCGCGCCGAGGATTGCGACCATCGTTTCGGTGTTGTACGGATACGCCGGAATCTTGTGATCGAAGAGGTATTCGCTCGCTTCTTCGACTTGGACGTCGCCGGCCAGCGAGGCAACGACCGGCTTCTCGATCCCTCGCCCGCGGTACTCCTCGACGACCTCTGCCATCACCTTCGCGAAGACCATCGGCGGCGTCACGATCGTGTGCCAGTAACCGAGAATCAACGCGTGAATGCGATCGTCTTCGAGGCCGAGCCGAATCGTGTTCTGATACGTTTTCGGCGGCTCGCCGCCCGTAATGTCGACCGGATTGCCCGAGGCGCCGAAGGGCGGGATGAACTTCTTGAACGCCTCGTCGAGATCGGGCGGGAACTTCATCAGCGAGAGGCCCGCGTCGACGCACGAGTCCGACAGCAGCACGCCGGAGCCGCCGGCGCCGGTGATGATGACGACGTTCTCGCCCTTGGGCGTCGGCAGAATCGGCACGCCGCGCGCGAACGCGAGCATCTCGTTCAAACCGCGCGCGCGAATGACGCCGCTTTGCCGCAGGACGTCGTCGTAGACTTTGTCGTTGCCCGCCAGCGCCCCGGTATGCGAACTCGCAGCGCGCGCACCCAGTTCGGTGCGTCCCGCCTTGAGCACGATGACCGGCTTCTTCTTCGAAACGCGCTTCGCGACTTCCGCAAACGAACGGCCGTCCTTGAGATCTTCCATGTGCATCGCGATCGCTTGCGTGGCGTCGTCCTGCTCGAAGAACGTCAGCAGGTCGTCCTCGTCCAAATCCGACTTGTTGCCCAAACCGACGATCGCCGAGACGCCCATTTTCGCCGACCGCGAAAACCCGATGATCGCCATACCGACGCCGCCGCTCTGCGACGAAAGGGCGACGCTCCCCGGCACGTCGTACGCGGTACAGAACGTCGCGCACAAGTGTTTGGGCGTGTAGTAGAAGCCGTAAATGTTCGGGCCCATCAAGCGCACGTTGTACTTGCGGCCGATCGCGATGATCTCGTGCTGGCCTTCTTCGTTGCCGGTTTCCGCAAAGCCGGACGGAATGAGAACCGCGCCCGGAATGTTTTTTTCGCCGACCTCGGTGAGAGCGGCCGCAACGAACTTGGCGGGAATCGCGAAGATGGCGACGTCGACGTTGCCGGGGATGTCCTTGACCGACGCGTACGCCTTGTAACCGAGGATCTCGTCCGCCTTGGGATTGATCGGATAGATCTGGCCCTGGTAGCCGCCGTTGATGAGGTTCTTCATCACGGAGTTGCCGATCTTGGCGTCTTCGCTCGACGCGCCGATCACCGCTACGGCATCCGGCCGCATGATGCGGTTCATGCTGCGCACGATGTCGTCTTGCGATGGACGATAGCGCTGCGGCGGCGGATTGAAGTCGACGAGCACGCGCACGTCCACGGCGGTCGCGCCCTTCGGCGTCGCGAACACCGGATTGAGGTCGACCTCGCTGATTTCGGGGAAATCCGTGACGAGCTGCGACACGTTTTCGATGATCGACGCGAGAGCGTCGCGGCTCACGGGCTCCGAACCGCGCACGCCTTTGAGCATGTCCGCGGCCTGGATCCCGTCGAGCATCGAGAGGGCGTCCTCGCGGGTCGCAGGCGCGAGCCGGAACGTGACGTCTTTGAGCACTTCGACGAGGACGCCGCCGAGTCCGAACGCGATGAGCTTGCCGAAACTCGGATCGGTGACCGCGCCGACGATCACTTCCTGCGCGCCGGTCGGCAGCATCTGCTGCACCTGCACGCCGGTGATGGAGGCGTCGGATTTATAGTTCTTCGCGTTCTTGAGGATCGTCGCGTAGCCGGCGCGCGCTGCTTGGGCGTTCTCGATACCGACGAGCACGCCGCCGGCTTCCGTTTTGTGGAGGATGTCCGCCGACACGATCTTGAGGACGACCGGGTAGCCCATGCCTTCGGCAAGCTGCGCGGCTTGATCGGCAGATGTCGCGAGCGCTTCTTGCGGCACGGGAATGCCGTATGCATCGGCGACTTGCTTTGCTTCGGGCGCCGTCAGCGACGAGCGGTTTTCGGCCTTTACGCGGTCGAGCACGCCGCGAACGGCCGTTTGATCGCGCGTCGAGCGCTCTAGTAACATATCGTCTCTTTCCCTATACGGCGCCGGCGGCTTGCAGTTCGGCGACGCCGCTGCCTGTCCAGCCGATTTCTTGGAGAATCTCTTCGGTGTGTTCGCCGAGCAGCGGCGAACTCGCGATCTCGACCGGATTGTCGGAGAGCTGCAGCGGACATCCGACCGTCTTGAACGTTCCGCGCTTCGGATGCTCGACGTCGACGATCATGCGACCGGCGAGCGACGGATCCTCGAGCAGGTCTTTGGTGCTCAGGATCGGTCCGCACGGCACGTCGATTTCGTTGAGTTTATCGAGGACCTCGAATTTGGTGTATTGTTGCGTCCATTGCTCGACGATACCGAAGACTTCGTCGAGGTGCGGCAGACGCGCGGCGGGCGTGGCGAACGCGGGATCCTCTACGAGCTCCGGGCGCTCGATCATCTTGGCGAGCGGCTCCCAGACGGGCGGCTGAATGATCACGTACACGTAGTCGTTCTCACCGCCCGGCTTGCAGCGCAGGGCCGCACCCGGTTGTCCTCCGCCGGACGCGTTGCCCGAACGGGGCACGTAATCGTGAAACTCCTTGTTCGGATATTCGGTCAACGGGCCGTGCGCGAGCCGCTGCTGGTCGCGCATCTTCACGCGAATCAAGTTGAGCACCGCATCTTGCATCGCGACCTGCACGCGCTGGCCGCGCCCGGTGTGACCGCGCTGCAAGAGCGCTGCGAGAATGGCGGCGACCATGTGAATGCCGCTGCCCGAGTCGCCGATTTGAGCGCCGGTGCTCGTCGGCGGGCCGTCCTCCCAGCCCGTCGTGCTCATTGCGCCGCCCATGGCCTGAGCGACGGTTTCGTACGCTTTGAAATCGACGTACGCGCCGGGACCGAAGCCTTTGATCGACGCGTAGATCATGCGGGGGTTGAGTTCTTGAATCTTCTCCCATGGGAAGCCCTGACGGTCGAGCACGCCGGGACCGAAGTTTTCCACGAGCACGTCGCAGTGCTGAATGAGTTTCACGAAGATCTTCTTGCCGTCTTCAGACTTCGTGTTGAGGGTGATGCTGCGCTTGTTGCAGTTCAGCATCGTGAAGTACAGACTGTCGACGCCTTTTTTGTCCTGCAGCTGGCCGCGGGTGATATCCCCGCGGCCAGGCAGTTCCACCTTGATGACGTCGGCGCCGAGCCACGCGAGAATCTGCGTGCACGACGGTCCGGCCTGCACGTGCGTCATGTCGAGGATCTTGATGCCCTCGAGCGGCTTGGCGAGGGGCTTTCCGTTCGCGGACGTGCTTGTCATCGTACGCCTCCCGGTACGCGCACATCGCTTGGTTTATCCGGCCGCCGCACAGCGTGAAAACGGTTTGAATACCCCCGCTCTTGAGCCGCGTCGAGCGATGGAAGGACGGTGGGACGGGCTGCTG
>JBHEMQ010000003.1:0-55783 GCA_046262475.1 Candidatus Velthaea sp.
GTCGTGCGCCGCTTCAACGTCGACGCTGAAGCCGATGAAGAAGACGACGAGTTACAACGTGCGCTCAAGGCGACTTCAGATGCCGCCGTCGCGCGGATCGGCGTCCTGGAACGCGACGGACGTCTGCGCCCCAACGAAGCGCAGGCATTGCGCAAGCGCTACGATCATCGTCACCGGCTTCACCAGACGGCGCACGACCGCGTGGTCGACGAGGAGATGCAACGGCTGGTCGCGGCGGAACGCGAGGTGCTTGCAGCAGAGCGCGAAGCGCTGCTCGACATGCGCGCGCGCCGTGAAATCGACAACGTCGTCATGCGCGATTTGCAGCTCGCTTTGGATCTCACGGATTCGCGTTTGAGCCACGCCGGCGAGCACGCCGACTGACTGTGCGCAGCTCAGCCGATGCCGAGCTCGCGGAGAACCTCCTCCGTGTGTTCGCCGAGCGCCGGCGTCACGCCGGGCTCCGCCGGCTTCGACCGGCTCCAGTTGGTGGGAATCGCGGTCGACCGGATGCGGCCTTCGGTCGGATGATCGCGCTCGCGGATGAAGCCGGTCGCCACGAGATGCGGATCTTCGAGCAGGCTCTCCAGATCGTGCAGCGGCATGACGGGTACGTCGTGCGCTTCCAAGAGCGCGAGCCACTCACGGCTCGAACGCGCTGCGACGAGTTCCGCAATTACTCCGTACGCATAATCGTAGTGATTCCGCCGCACGTCTCGGTTCGATAGCCGTTCGTCGGCGGCGAATCGTTCGGCGGCGCCGGCGACTGCAAAGAACCGCTCCCAGTGCGCCTCGTTGTACAGCAGCACGCAGACCCAGCCGTCCGACGTTCGGTAGGGCCGGCGATCCGGCGTGAGGATGCGCTGATAGCCCATCGGGGCGTTCTTCGGCACGAAGTTCGCGCCGCCGAGATGATCGCTTAACATCAATTCCACCATCGTTTCGTACATGGGAACGTCGACGGCTTGCCCCTCGCCCGTGCGCTCCCGGTACAGCAGCGCCGCCAGCACTGCGTTCACGGCGCTGATGCCGACGGTGCGGTCGACCGTCAGGGTCGGGACGTAACGCGGCGCGTCGCCGCCCGCGCGCTCAAACAGCGACGCGAGCCCGCACGCACCCTGAATGAGATCGTCGTACGCGGCGCGGCGCGCGTAGGGGCCGTCTTGCGCATAGCCGACGAGGCTGACGTACACGATGCGCGGATTCGCCGCGACGACCGCGCCATAGTCCAATGCGAGTCGCCGCATGGCCTCCCGGCGTACGTTATGCAGAAACACGTCCGCGGTGCGGCAAAGTGCGAGCAGTGCGTCGCGGCCATGCGGCGTCTTCAAATCCAACACGACACTGCGCTTGCCGCGATTCATCGTTAAAAAGACGGCGCCCATACCGGCGTGGCGCTCGGGCGGCGTGCGCCGCATGATGTCGCCGTCGGGTGCTTCGATCTTGATGACGTCCGCGCCCAAGTCGGCCATCACGTGCGCGGCCCAGGGGCCCATCACGACGGTCGAAAGTTCGATGACGCGAATGCCCTGCAGCGGCCCGCCGTTGTTCACACGGCAGCCTTCGTTCCCGCTGCGCGCCTATCCGGCGCCGGCCTGTCGTTGGCCGTTGCGATCTGTGCACGGCGAGCGGTTGGGTACGACGGACCTTTCGCGCGCCGCTCAGTCGTAGTGCGCCGGCTAGACAGCCCGTTCTCACGCCGGTTTCTAAAGATGTAAGTGCGGCCGAGCACGACAAACGCGGCGAGAACGAACATTAAACGAGCGGCGGAACGCATGGCAGGCGCTACGGCGTGCGGCGCTGACAGTCGTAGAATCGTAGGACAACGCGAGGAAATGAGGCGCCCCGTAGGCGGCGAACCGCGCGCCATGGACTTGGGAATTGCCGGAAAGCGCGCGCTCGTGTGCGCCGCCAGCAAGGGCCTCGGCCGCGGCTGCGCGGAGGCGCTGGCGCGGGAAGGCGTTGCGGTGACGATCGTGGCGCGCAACCCGGAGGCGCTCGAGCGCGCCGCACGCGAGATCGAGGCGGCGTGCGGTTCGCGCGTGACGGCTGTGGCCGCCGACGTGACGACCGCCGGCGGACGTGCGTCCGCGCTTGCGGCGTGTCCGGATCCGGACATTCTTATCAATAACGCCGGCGGTCCGCCGCCCGGAAACTTTCGCGATTGGACCCGGGAGGATTGGATTCGCGCCGTCGATGCCAACATGCTCGCGCCGATCGAATTCATCAAGAGCACCATCGACGCGATGATGGCGCGCCGCTTCGGCCGCATCGTGAACATCACGTCCGGCGCCGTGAAAGCGCCCATCCCGATCCTCGGTCTGTCCAACGGCGCGCGCAGCGGGCTTACCGGATTCATCGGCGGTCTGGCGCGCGACGTCGCACGCCACGGCATTACGATCAACAACCTCTTGCCGGGCGCCTTCGATACCGACCGTTTGCGCGCGACGGTGCAGAAAGAAGCCGAGACGGGCGGGCGCACTCCCGAAGCGCAGATGGCACTGCGCGTGCAGTCGGTTCCGGTCGGCCGCGCCGGCACGCCGCAGGAGTTCGGCGCGCTGTGCGCGTTCGTGTGCAGTACGCACGCGGGTTACATCACGGCGCAAAACCTGCTCATCGACGGCGGCGCGTACCCCGGCACGTTCTGAGCGCTCAGCGCGCGAACGTTCGAGATCCGCATTTTATGGTATGAGCCGCCGGTATGCTTCGTGTTGTCGCCGCGGCGGTCGCGCTCGTCCTGGCCGTCGGCGGCGGTCTGTGGTGGTACTTCCGGTCCGGCACGACGCGGCCGACCACGGCCGCGGCCATCACCGCATCCATCGCCGATGCGACGGGGGCGCTGCCGGACACGCCGCGCGCCGTCGTGGTCATCGTCGAAGAGAACAAGTCGTTTCACGACATCGTCGATGAGCCGGAGCACACGCCGTATCTCGCCGCCCTGATAAAAAAGGGCGCCCTCTTCACGCATGCGAGCGGGCTGGCACACCCGAGTCAGCCGAATTACTTCGCCTTGTTCGCCGGCCGGATCACGCGCAACGGCGATTCGTGTCCCGCCTCCGGACTCGCCACGACGGCGCCCAACCTCGCCGCGGAAGTGCTCGCCGCGCACCGCAGCTTTCGCGCGTATTCCGAGGACCTGCCGAGCGTGGGTTTTCGCGCGTGCTGGAGCGGCCAATACGCCCGCAAGCACGCGCCTTGGACGCACTTCGACAACATACCGGCCGGCGTCGGCGTGCCGTTGACGGCGTTGCGCTCGTTCGATGAACTGCCGGACGTCGCGTTCATCATACCGAACTTGCTCGACGACATGCACAGCGCGAGCCGCGAACGCGGCGATGCCTGGCTTCGCGCGCACGTAGATCCGCTGCTGGCATGGGCGAAGCGCCGCAATGCGCTGATCGTGATCACGTTCGACGAGAGCAGTGCGCCGGTTACAAACCACATCCCGACGATATTGCTCGGTCCGATGGTGAAGCCCGGGCGCTACGACGAGCCGGTCGATCACTACCGCGTGCTGCGCACCATCGAAGACCTGTTCCGCATCCGGACGCACGCCGGGCATGCCGCCGAGGTGCCGCCGATTACGGACGTGTGGCGTTGAGTTGCGGCCACACGAGATTGCCGCCGCAATATGTCGCGCGAACGCGGATCGCGCCGATGCGTGAAGGTTCCACCGTCAACGGGTCATCGTCGAGCACGACGAAATCGGCGAGATAGCCCGGTGCCAGCCGGCCTTTGATGCCGTCCTCGCCGGATGCGTACGCCGCGTTCACGGTGTAGAGCGCGAGCGCTTCTTCGGGCGATATGCGTTGCGACCGGCCGAGCGGCGTTCCGTCGAAGCCCGTGCGCGTGACGCACGATTGCAGCGCGAGCAGCGGTTCGAACGGACCGCACGGGTAATCGGACGATCCGGCAACGGCGACGCCGTGATCCAGAAACGAGCGGTGCGCGAACATGCGCTCCAGTCGTTTCTCGCCATACCAATCCAAGAGTTTTCCGCCGTGATAGTGCACGTAACTGCCGAAGGGTGCGGCGATCGCACCGAGGCGCCGCATCCGCTGCAAGATGTCCTCCGTGACGACGGTGCAGTGTTCGATGCGATGGTGCAGGTGCGGCTGCGGCTGTTCGGCGTGCGCCGCTTCCAGCTGATCCAGCAGTTTTCCGATTGCGCGGTCGCCGTTCGCGTGAACGCACACGCGATTGCCGTCGAGGTGGACGCGGCGCACCAGATCGCGTAAGTCCGCATCCGACGTCGTTTGCATGCCGTAGTCGTCGCTCGTACCCTCGAACGGCTGTTCCAGCAGGCACGTGCGCCCGCCGATGGCGCCGTCGACGAAACCCTTGATGCCGCCGATTCGCAGACGCTCGCCGCCGAATCCCGTTTGCACGCCGAGCGCGCGCAGCGAATCGTAATGCTCGTGATGCAGAAGCATGTTGACGCGCAGCGCGAGCATCCCGCGGCGCTCCGCTTCTTGCAGCAGCCGAATGTCGGCCGGACCCGTCATCGCGTCGGTCAGCGATGTAATGCCCGCCGAGTGAAACGCCTGCACGGCGCGCGCGAGCCCGCGCAGCCGGTCGTCCTGCGTGCTCGCCGGCGCGATCGTGTTGCCGCCGCGCGCCGCCTGCGGGTACGCATAGTCGAAGATGGACTGCTCGAAAAGAATTCCGTTCAGGCGTCCGTTACCGTCGCGGCCGAACTTCCCGCCGGGCGGCGGTTCGCTCGCGTCGTCGAGTCCGCCGAATTCAAGTGCTTTGGTGTTCACGACGCCCCAATGCCCGGCGACGTGCACCACGAGAATCGGATGCTCTCGGCTCACGGCGTCCAAGTCCCAGCGCGTGAGAACGCGCCCTTCGGCCATCTTCGCATCGTCGTAACGGCTGCCGCGAATCCACTCGCCGGCCGGCGTCCCTGCGGCGCGCGCGCCGAGCGTGCTTGCGATTTCGGCGAGCGATTGCACCGCGTCGATCGACAAATCGAGATGGAGCATGTCCTCCGCGGCGATCGAGAGGTGCGCGTGCGCGTCGTTGAAGCCGGGTGCGATGACGGCGTCGCGCATGTCGAGAACTTCGGCGCCGTCGAAACGCTCGCGCATGGCGGCGAGCGTGCCCGTCGCGAGGATACGTTCTCCCGCGAATGCAAACGCTTCGGGCGCGTCCTCCGTCATCGTGATGATGCGGCGCGCGCGAACGACGGTTATGCGGTGCGTTCGCGTTTCCAAGCGGCGGCGAGATCGCCGATGGCGCCGTCGAGCGCGGCGGCGATCGCGGCGAGGTCCTCGTTCGTTGCGATGAGCGGCGGCGCGATGTGCGCGACGTTATACCGCCCGAAGGCGTAGACGCCGCGCTTGCGCAGGCCGGCAAAGAGCGCGGGCATGATACCCGCCGTTTTGCCCTGCCACGGCACGAGCGGCGTGCGCGTGTCGCGGTCGCGCACGAACTCGAGGCCGAAGAACGCGCCGACGCCGCGTACTTCGCCGAGAATTTCATGCCGTGCGCAGAGGCCGTCGAGGAGCGCGCGCAGCACGGGCTCCATCTCGGCACCGCGCTCGAAGAGACGTTCGTCGCGATATGCGTCCAGTGCGGCGCTGCCGGCGGCCATCGCCAGCGGGTGGCCGGAATACGTGTGGCCCAGCCACATCGGGCGCTCGTCGAATGACGCCGCGTATTTTTCGCGAACGATGACGCCGCCGAGCGGCACGTACGCCGAGGTCACGCCCTTCGCAAACGTGACGAGATCCGGCACCACGCCGAAGCGTTCGCCGCCGAACGCGGCGCCGGTGCGTCCGAAGCCCGTCATCACTTCGTCGAATACCAGCAGGATACCGTAGTCGTCGCACAGCGCCCGCAAGCCGGCGAGATAGCCTGGCGGGTACACGATGACGCCGTTCGAACCGACGACCGGCTCGATGAGGATCGCGGCGACGCGCTCGGGATCTTCTGCGAGCACGACTTCGCGCACGTGATCGAGGGCGCGTTCGGTCTCCGTGCGTGCGTCGCGCGTGTGGAACGGGCTGCGGTAGGGATACGGCGTGAAGAAGTGCACGACGCCTCCCATGCCGGGTTCGTTCGCCCAGCGCCGGTTCTCGCCGGTGAGCATGCTCGAGCCGAGCGACGATCCGTGAAACGAGCGATAGCCGGTGAGGATCTTACCGCGGCCGGTAACCGTGCGCGCCACCTTGACGGCGTCTTCGTTGGCATCGGTTCCGCCGACGGTGAAGAAGACGCGGCCGCCGTTTTCCCACGGCATGAGCGCGACCAATTTTTCGGCAAGCTCCGCACGGCGGTCGTTGAAGAGACCCGGCGGCACGTATGCAATCGTTTCGGCCTGTTCGCGAATGGCCGCGACGACGCGCGGATGGCCATGCCCGAGGTTGACCGCGATCAAGCCGGACGATGCATCGATATAGCGGTTGCCGTCGGCATCGAACATCGCGACGCCCTCGCCGCGCACGATCACCGGCGGATCGAGCGCCGCTTGAGCGGACCACGGCGTCAGCACATAGCGCTTGTGCAGCTTCTTGGCGTCGGCGAGGCTGATGTCCATGGCGGGGCTTTGCCGACGTTCGGACCGAAACCCTAGCTAAATGCACGGGGAGACGGCCTTCAGCGATCTGGGCACCGCCCGCGTCGACATCGCACGAACGCGGCGCACCGGCGTGCCCGAAGTGGTGTTCGCGGCCGGCAAGACGCTCGGGCAAACCGAGTCGGTTTTGCGCGAACTCGTCGCGCGCGAGGGTTTCGCGCTGGCGACGCGCATCCCGGACGCAGCCGCCGGCGCCGTGCTCGCGGAGCGGTTGCCCGATGCCGTTTTCGATGCCGGAGCGCGCGCGCTCCGCTGCGGCCGGTTGCCGCGCAGCGGACGCACCGTCGCCGTCGTCTGCGCCGGCACGTCGGATGTGCCGGTGGCCGACGAGGCCGCGTTCACGCTGGATGCATTCGGGCATGAAGTCGTGCGCCGCAGCGACGTCGGCGTCGCCGGCATCCATCGGCTGTTTGCCGATTTTGACGAGGTCGCGGCGTGCGACGTCTGCATCGTGGCGGCGGGAATGGAAGGGGCGTTGCCGAGCGTCGTTGCGGGGTTGGTGCACGCGCCGGTGATCGCGGTCCCCACAAGCGTCGGCTACGGCGTTGCCGCCGGCGGCTACGCCGCGCTGCTCGCGATGCTCGCATCGTGCGCGCCGGGCATCGCCGTCGTCAACATCGACAACGGCTTCGGAGCCGCCGCGCTGGCGCACAAGATGCTTGGAATTCCGGCGCGATGAAATGTGCGTACGTCGAGATGATCGGCGGCGCGAGCGGCAACATGCTGCTCGGCGCGCTGATCGACGCCGGCGCCGACGCGGACGCGCTCGAATGCGCGTTACGAACGATCCCCGTCGAGGGCTGGTCGCTGGAACGCTCCCGCACCGTCAAGCGCGGCATCGCCGCGACGTACGTCGGCTTCGCGATTGCGGGTGAGGATTGCGCTCCCGGCGAGCGCGCGTGGCACGGCCGGCACCTCGCCGACGTGCTCGATATCATCGCGCACTCGCGACTCAGCGCGCGCGTCCGCGAACGCGCGAGCGCGATTTACCGGCGGCTTGGTGAAGCGGAAGCTCACGTTCACGGTACAACGGTCGACGACATTCATTTTTACGAGATCGGACAAGTCGATGCGATTCTCGATGTCGCCGGCGTGTGCGCGGCGCTCGAGATGCTCGGGGTCGAGCGCCTGGCGTGCTCGGCATATCCGGTCGGACGTGGTTCCATCGACATGCATCACGGCCGGTATCCGAATCCGCCGCCGGCAACGGCCGAACTGATGCGCGGCGCGCCCACGGCGCCCGTCGACGTGGACGGCGAGATGGTGACCACGACCGCGGCGGCGATTCTCGCAACGTTAGTGCCTGACCCGGGAACGCGGCCCGCGATGACGTTCGAGCGCATCGGCTACGGTGCGGGCCGCAGCGACTTTGCCGTTCCCAACGTGACGCGCGTGATCGTCGGCGATGCGGCGGTCGCCGCAGACGGGGCCGCCGGCCTTGCCCTCGACGAAGTAGCCGTCCTCGAAACGAACGTCGACGACATGGCGCCGCACGCGTTCGAGCTCGCAGTGGAACGCCTCTTCGCGGCCGGGGCGCTGGACGTGTGGACCGCGCCGATCGCGATGAAGAAGAACCGGCCCGCGGTCATGCTGGCGGCGCTCGCCCCGCCGGCGCTCGCGGCGGCGTGCGCGCAGGTGATGCTGCGCGAGACCAGCACGCTGGGCGTTCGCACCCGGCGCGAGGCGCGCTATCTGCTGCCGCGCGAGCTGCGCGTCGTCACCTCGCCGTACGGCGACGTGCGCATCAAGGTGGCGCGCGCGGGCGACAGCGTGCGCGCGACGCTCGAGTACGACGATGTCGCGCGGATCGCGCGCGAGCGCGGATTGCCGCTGGCCGACGTCGTGCGCGAACTGCAACCGCTCGCGGAAGCGCGCATCGGGCAGCGCGACGCCGTTGTCTGAGGAACTGCGCGCGAAAGAGGCGCGGCTGCGGGCGATCTTTCGCGAACTCGGCAGCTGCGTCGTCGCGTTTTCCGGCGGCGTCGATTCGGCGCTCGTCCTCGCGGTGGCCAATGCCGAACTCGGCGAACGCGCGCTCGGCGTGACCGGCCGTTCGCCGAGCTTGGCCGAACGCGAACACGCGGGCGCCGTCACCTTCGCGCACGACGTCGCCGCCGCTCATGAAATCGTCGAAACGCACGAGGTGCACGATCCGCAGTATGCGGCGAATCCCGCTAACCGGTGCTATTTCTGCAAGCGCGAACTGTACGCGAAACTCGCGGCCATCGCACGCGAACGCGGGCTCGACTGGATCGTCGACGGCTTCAACGTCGACGACGAAGGTGATTGGCGGCCCGGGCGCAAGGCGGCGCGGGAGAACGGCGTGCGCAGTCCGCTTGCCGAAGCCGGCTTTACAAAGCCGGACGTTCGCGCGCTCGCGCGCGAACTCGGATTGGAGGTTTGGGACAAACCGGCGCTGGCGTGCTTGTCATCGCGGTTTCCCTACGGCACGCCGATCACGCTCGAGCTGTTACGGCAAGTGGACCGCGCGGAGCAAGCGGTACACGACGCGGGCGTGCGCGTCTGCCGCGTGCGCCATCACGGCGACGTCGCGCGAATCGAGGTGCCCGCCGATGAACTCCCGCGGTTCGCGGATCCGGCTCTGCGCGAAACCGTCGTGGCCGGCGTGCTCGCCGCCGGATACCGGTACGCGGCGCTCGACCTGGGCGGCTACGTCGCGGGTAATCTCAACCGCGCGCTCGCGTAGCGGCGCGATACCACCGCCTCGACAAGCAGCAATTCGTCCGCTTGGTAAATTACGCGCGCGCGGGCCGGGCCGTAACCGGTTCGGTGCCGCACTGCGGTGGCATACGGCGTCGTACGCAACCGCGCGCGACCCATCCCTCCCGCATTTTGCGGGCGTACGGCACTCGGCTGGAACGAACGGACGGCGGGCGACCGTTGCTGGGGTGCAATGCCGGGAATTCGCAACGCGGCGCTTGCCGCACTCGCCGTCGTTCTCGCCGGACCGCCGGTTACCGCGCAGCCGCTCGACCCGCCGGTTTCGTCCTCCGTCTACGTCGTCGTTCCGTTCGGCGAACCGGGCGAGACGGACCCCCTGCTCGCGAACGCCACGCGCGACCTCGCGCAAGATCTTTCCGACCGTCAAATCCGCTCGGCGCTTTCGACGCCAGTCGACGCCGTCGAAGCGGTGTCCGACGCACCGCGCATGTGCACCCAGTTCAACGCTGCCGGCGTACTGGTGAGCCAGTTGAAGTTCGAGCAATCGAAGGAACGGAACTTGACCGGCTTCATTCCTGTCGTCGGCGGCGTTATTTCGAGTTCCGGCGTGTTCGACGCATCACCGATTCGTGCGCGCGTGAAGCTCTATCTCGTCGATTGCCACGGTAAGGTCGCCTGGAAAACGGTGACCACGGCCAACAAAGTGCATCATGGCCAGAACGTCCAAGCCGGCCTTACGGAAATTGCCGGTCAGGCGATCGCAAGCGCTGTGGACGAATTTTCGGCGCGCCGCTTCCAGCAGCAACGGTAGATATTCGTCGGCGGGCCGGAAGGTGTGCGAACCGGCCCGAACCTGACGATCGCATGGTGCACCATCGTTTCGCTGACACGCGCGCCGCCGCACAGGTGTCTCGCGCCATGGAAAATATCGCCACGGCGCCCGTGGCGCCGGGCGAACGGAAGCCGGCGCTGTGGCTGTGCATTGCGCTCGTTGCCGGCTGCATTGCCATCGTACCGTTTTCGACCCGACCGTTTGCGCAGATTCCGGCCGTCGTTCCGGCGCTGGTCGGCGCAGCGGTGCTCGCACAGCTGCTGACGGCCGTGCTGCTGTTCGTCCAGTGGCGGATTTCGCGCCAAGCGCAGCTGGCGCTGCTCGCGATCGCGTTCGCCGGCGGTGCGATCGTGGAGTCGGCATGGGCGCTGGCGTATCCGAACGTTTTTTCGCCGCAGGGCCTGCTCGGCGCAAAGACCAACACCGTCGGCTGGCTCTTCGTGCTGCAGCACGGTTCGTTCGCGACCTTGATCGTCGCTTGTGCCTTGCTCGAGCGCACCCGTGAGGCGGTCTCACGACGCACCGTACGCATCTTCGGCGTCAGCTTCTTCGTCGTGGTTCTCGCCGCGGTGTATGCCGCGATCGCGGTGGGGGACCGTTTGCCGGCGTCCGTCGTCGGAAACACGATCACGCCCCTGTGGCGGAACGTCGTCGCGCCGCTGCTCATTGCGGAATTCGCGCTCGCGATCGGTCTGCTCGCGGCAACCGGCGTTCGGACGGTGGCGCACGTGTGGCTGATCGCGGTGTGCCTCGCGTACGCGGCCGAAGTCTTTGCCGGCACCATGATCGCCGGCTCGCGTTTTTCGATCGGATGGTACGCGGGCCGCGCGGCCGACCTCGCCGGATCGTTCACTCTGCTCGTCGTCTTCTTGTTCAAGATCAACGATCTGCTCGTGCGCTTGTCCTCGCGGAACCGGACGTTGACGGAGCGCAGTCAGAGCGATGCGATAGCGATCGCCGAAGGCGAGGAGCGATACCGTTCGCTTGCCAACGCGGTGCCGCAGCTGATTTGGGCCACCGATGCCTCCGGCAACGTTCAGTACGTCAACGACCGCTGGGTCGCGTATATCGGGCACGGTCCGGGCGAAGCCGGCGGCGACGCGTTGTCCGACGCCATCCATTCCGATCACCGCGCGGACTGGAACGAACGCTGGGGCCGGTCGCTGCGCACCGGCAAATCGTTTTCAGCCGAATACCGCCTGCGCGAGGGCACCACGGGCGACTATCGCTGGTTCTTGGTCAACGCGATTGCGGCGCGCGACTGGCGCGGCGTTATCGTACGCTGGATCGGCACGTGCACGGACATCGACATCGCGAAACGGCTCGAAGAACGTGAGGCGTTCTTAGCCAGTGCCGGTGACCGCCTCGCGGAATCGCTCAGCGTTGCCACGACGCTCGGAACGATTCGCGACCTCGCGGTTTCGCGCTTGTGCGATTGGTGCAAAATCGATCTGATCGACGACGACGGACGGTTCGTCGTGGCCGCGTCCGACAGCACTGACCCCGAAGAGGGATCCGCCCTTTCAGCACTGCTAGCTCGTCCGGTGGAATCGCCGGCGCAGGCCACGCTCGCGGCGATCGCGGCGTCCGGCGAACCGGTGGTGATACGCGATCCGGCGATGTTGGCCGAAACGCTGGGCGTCACTACCACCGTCGACGTTCGCAACCATTTGCGTTCGCGTACGGCGATCGTCGTGCCGCTGTTGACGGGCGAGGACCGCATCGGCACGCTTTCCCTCGTGTATCATGCCGACCGGCGTTTGACGAATGGCGACATCGCGCTCGCGCGCGAGTTCGCGCGGCGTGCGGCGCTCTCGCTCGCGCACGCGCGGCTGTACGAGCGCGAGCGCACGACGGCCGATGCGCTGCAGCGCGCGATGCTTCCGGCGCAGCTGCCGATTTTGCCCGACCTGCGATTTTCGGCAAGCTATTCGGCCGCGAGCGAATCACAGCGCGTCGGCGGCGATTTTTACGATGCGTTCACGCTGCCCGACGGACGTGTGGCCGTAACGATCGGCGACGTCACGGGTCACGGGCTCGAAGCCGCGGTCATCATGGGCGAGATCCGTCAAGCCCTCCGCGCCGCGTCGTTCGATCGCTCCGAGCCGTCGGCGATCTTAGATCGCGCGAGCCGGCTGCTCGTCGCCAGCGGCCGCACCGTGTTCGTAACGGCGATCTTCGGCGTGCTCGACACGGAAACCGGGATGTTCGCGTACTCGACGGCCGGTCATCCGCCGCCATTGCTGTTCGACGGAGCGCGCGTTGTGCGGCTCGCGAGTTCCGGTCTGCCGATCGGCTTGCGCGAAGACGACGGCGTCGATTTTTCTTTGGTGCTGCACGCTCCGTGCACCCTGATTCTATATACGGACGGTTTGCTCGAATTCGGCCGCGATCTCGACGAAGGCGAACGGCGCATCGAAGCGGCGGTCGGCGCGCTGGCGCCGGCTGCACCCGATCATTTGGCGAGCGCGATCATGAAGCGCGTCCTCGCGAACGATCAGGCGACGGACGATATCGCAATATTGACGGCGACCATCGCGCGTTTTGCGAAGCAACTCCCGGGCGATACGCGCACGTGGCGGTTTTTGTCGACCGACGCGCGCGCCGCGGCGATTGCGCGCCGCGAGATCGGCGAACTCGTCGCGCGAACGCACCCAGGGGAGCGCTTCGCGGCGGAGCTCGCCTTCGGCGAGCTCGTCGCGAACGTCGTGCGGTATGCGCCGGGGCCGCTGACGGCACGCTGCGCCCTCGATCCCGATGGTGCGGCGTCCATCTCCGTCGAGGACACCGGGCACGGGTTCACCGGCGCGCCGTCCGCGGCAGCCGCCGATGAGTTCGCCGAGCGCGGGCGCGGTATCGCGCTGCTGCGCGCGCTTTGCGAAGACGTGCGGATCGGCAAAGCTGCCGGCGGCGGAGCCAGCGTGAGCGTGCGTGTGAGCGGCGCGCGTTAGCGCTGCGGGATCATATTTTCGCGCGCGAACGCCATTGCCGCTTCGGCGCCGTCGAACACGCTCAGCTTGGCCTTCAGACCGGACATATCGAAGATGACGCGCGCCGACGGCAGCGCCGGTAAAATGATGGCGAGCCGCTGGCGGTTTTTCGACAGACGCGCAGCCAGCAAGCCCACGGCGTGAATCGTGCGGCTGTCGAAGTACGTCACGTTGGCAAGCGACACGACGACGACGCCGCGGTTGTATTCCGCGGCTTCCGCGAACAGCGACTCGAAGCCGTCGACGTTGGTCATGTCGATCTCACCGGCCGCCGCGACAACCGGAACGTCGTCAATAAGACGTAGCTCAAAGCGCGCCTGATCGGTCATGTCCTCGCACGTTCTTCCACGGTGACCGGGAAGGTCATGCGAACGACGGTTCCGCCCGCACCGCTTTCGATGTGCACGTCGGCGGCTAGCGCCCGCATGATCGGCACGCCGCGGCCGCGGCCTTCGTTGCGCGGTGCGCGCCACTGGCCCGTGTCCGTGATCTCCACTTCGAGCGCGGCGCCGGTCTCGACGGCGCGAACCGAAAAGCGTCCGCTGCCGATGCCGTAGGCGTGCTCGATCGCGTTCGCGACCGCCTCGCCGGCGGCCACTTCGAGTGCGAAGCGCCGATCGGCGTCGAAGCCGTACGCCGCAGCGAAGCGTTCGAGCGCCAGCCGGACGATGCGTGCGCTTTCCGGGACCGCGGAAAGCTCGAGCATCAGCGGTTCGCGCGCGAGACGCTTGGTCGCCAGCGTGAGCACCGCGATGTCGTCCGCCGCCGGGCGCATTTCAACCAGCTCGCGATAGATCGCACCCGCGCTGAGCCGGCCGTTGCGCATGGCGTTTGCGACGGCTTCGCGCAAGCGCCGCAAACCGCCGACGACATCGCGGTCCAGCTCGATCAATCCGTCGGTGTAGAGAACGAGGAGCGCATCGTCGGGCAGGGCGATCGACTTTTGCTGGGGAGCGATCTCCTCGAATATGCCGAGCGGAATTCCCTCGAGTTCGAGGCTCTCGATGTCGCCGCCCGGATGCGCCAGAAGCGGCGGCGGATGCCCCGCGTTCGAAAACGTCAGCGTCCGCGCGAGCGGGTGCGCGACGGCGACGAACGCGGTCACCATCGACGCCGCCTCGCTCAGACGCAGCACCCGTTGTGCCGCGGCTAAAATTTGCGCCGGGGCGAGACCTTGCAGCGCGAACGCGCGAATCGCTTCCCGCACGCGACCCATGACGACCGCGGCATGGAGACCGCGCCCCGCGACGTCGCCGATGGAAAGCACGACGCGCCCGTCGGCGAGTTGGAAGGCGTCGTACCAGTCGCCGCCGATCGCGGATTCGCCGGCGGCCGGCGCATACACCGCGTCGAATTCGAGTCCCGGTATGCGCGGGAGCGTCGCCGGCAAGAACGCCGATTGCAGCGCATCGGCGACGCGCCGCTCGCGGTCGTACGCTCGCGCGTTTTCGACGGCGATCGTGGCGCGGCGCGCCAGCTCGCGCGCGATTTCGTAATCCTCCGGCTCGAAATTGCGCCCGGATTCGTTGTGTATCAGAACGATCGCGCCGATCGTGCGGATGCCGCTGCGCATCGGCACGCAAATCGCGGCACCGAAACTGAGGCTTTCGAGAATTCGCGAGTGGGTGTCATCCTGTGCGAACGTCCGCCGCGCGACCGGATCGTCGAAGCCGGCGGACTGCAGTTCGCCGGTGCGGATCGCCGCCGCGACGATGTCGCCGGAATGCAGCGTGCGTGTGTAGCGCCGTTCCATCGCCCACGCGCGGTGCAGCCGTGCGGGATCGTCGTGCTCGAGCGCGAGCGTGCGGATGCGCTCGTCGCCTTCGAGCAAGAACACCGCGCAATAATCGGCCAGCGAGGGAACCGCGAGGTGTGCCAGCGCTTTGCAGGTCCCTTCGACGTCGAGCGTTTCGGTCAACGAATCGGCCGCGCGCGCGAGAAACGTCAGCTGATCTTGCGCGCGCTTGCGCGCGTCGATGTCCGTCGAGGTCCCGAGCCAGCGGAGGACGTTGCCCTGCGGGTCCGTTTGCGCGACGGCGCGACTCAAAAACCAGCGGAACACTCCGGACGCGGACCGCAACCGGACCTCGGCCTCGTATGTTTCCTCGCTCCGCCGGCCCGAAGCCACCCATGCGAGAAAACTGTTGCGACGGTCCGCCGGGTGAAGCCGTTGCGTGAACGCACCGCGAATCGGATCGCCGAGCGTCATGCCGGTGTACGCGTACCAGCGCTCGTTGAAATACTCTATGCGCGCTTGTGCGTCGCAGGTCCAAACGATTTGTGGAATCGACGCCGTTAGGTAACGATAGCGCTCTTCGGACTCGAGCATCGATGCTTCGGCGGTCTTACGTTCGGTGATGTCGAGATTGATGCCGACGAAGCGTCGCACCACGCCGCGCGCGTCCGACACGGGAACGCCGCGCGTCAGTACCCAACGGCGCTCGCCGGCGGCAGCTACGACGTCGTGCTCCCATTCGAACGGCCGGCCGTGGGCCGCGGCGGCACGCTCGGCGAGCGGCGCAAACGCGCTTCCGTCGATGCGCCCGGCGCCGAGTATCGCCAAGTACGAAGGGCTTACATACAGCATCTCGCCGTCCGTCGTTGCGGACCACACGCCGTACGGAATCGCATCGCCGATGGCCCGATACTGCGCCTCGGACGTTTCCACGCGCCGGCGCATCGCGCGCCGCAGCAGCGTTACCAGTACGACCGGTGAAACGTACGCGATGGCGAGTGAAAGCGCCGCTTCGAATAGCGTCTCGCCCGCCGTTTGATAACCGCCCGGGACTTCTTCCCATGCGACGCCGGCCGCAAGTGCCAGCGCGAGCGGCAACGATACCGCCAGCGGAAGCAGCCACGCGAGCATCGCCACGGGTACGATTTCCAGCGTCGCCAACTGCATGCGCACGAGGTACCGGTCCGCGCCGGCAATGGCCACCGCAGTGGCGCACGCCGCAATGATGAGGACGGCACGTATCCAAGGCGTCATGCGATCCGGCAGGCCGAGCATCTTCGTCTCAAGCATACCGCCGGTGCGCCTGATATCCTCGCGCGGGCGCGCGGACCTCGTTTGCTGCTGCGGGATCGATGGAGGCGGTTGTGAGGGTCGGGATCGACGTCGGCGGAACGTTCACCGATCTCGTCGCGCTCGACGAGCGCGCCGGGGCGATGATTCGCCTCAAGGTGGCGACGACGCCTACGGCGCCTGAGTGCGGCGTGTTCGTCGCGGTGGAACGGATGCTGGCCGCCTTACCGTCCGGCGCAACACCGGCGCTCGTCGCGCACTCCTCGACGATTGCCACCAACGCGCTGCTCGGTCAAGTGAACCTCGAATTGCCGCGCGTCGCGCTCGTCACGACCGAAGGTTTTCGCGACGTCCTCGAAATCGGACGGCAGAACCGCAGCGAAGTGTACAATCTGTTCGTGCAGCGGCCGCGCCCGCTCGTCACGCGCGAGGATCGCCTTACGGTGCGCGAACGCGTCGGGCCCTTCGGCGAAGTGCTCGAACCGCTGGATTCGGCATCGGTGGATGCCGTCGTGCGCGCGCTGCGCGAGCGCGACGTGGGCGCGGTCGCCGTCGGTTTGTTGAACGCGTATGTCGACGATACGCACGAGCGTGCCGTCGGCGCAGCGATCGCCGCCGCAGTGCCCGCACTGCACGTCACGTTATCGTCCGAGATCGACCGGGAGTATCGCGAGTACGAGCGCCTCTCGACGTCCGTCGTCAACGCCGCGCTCGTCCCGCTCGTGCGCCGCTATCTGCTCGCACTCGCGGACGGGCTGCGAACGCGCGGCATTGCGGCGCCGCTGTACGTGATGCAGTCGAACGGCGGCATGGCGGGCGTCGAACAGGCGGCACGACGTCCGATCACCATCATCGAAAGCGGACCGGCGAGCGGCGTCATCGCTGCGGCATTTCTCGCGCGAGCGCTCGGCATCGACGACGTGCTCTCGTTCGACATGGGCGGCACGACGGCGAAAGCGGGGACCGTCTTCCACGGCGAGCCCGAAGTCGTCGGTGAGTTCGAGGCCGCCGGGCGCACGCACAGCGGACGCTCGGTCAAGGGCAGCGGTTATCCCGTACGGTTTCCGTTCGTCGATCTTGCGGAGGTGAGCGCCGGCGGCGGCACGATCGCATGGATCGATGCCGGCGGCGCGCTGCGCGTCGGACCGTTGTCGGCCGGCGCCGACCCCGGGCCGGCCGCGTACGGCACCGGCGATCGCGCCACCGTGACCGACGCGAACATCGTTCTGGGGCGACTCAACCCGATAGCGCTGCTCGGCGGAACGTTTCCCGTCTACGCGGATCGTGCGCGCGCCGCCGTCGGCGCCGTCGCGGCGGAATTGTCGATGGATCTCGCGCGTTGTGCCGCCGGCGTCGTGCACCTGGTCGACGTGGAAATGGCGAAGGTGCTGCGCATCGTCTCCATCGAGCGCGGCTACGATCCGCGAACGTTCACGCTCATGGCATTCGGCGGCGGCGGACCGCTGCATGCATGCGCTCTCGCCGACGAACTCAGCATCGGGCGGATCGTCGTCCCGCCGCATCCCGGCGTCTTTTCCGCCTTCGGTTTGCTCGCCGCCGACGTGCGCGCGACGTTCGTGCGCCCGATCGTGCAGCGCCACGACGAGGCCGACGAAGCGATGCTGGAAGCGGCATTCGCCGTCATGGAAGCGCAGGGCCGCGACGAACTGCGCGCGCAAGGCGTCACGGACGCCGGCACAACCTTCGCGCGCGAATACGACATGCGCTACGAAGGTCAAAGTTTTGAGCTGACCGTGCCGTACGCGCGCGCGCCGGCGGACGCCGTTGCGGCGTTTCACGGCAAGCACGAGCGCACGTTCGGGTACGCATCGCGCGACGAAGCTGTTGAAATCGTCAATGCGCGCGTCGTCGCCGTCGGGGTCCTGCCGAAGCCGCCGCTCCGTGCGCAAGAGGCGGTTGCAACGACGGAGCCGCCGGCGACCGCAGTGCGGGAACGCCGCGGCCTCTGGACGGGCGCGGGCTACGCTGATGCGCCGGTGTACGAACGGACGGCGCTGCGGCAAGGCGACCGTTTCGCGGGTCCGTGCGTTGTCGAGCAATACGACGCGGCAACGTACGTCGCACCGGGCTGGACGTGCCGCGTGGACGCGCTAAGCAACCTCGATCTGCGGCGGCACGCGGCTTGACGGCGCACGCGGCAGCGGACCCGATCGTCACCGAGGTGATCAAGAGTTCGCTCGTCTACGCCAGCGAAGAGATGGGCATCGCGGTCCGCAACAGCGCGTACTCGCCCAACATCAAGGAGCGCCTCGATCATTCGTGCGCGCTGTTCGATGCACGAGGACGCTTGATCGCGCAGGCCGAGCACATCCCGGTTCACCTCGGGTCGCTGCCTTGGGGGCTGCGCGAAACGCTTGCCGAGATCGCGCGCCGCGGAGACGCGCCCGCGCCGGGCGACATGTGGGTCGTCAACGATCCGTATACGTCCGGCACACATCTCAACGACGTCACGGTCGTCCGGCCGATTTTTGCGAGCGCCGCCCTCGCCGGCTACGCGGCGAACAAGGCGCATCACACGGACGTCGGCGGCGGCGTGCCGGGGTCCATGTCCGCCGACGCGCGCGAGTTGTTCGCCGAAGGCTTGATCGTGCCGCCGATGCGGCTCATGCGCGAGCACCGCGTGGTCGACGACGTCGTCGCGCTCTTTCGCGCGAATTCGCGCACGCCGGCGGCGCGCAGCGGCGATTTGAAGGCGCAAATCGCCGGCAACCTCACCGGCGAACGCCGGCTGCTCGAAGTGGTTGCGCGCTACGGCCGCGCAGTATTCGACGCCGCCGTCGACCGCATTCTCGACGATAGCGAACGGCGGCTCACGGCCGCACTCCGCGACGTGCGCGAAGGTGTCGTGGAGGTTGAAGATTTTCTCGAGGACGCGGACGGCGCGCCGTCGATACGCATCGCGCTGCGCCTCGAACACCGTGCCGGCCGCATGCTCCTCGATTATCAAGGGACCTCGTCCCAACTCGACGTTCCCCTGAACGCGGTGTACGGCGTCACGCTTTCGGGCGCGTACTACGCAATTCGCGCCGTGACGGATCCGACGATTCCGATGAACGACGGCTGCTTCCGGCCGATCGGCGTCGATGCGCCGGCCGGGACGCTGTTGAATCCGCGGCGGCCGGCGCCGGTGTCGGGCGGTAATGTCGAAACGTCCACGCGGAACGCCGAAGTCGTGCTGCAGGCGCTTGCGCTGCTCGCGCCGGGGCGTGTGCCGGCGATGTCGGCGGGGACGATGAGCAACGTCATGATGGGCGGCCGCGACGAAGACGGCCGCAGTTGGGCCTTCTATGAAACGAACGGCGGCGGCATGGGAGCGCGGCCGAACGCGGACGGCATCGACGGCATCCACACGCACATGACCAATACGCTCAACACACCGATCGAGGCGATCGAACGCTATTATCCGCTGCTCGTGACCCGCTACGAATTCGCCGATGGTACCGGCGGCTCCGGCCGGTATCGCGGCGGACGCGGGATCGTGCGTGCGCTGCAGCTGCGCAACGGAACGGCGACGGCGTCGCTCTTGGCGGAGCGCCACACGCTGAGGCCCAAGGGCAGCGCCGGCGGCGGCGATGCGGCCTGCGGCCGCCATACGCTCGTGCGCGACGGCACCGAAACGACGCTTCCCGCAAAAACAACGGTGACGCTCCGGCCGGGCGACACCGTCGTCGTGCAAACGCCGGGCGGCGGCGGCTACGGCGCGTCCGAAACGGTCTCGAGCTGACGCGCGCTCGGCGGGACCTGCCGCGGTCGCGCGCCAAAGCGGAGCGATGCGTTTGTGCATGTTTTCCTCGGGCGGCGAGCCGCGCTTCGGCGCCGAGACAGCAGCCGGCATTGTCGATTTGAACGTGAGCGACCCGGCGATTCCGCCGTCGCTGCACGCCTATCTGTATCGTGCGGACGAGTTGCGCCCGAAGGTCGAAGCAGCCATCGCCGCAGGCAGCACGCGCGCGATACCGCGTACCGCGGTGACGATGCTTCCGCCGATCGCGAAGCCGGAAAAAATTCTTTGCATCGGCCTCAATTACCGGGACCACGCGGCCGAAGTGAAGCTCGAGCTTCCCAAGTATGTCACCGTCTTTCCGAAGTATCCGAATACGCTCGTGGGCGACGGCGCGGCGATCGTCATCCCGCGCGAGAGCGAGAAAATCGATTACGAGGCCGAGCTGACCTTCGTCATCGGCAAACGGGGACGGCACATCCCGAAAGAACGGGCGTACGAATATGTCGCCGGCTATACCATCATGAACGACGTGAGCGTGCGCGACTATCAAGCGCGCACCTCGCAGTGGGCGATGGGCAAGGCGTGGGACACGCACGGACCGTGCGGCCCCGTGCTCGTGACGACGGACGAAATCCCCGATCCGCAGGCCCTGTTCATCCGGTGTTCCATCGACGGCGAGATGCTCCAGGATTCGCACACGTCGCAGCTCGTGTTCGACGTGCCGACGCTCGTAACGGATCTTTCGGAGGTCATGACGCTGGAGCCGGGCGATCTGGTACCGACGGGCACGCCGGCCGGCGTCGGGCTTTCGCGGCAACCGCGGCGTTGGATGCGGCCGGGCGAGCGCGTGCGTGTCGAGATCGAAAAGATCGGCGCGCTGGAGAACCCGGTTGTTTCTGCAACTACCTGACCGGGTCGCAATCGTGACTGGCGGTGCGCGCGGCATCGGGCGCGCGATCGCACAGCGGCTGCACGCCGCAGGCTGCCGGCTCGTGATCGCGGACAGCGACGAAAAGGAAGCCGTGGCGACGGCCGGCCGCATCGGGAACGACCGGCGGGTTATCGCGGTCAAGACCGACGTCACCGATCCGGCCAGCGTCGAGGCGATGGTCGAAGCGACGCTCGACGCGTACGACGGCGTCGACATCCTCATCAACAACGCGGGCATCACGGGGCATTCGGTTCCGTTGTGGGACTTGCCGTACGCCGAATACCAGCGCGTGCTCGCCGTCGATCTCGACGGTGTGTTCTTGTGCTGCAAGGCCGTCATCGGCCACATGCGCGAGCGCAAGCGGGGCGCAATCGTCAACGTCGCCAGCATCGCGGGCAAGGAAGGGAATCCCACGCTCATTCCCTACTCCATCGCTAAAGCGGGCGTCATCGCGCTGACGAAAGCGCTCGCGAAGGAAACCGTCGGTGACGGCGTGCGGGTCAATGCCGTTGCACCGGCCGTGATCGAAACCGAAATGCTGAAGCAGATGACGGGCGAAACCGTCAAATACATCCTCTCGAAGATCCCGATGAACCGGCCGGGAACGGTTGAGGAAGTCGCGGCCGTCGTGCACTTTCTCGCCTCCGACGACGCGAGCTTCGTCACCGGGCAAACGTACGACGTCAGCGGCGGGCGCGCCACCTACTAGCGCGCCCCGGCTACCAACACCAGCGGAGAGTTCCCATGCAGACGAGAGGCGCGCCCACCGACATCGGCAACGCGGTCACCGTGTGGTTCGACGGACGGCAACTGAGCGATGCGAGCGTTGCCCTGCACGCGCTCACGCACGCGCTGCATTACGGATCCTCGGTGTTCGAGGGTATCCGCGTCTATCCGACCGCCCGTGGACCGGCGATCTTCCGGCTGCGCGACCACGTCCGACGCCTGTACGACGGCGCGGAGGCGTACGGCATGCGCATCGCGCTCTCGCAGGAAGCCATGTTTGCGGAAATCTGCGCGACGGTCGCGGCGAGCGGACGCGACGCCGCATATGTTCGGCCGCTCGCGTTTTACGGCGGCGATACGGTGCGGCTGGCGCCGGAGAACATCTGTGAAACCCGCGCGCTGATTGCGGTGCTTCCGTTCCAGGGCTTGATGCCCGGGCAAACGCACTTCACCGCCGCGCTGACGAGCGTGATGAAATCACCTTCGGCGGCGTTGCCGTCGCACGTCAAAGCGGGCGGACACTACACCAACTCCATTCGCGCGCTGCACGACGTGCAGCGCCGCGGCTTCGATGAAGCGATCCTGCGAAACGATCGCGGCGAAGTCGCCGAGGGCAGCGGCGAGAACGTCTTCGTCGTCCACGACGGCGTCCTCATCACCAATGACGTAAGCGCGGACATCCTGCCGGGAATCACGCGTGACTCCGTGCTGACGATCGCGCGCGCGGCCGGCATCGCGGTCGTGATTCGTCCGCTAACGGTGGACGATCTGCGGGCGGCGCAGGAAGTGTTCTTCACGGGTACGGCCGCTGAAGTCGCGCCGGTGATCCGCTTCGAGGAACGTGAGATCGCGATCGGTCCGGTGACGAACCGGCTCGCTGCGGCGTACGCCGCGATCGTGAGGGGAACGACCGACGCGCCCGCGGACTGGCTTGCGTTCGCGCGCTGAGCGCGCCTACGGGAACTCCGCATTCGTCCGGACAACCGACGGGCATGCACCGCCGCCGTACGCTGCCTGTCTTTGTGTTTGCCGCAACGCTGATCGTTACCGGCGCCGCACCGCCGGTGCGGGCCGACGCGCCCCGCCCCTTAGCGTACACCGATTACGACGGCTGGAACGCGATCCGCACGCCGAAGCTTTCCGACGACGGCGCGTATCTCGCGTATTCGCTCGCACCCGAAGACGGCGATCCGACGCTCGTCGTGCGCAACCTCGCAACGGGCGCTGAAATGACGCACGCGCGCGGTGCCGCGCCGCTGTTCACCGCCGACTCCAAGTTCGTCGCGTTCACCATCAATGCGCCGAAGAAAGAACTCGATGCCGCTCGCCGCGCGAAGAAACCCGAAGAACAGCAGCCGAAAAACGGTCTCGGCATCCTCGAACTGGCGACCGGCAAAGCGGTGACATTCGAGCGCGTCAAGAGCGTACGCGTCGCGCGCAGCGGCGGGCGGTACGTCGCGTTTCTGCACGAACCGTCACCGCGCCAATCGCCCGCGCCATCCGCCGCGCCGCCCGGCAGCCCCACCGCGGTCGCAGTTGCGACGGGCGAGCCGGGGCCCGCGCTCTCGCCGGCGCCCGCGGCAAGCGCGAGCGCTTCACCGAGTCCCTCGCCCGCGCCCAAAGCGGATAAGAAGAAGGACGACGGCGCGCCGCTCGTCGTGCGCGATTTGCAGAACGGCGCAAACCTTACCGTCAACGACGTCACCGACTACGTCTTGACGGACGACGACCGCACCGTTGCGTACGCGACGGAAACGCGCGACGGGAAAGGCGACGGCCTGCATCTTCGCGATCTCGCCGCGGAGCGTACAACCGACCTTTTGAGCGGTGCGGGGCGGTACAAGAACGTTGCGGCCTCGCGCAACGGCGCCGCGCTCGCGTTTCTCAGTGACGTGCGCACGTACGCGCAAGAGGTGCCGCACTACGATGTGTACGTCGCCGATCTTCGCGCGGCGGCGCCGAGCGCGAAGCTCGCCGTCAGCGAAAGCTCTGCCGGGCTGCCGCGCGGCGCCGCGCCGAACGACAACGGCAAATTGACGTTTTCGAAAGACGGTGCGCGGCTGTTCGTGGGAACGGGCGCGGCACCGACGCCGATGCCCTCGGGTACACCGGTCGCGACGGCCGTCGACCTGTGGACGTACAAGGATTTGCGCCTGCAGTCCGTGCAGTCGCACGACGCGGCCAACGACCGCAAGCGCACGAACGTCGGCGTGTACGACGTGGACGCCGGACGCTACGTGCAATTGGGCACGAGCGCGCTGCGCACCGTCGTCACGAACGATAACCCGCACGTGGCGCTAGGCCTGGACGATCGCGCGTACGCGATCGCGGAGTCGTGGGTCGGCGGTCGCATGGCTGACGTCTACGCCCTTTCGTTCGCAAACGGTTCGCGAACGTTACTCGGGCGCAAGCTGCCCGAGCCGCAGCTCTCACCTGACGGCGCGTACGCGGTCGCGTGGGACCGCGCAGCCCGGCGCTGGGTTTCGCTGCGCACGAGCGACGGCAAGCGAACCGTCCTCGCGGCGGCGCAGAAGGTCACGTTTCACGACGAAACGGACGATCATCCGGGCGACCCGCCCCCGTACGGTCTCGGCGGGTTCATCGCCGGTACGCAAGGCGTCGTCGTGTACGACCGGTTCGATCCGTGGGTCGTCGATCTCGCGACCGGTACCGCGCGCAACCTAACGCACGGCGCGGGGCGTGCGTCCGGCGTCGTCTATTCCGTGATGAACGTCGATCCCGACCACGAGCCGCTCAAGGACGGCGCACCGTTTTTGCTCTCGCTGAGCGATCAAAAGACATATGCGAGCGGTTATGCGACGGTGGCCTTCGGCGGCGGGATGCCGCACGTTCTTTTGCGCGCCGACAAAACGGTGAACAACGCGTTCGCGCAATTCGGCGGCGTGCACGAACGCATCGCCGCGCCCCTGCGCGCGCGGAATGCGGACCGCGTGGTGTTCACCCAGGAGACCTACCGGCAGTTCCGCGACCTGTGGGCCAGCGACCTGTCGTTCGCGCACCCACAGCAGGTGACGTACGCGAATCCGCAACTGGGGACGTTTCGCTGGGGCACGGAGCAGCTGATTGCGTACCGCGCGCCGGACGGCACGCCGTTGCGTGCGGTGCTGTTGCTGCCCGACGCTTTCGACGCGCACAAGAAGTACCCGATGATGACCTACTTTTACGAGAAGTGGAGCGATCAGTTCCACACCTTTTACGCGCCGGCGCCGCGCTATCCGACACTGAGTAGATACGTCTCGAACGGCTACGTCGTGCTGCTGCCCGACGTTGCCTATAAGGTCGGGCATCCGGGCCCGAGCGCGCTGCACAGCATCCTGGCGGCGGTCGACGCTGTGACCAAGCGCGGGTACATCGACGAACGCCGCATCGGCATCGCCGGTCACAGCTGGGCGGCATATCAAATCAATTACATCATCACGCAAACGAACCGGTTTCGCGCCGTCGAAGCCGGCGCGGCCGTCGCCAACATGACGAGCGCGTACGGCGGCATCCGCCTGGAAAGCGGGAACGTGCGCGAGAGCCAGTACGAGGCCGGCCAAAGCCGGATCGGCGCGACGCCCTGGGACAGGCCGGATCTCTATCTCGAGAACTCCGGGCTCTTTCACATCAAGAACGTGCACACGCCGTACTTGACGATGCACAACGATACGGACGGCGCGGTGCCGTTTTCACAAGGGATCGAATTCGTCACGGCAATGCGGCGGCTGGGCAAACCCGCCTACATGTTCAGCTTCAACGGCAAAGATCACAATCTGCGGGACACGCCGGCCGACCGTGAAGAACTGAAATACTGGGCCGTCCATTTCGACGAATGGTTCGATTACTGGTTGAAGGGTGCGCCGCGCCCTGCCTGGTTCGACGGCATCGACTACCTGCATCGGGGCGAACGGAACGTGCGCCCGTTGTTTGGGGAGGCCGCAACGCCGGGCTGATTGCATTGGCGGGCGGTCGGCCCGCACGACGCGAAACCGGTGGCATGTTCGTCCGTCGTTCTTTGCTCGTTGCCGTCGCGCTCGTTGCCGCAAGCGCGTCGCTTGCGACCGCCCAAAGCGTTCAAGCGCCGGCGAGTCCCGCGCCGGGCGCGACCGCTACGGCCAATCCGTTGCCGCCGTCGTCGCCGGCACCCGAACCGTCCGGCAGCGGCCCCGCGTCGAGCCCCGCTCCGGCGGCGCCGTCGGCGGCCGTCCCCCTCACGTTTCCGTTTCCGACCGGCTCGCCCGGAGCGGTGCAGGCGCAGAACTACACGACGTTCATGCGTGGCGCCACGTCGCTCGCCGGCGTCATCAACCTCGTGCGCAAAGACGACGATCTGTACTTCGATCTAAGCCCCGAGAACTTCGACAAGACGTACATCATCTCGCCGTCGCTCGCGTCGGGCGTAGGCAGCGGTGCGTTCGCGGGCCGCGTCTACCAGCCGTTCCTCGTGACGTTCAAGCGTGTCGGTAAACGCGTTCTCTGGATCAGCCCCAATACGCGCTACGTGGCGCAAAAGGGCAGTGCCGAGGCGAACTCGTTGGCGATCAGCGTCGCCGATTCGGTGTTGCTCTCGTCGCCGATTCTGGCCGAGGACAGCGCCAAGCAGCACGTCGTCATCGCGCCGTCGCTGTTCTTGACGGATTTCGAGGGCATCGGCGCCGACCTCGGGCGCGGCGCCGCGCCGCCGTCGCTGCCCGGATTGCTCGTGCTCGCGATCCGGCCGTCGTTCGCCGTCGACATGAGCAAGTCGTATTACCTTACGCCGAAGGCGTTTCCGCGCAACGACGAGATTTCGGTGAACCTGACCTTCAACGGTCCGCCGAACGCGCTGCCCACGGTGCCGGACGGCCGTGGAATTCCGCTCATCGTGCACTACAGCATCGTCGCGCCGCCCGAACACGATCCCAATTTCGTTCCCCGGTATGCCGACGACCGCGTCGGCTATTTCATCACCGCGCGCAAACGCTACGACAACGACGCGTTGAACACGCCGTTCGAACGTTTCATCGAGCGCTGGAATCTCGACGGCGGCCCGATCACGTTTTATCTGACGAACGAGATACCGAAGCAGTATCGCGGCACGGTGCGCCGCGGCATCCTGGCGTGGAACGACGCGTTCGCGAAGGTCGGCCGTCCGAACGCGATCGAAGTTCGCGATCCGCCTCAGGAGCCGGGGTGGGATCCGGAGGACGCGCGCTACACGACCGTCCGGTGGATAACGTCCGACCGGTCCGAATTCGCCGCGTACTCGCCGTCGGTGGTCGACCCGGCAACCGGGCAGATCATCCGTGCCGAAGTGGTGATCGACGGCGAATCGCTGCGCGCGATCAAACGCGGATACATCGATACCGTGCTGCCCGCGCGCCGTCAGCAAGCGCAGGCCGGGGCGCCGCCCGCGGTCGACGCGTTCACGTGCGAAATGGAAGGCGGGTCGCTTTCGCAGGCCGCGGTCGGCAGTTTGCTGCTCGCCATGAACCCGCGCGCCACGTCCGGCGACCGGGAACGGTACGCCGATCAGTGGCTGTATTCGACGGTGCTCCACGAGGTGGGGCACACGCTCGGGCTGCGGCACAACTTCGCCGGTTCCACCGCGTTCACGCACGCGCAACTGCACGATCCGGCTTTCACGCGGACTCACGGCACGACCGGCTCGGTGATGGACTACACGCCTGTCAATTTGGCCGCACCCGGCGAACGGCAAGCCGATTACTTTCCCACGCGTCTCGGGCCCTACGATTATTGGGCCATTGAATACGGCTATCGCCGCTTGGCGAGCCGTTCGTCCGCGGGCGAGCTTCCGTACCTGCAGAAGATCGCCGCGCGCTCGACGCAGCCGGGGCTCGCGTATGGTACCGACGAGGATGCCGCTTTTCCGCTCGCGCTCGATCCAAAGATTCAGCGCTTCGATCTTTCGAGCGATCCGCTCGCGTACGACCGCGATCAGTTCGCGTTGAACGAGGCGCTCGCGCGGCGGCTCGACCGTCCCTACGCCGGCGATCAGCGCTCGTTCGCCGATATTCGGCAGTCGCTCGTGACGATACTCAACAACGAACTGGAAGCGTCGATCCTGGCGTCGCAATACGTCGGCGGAATCTACACCTCGCGTTCGCACCGCGGACAGAGCGGCGGCGTGGCACCGTTCCGCTCCATTTCGCGGGACGAGCAGCGGCGCGCGTTCGGCCTGATCGATCGGTATGTGTTCTCCTCACAGGCGTTCCGGTACTCGCCGCGCCTGCTCAACGAGCTCACGACCACCCGCTACGGGTTCCATTGGAATTCGGGCGGCGTGCGCCGCGCCGACTTTCCGCTGCGCGAAGTGATCGCGGAAATTCAGGACGACGCGATCGGAACGATGTTTTCACCGGCGAACCTCTCGCGTATCGCGGACCAGCAGCTCAAGATGGAGCGCCCCGGCGCGACGATGACGCTCGCCGATTTGTTCGCATGGACGAATGCGGCCATTTACGATGATTTGGGGCGTGCCGCGATCGCGCCGACGCATCGCGAACTGCAGCGGCGTTTCGCGGATCTGGAAATGCAGATCGCGCTGCTGCCGTCGTTCGCTCTCGATGCGCTGGGCGTGCCGCGCGAAACGCAAGCGTTGTCGCGCGCGTCGCTCGCGGGCACGTCGCGCCGGCTCGATCGCGCGATCGCGGCGGCGTCGGATCCCGGTACGCGCGCGCACCTCGACGATCTCCGTTCGCGCATCCGCGGCGCGCTCGATCCGCGAACGACGCGGCCGTTGTAGGCGTCAGAACACTAGCTGGCGTTCAGGACGCGTCGGGCGCGCCGCGGGATCAAGCCGAAAAGAACGTCGATCGTGCGCGCCAGTTCCTCGAATCGGACGGGGCCCGCGGCGAGCCGCTCGCCGGGGTTCCATTCCGCGTGAAGTCCGGAGTGTTCGAGCGCTTCCAGTTGGCGTTCGAGAATCTCGATGCGTTTGACGATCGTGCGGCTCGCCGCCGTCGCCGTTTCCAATTCCGTCAACGCGCGATGCAGCCGTGCGTTGGCGGCCACGCGCGCGTCGCGCGCCGCGCTCAGCGCGGGCACGTCAGCATGAAGCTGCGCCATGGCGGCGTCGTAGCGCTCGCGCCGGCGGGTCGCGTACGCGGCCACGACTTTCGCGCGCGCTTTTTCCGAACCGAGCTCGAATGCGGCTCGCTCGTCGGCGTTCGGGGCGCATTCCGCCTCGACGCGCGCGCGCAGTCCGCGTTCGCGCTCGTGAAGCTCTTCGGCCAGCGACGGCACCGCTTCGAGCGGACCGAGCGCCGCGCGGCGGGCATCGAGCGTCCGGCGGTTGCGGGCTTCCACCTCGCGCATCCCGCGCAGGCTCGTCCGCAGGTCTTCGACCCAGGGGAGGCGCGCGGCTGGTGCGACGAGACCGAATCGCAGCCGCAGCCCCAATCCCAGGTTGTGGACGGCTTTGACTTCCCACGGCGCATCGTGCACGCAGGTCGCGCTCAGCCGCACGCGCGCACCGGGCTGCGGGAGCGGCCCGCGGGCGATGAGCGCCCACAATTCGGTGCCGGCATCGACGATCAAGGCGATCCGGCGGTGCGCGAGGTGCTGCGCGACGATGGCGTAGCCTTCGATCGAAACGGAAAGGACCGGCGCGGGAATCGCCACGTCGTCGTAGCCGCGGCACCACGCGGCTTCCCATGCCGTCGTCCGCAAGGGTCCGGCGTCCTCGCCGGCGTCGGTCAGTGCGTCGATGATCGGCTGGATGCCCCGGGCCGTGACGCGCGCTTGGATGCCCACCCGGCTATCTTCCGGTATGGCTGCTTCAAACGCAACGTACCAGGCTCACACTTGGTTGCGTCGCGTCGCTTGCCGCGAGGAGAAGCGGCGTCGTCCCGCACGCTCGGAGTCTGACCGCCGCGACCTGCGCGGGCCTCGCGGCGCGCTTGCGCGAGCGGTTCGACCCCGTCGCGGCGGAAACGCTCGCGGCCGGCGCGCCGCGTTCGGTCATCATTCTCGAGCTTTCGGCGCCGGCGCTGGCCGCCGCCGTCGCGGCCGCGGTGCGCGCGGCCGGCGCCGTCGCTGCCGCAACCGGAGCGCGCGTCGGCGTGCGCGCCGAGGCGGCACAACTGGCGCAAGCCGCCGCCGCCGAGCCCGGACTGCGCGCAGAAATGAACGCGCTTGCCGATGCGCGCCGCCGCGATGGCGAGCTCGCGCCGCGGTGGCGCGTTCGGGGACGCGCCGTGGACCTGAGCGGCGCGGCGCAGGTCATGGCGATCGTAAACGTGAGCCCCGATTCGTTCCACCAACGCGTCGACGGCGTGCCCGGCGCCGTGCGGGCGGCGCGGGCGTTCGCCGCCGCGGGCGCGGCGCTCGTGGACATCGGCGGCCGTTCCTACGCGCATTGGAGCCGGCGGATCGATGCGGCGGAAGAAGGCGCGCGCGTGGTTGCGGCCGTCGCCGCTGTTGCCGCCGCAGGCATCGACGTCGCACTCTCGGTCGATACCACGACGGCGTCCGTGGCGGAGGCCGCGCTGGCCGCCGGAGCGCACGCCGTCAACGATTGCAGCGGCCTTGCGGATACGGCGCTCGCCGCCGCGGTTGCGAAATATGACGCGGGGCTCGTCGTGATGCATCTGAAGGGCGAACTCAACGTGCGGGCGCCGGATTCGTACCTGTACGGCGACACGATGAGCGAAATCATCGACGCACTGTACGAGCGCACGGAACGCGCGCGCTCCGCCGGCGTTGCGCGCGATGCCATCGCCGTGGATCCGGGACTCGAGTTCGGCAAAGAGCCGCATACCGATCTCGAGATTCTCGAGCGCTACGGCGAATTGCGCGTACTGGGATATCCCATCGTGCTCGCAAGTTCTCGCAAGTCGTTCATGGAACGCGTGGTCGGGTCACGCGCGCGCGAACTGCTGGCACCTTCCCTCGCGACGGCGGCGATCGGAATCGCGGCCGGTGCACGCATCGTGCGCGCGCACGACGTCGAGGAGACCGTCTACTTCGCGCGCATGCTTGCCGCGGCGTCCGGCCCGGCGGGCGAGTCACGCGCCGAATCTCCGCCGGACAGTTTTCCGCCGGGCGGCAACTCCGCAGCGCGCGGCGCGGTCTCAACGTGAGCATGCACGTAGCGCTATTGGGCGTCGGATCGAATTTGGGAGATCGTCAGGGCACGATCTTGCAAGCCTTGCAAAAGATGCGCCGCTTCGCACGCGTCGAGCAAGTGTCGTCATATTACGAAACGCCGGCGCTCGCGGTGAGCGGTCCGGCTTTTCTCAACGTCGCCGCGAAGATCGAGACCGAACTCGGCCCGGTGGCGCTGGAGGCCGCACTGCGCGGCGTCGAGACGGCCATCGGGCGGCAGGGTTCGCACGACATGAGCGCGCGCCCCATCGACATCGATCTGCTCTACGTCGACGGCCTCGTTGAGAACTTCGGGCGCTTCGAGCTTCCGCACCCCTACATGGCGCAGCGTCCTTTCAACCTGGTACCGCTGGCTGAGATCGCCGGCGACTTCGTGGATCCGGCGCTGCGCAAAACCATCGCCGAGCTCGCGGCGGCGGCCGATGCCGCCGGCATCCGCAAGAAAACGCGCGCGATGCATTTTTTCGCGAACCGGCAAGAGGAACTGCCGGACGTGCGGCTGTCGCTGAATCGCGTCGGCGTATCATCGGTCAAGCACATCATCCGTCTCGACGTCGACGGCGCGGAACGGCTGTTCAACGCGGATTTCACGATGGTCGCCGATTTGCGGCCCGACCGGGCGGGCGTGCACATGTCGCGCTTCTCCGAACTGTTGGAAGCGGCGACGCTCGACGTGCTCGCGCGTAAGGATCAGCCGGGCCGCGTTGAGGATCTCGTGGAGCAAATCGCGCGCGAGATCGTGACCTCGCAAGGGGCGCTGCGCGCGGACGTGCGCTTGCGCGCCGATTTCGGGCTCGAGCGCTGGACGCCCGTCAGCGGCAAGCGCAGCCAGGAGACGTACGTGCTGGTTGGGATCGCGCACGCGGATGCCAAAGGGACGCGGCGCGCCGTCGGCGTGGAAGCTGAAGGAATGACTGCGTGTCCGTGCGCGCAGCTGATGGTGCGCGAGCACTCGATGCGCGAACTGCTGGACGCGGGCTTCAGCGAAGCCGACGCGGTTCGCGCCCTCGACGCGCTGCCGGGTGCCACACACAACCAGCGCGGGCGCGGCGCGGTGCTGATCGGAACGACGCCGGAGCACGACGCGGCCATACGCGCCGAAGATCTCGTCGAGATCGTCGAGAACTCCATGTCGAGCGAGACGTACGATCTCCTGAAACGTCCGGACGAGTTTTACATCGTCAACAAAGCGCATCACAACCCGAAGTTCGTCGAAGACGTCGTGCGGGGCATTTTGGCACGCGCCCTCGATGTCTACGCCGACTTTCCGGACACGACGTTCATCTCGGCCTCGCAAGTAAACTACGAATCGATCCACAAGCACGATGCATTCGCCGAAGGCTTCGGCGTCTTCGGCGAGTTTCGCGAAGAGCTGCGCGACGGTTCACACGTTGACGTCAAAACGGATTTGGCGGCATGGCTCGGAACGCGTCCGTCCGCGGTCGTCGTATAAGCGGCAACAACCCGCTGGACGTCCCGGCCGCGCTGCGCTTCCTTCGCGCTTTGCGCCGCCATAACGACCGCGCCTGGTTCGAGCAAAATCGCGCGGAATACGACGCAAGGATCAAGCCGCAATGGGAGGATTTCGTCGCGGCACTGCTCGTTGCCGGAACGCGGTTCGAGCCGCGTTTTGCCGACGTCGATCCGCGCGCTTGCATCTTCAGGCTCGCGCGCGACATCCGCTTCGCGCGGGACAAAACGCCGTATAAGACGTATCTTTCCGCGTTTCTCTCGCCGCGCGGTTGGCGCGGCAGCACGCCGGGTTTTTGGATCTCGCTCGAACCGGGCGGTGAGAGCGAAATCTCCGCCGGCATCTACGTGCCCGAGCGTCCGGTATTGACGGCGATCCGCCGGCGTCTGGCGGCGGGCGACCGCGACTTCGCGCGCATCGTGGATGCCAAGCGGATGGCGCCGTATGTTCCGCTGCGCACCGCGCCGTTGAAAACCGTGCCGCGCGGTTTCCCGCGCAATCACCCGCGCGCCGGCCTCATTCGAGCGCAACGTTACATGGCAGGCCGCGACTTTACGGACCGCGAGCTGACCGCGGGCAACGCGTTCGCGATTTTTCGCAATGCAATGCGCGACACCGCGCCGTTGGTGCAGTGGCTCGCGCGCTTCACCAGCGAAAGCGCGCCGCTAGTTGGCGATGCTTTCGAGCCGTTCGATGCGTGATCTAAGCGACGGATGCGAAGACAGCAGGAGTTCGGCCCATTTCGGCGCTTCTTCTTCGGCGAGGTTCTGGTCGCGCAGTCGCCGGAAAGCGCGCGCGCCGCTGCGCGGATCGTGCGTCGCTTGCACCGCGAACTCGTCGGCGCGGCGCTCGATCGCGCGGGACGCGGCGAGCATGAGCGGCGAACCGAGCGTCGAGATGACCGTCCCGTAGAATGCGAAGCGCGCGCCGTCGGCGGCCGTGCGAAAGCTGCGCCCGGATGCGCGCAACGCGGCGTTGGCCAATACGATCGTCACCGCAAGGAACGCCGTTCCCAAGACGATCGACACCCAAGGATCCTTGCGCACGTAATGTCCGAGCTCGTGCGCGACCACGAAGAGCGTTTCGTCCTCCGGAAACTTTTCGATCAGCGTGTCCGCGAGCGCGATGCGTTTGGTGCCGAACACCCCGGTGACGAACGCGTTCGCCTTTTTCGTCTGGCGGCTCATGTCGAAGCGCAAAATGGCGGCGTCGCCGACGCCGTAGCGGGCCGCCAGCTCTCGAATGTTGCGTTCCAGCGACCCCTCGAGGGCCGTGTATTCATTGAACAGCGGCATCACGTACGTCGGCGCGATGACGTTTGCAAGCGTCAGCAGGATGGGCGTCGTTCCGATCGCGAGCCACGGCCAAGCGCGCGGCGCGCGCCGGACCAGCGCCTCGCCGAGCGCGCCGAGAACCGCACTGACGCCGACGCCGACGGCCGTCGCTTTGCCGTGGTCGGCGAGCCACGAACGTGCGCTTTGCTCCGACGTTCCGAAGGCACGTTCGAGCCCGTACGCTTCCACGAAATCGACCGGCAAATCGCGCAGGGTGTCGATCAGCGCCAGCGCGGATATGAAGGCGGGCGCGCGAAGCGCGCCGGGAACCCGCTGCACCGCCCGTTCCAGCGGATCGGCGAGAAGAAAAGCGGTGAGTCCCATCGAGGCGATCGACCGGGCCGTGCCGGCAAGGCTCAGCGCGCGCCGTGCTGCCGCATACGCGGCGGGATCGGGTCGCTCAAGCGGCGGCGCCGGCTCGCGCATTTGGCGATATGCATCCCACGTCCGTATGGCGCCGTAGCCCAGCACCATACCGGCCGCGGCCCCGGTCCACATGCGGCCGCGCGCTTTCGATCCCACGCGATACGTCGTCCCCATCGCGGCGGCTCGTAAACCGCGCAAGCGGCGCGTGCTGTGTTGCGCCCCGTCGCTCAGGCTCGCGCCGGCGACGTGATCGCGAGCTTCACTCGCGGTCGCAACTGACCGACAAAGAGTGCATGCTGAAGGCTACTTCCCCTCGTCGGCCCGTGCCGTTCAAGCGCGCATTCCTCGTCTGGGCGAGCATGACGGCGGTGTACACGGCGGGTGAACTTCTGGTCGGCGGAGCCTTCTGGATTTGGAAGCTTCACCACTAAGCCCGCGCGGGCGTCGGCTTTTTCTTCGTTTCTCCGGCTTCATCCTGACGCAGGCGTACGCTAGCGCCATCCGCAGCGGCGGCCCCTGCGCGAACGCTTGCGGACCGTGCTGCGGCCAAGGAGTGACGGGAGACACATGAGTTGGCGTTCGCGGCGAACCGATAACTTGAAATGAGCCGATGTAGGCTGCGCGCTACGTCGTCCATTCGCGAAAGTAAGGTTACCGTGGAGAACTATAAGCCCGGCGAGCGTCGGCGGAACGTTCTCGATATTATCGCCGACTTGGGATTTCTCGAGCGAAAAGAGCAGTCGCCGCAGGCGCCCGTGCTCTCGCTGGTTCCGCCGGTGCGTCCGGCGCCCGCCGACGCGGCGGCGTCCGATCCGCATCACGACGTGGTGCAGGCCTTGACGGAAGCGCAACGGCAGGCCGCGGAACAGCGGATGGCCGCGGAACAATATCTCAAACAAACGCTCGCGCTCGAACAGCGCCTTGCCGAAGAAGCGGCCCAAGCGCGCGCTGCCAGCCAATACGCGCGAGCGCAGCAGGTCGCTGCCGCCGTTGAGGACGCGCGTTCCGCGGAACGCAAAGCGCGCGACTACGCTGAGGCGTGCTCGAAGCGGTTGAGCCGGGTCGCGGCTGAAAAGGCGGAAGCCGAAGCCTTGCGCACCGACGACCGCCTCGCGGTGGAAACCGCTTACGCCGAGGTCGGCGCAGCCGAAGCCGCGCTCGCGGAAGCGCGCCGGCGCCTCGAGATCGCGAATGCTTCATGCACGGAAAGCGCCCGTCGTTTTGACGACGCGTCGCTCGCCGAAGAAGCCGCGCAACGCGAAAGCGCCGCAGCCGCGCATGGCGTGGTCGAATGCTGCGCCGCGCGCGAACGTCTCGAGGATGAACTGCGGCTCGCGCACGGCGATACGCAGCGAAGCGCACCGCCCGTGCCGTCGCTCGCATCGATTGAAGATCTCCGCGCGCTCGAGGCAAGCGTTATGCCGCCGCCGGTTCGATTGGAGGACCGTGCTGCTGCCGACGCCGCAAAGCGCGTCGCTGACCGTCGCGCTGCGGATGCCGCGCGCAGCGCGGCGAGTTGATCGCCATGACGCAGGGCGTCTGCACCAATAGGGCCTGCGCCAACGGCATCGCGCGTACGGCGATCGAGCGCTATCCGGGGCCCGGCGAATATTGTCCGGAGTGCGGCGACGAACTGCAAGCGGTCGCGGCCGCTGTTGCCGAACCGCAACCGGCCGCCGTCGTACCGGCGCCCGAAGCTGCCGCTCCATTCGGCGGACTGACGCCGCTGCAAGCGCTGCAGCAATTCGATGCCGATCAGCCCGTCGCACCGCCTCCACCGCGGCGCCGCCGCGGCCTCCGGCGCCTCGCGTTCGCCGCGCTTCCGGTCTTTTTCGGAGCCGTTGCGGCCATCGTCTTTTTCGGTCCGGGCGCGACCGGCCATCCGCGTAGCGGTGACGCGGTGCGCATCTGCCGCTCGAGCATCACGGAGCGCTTCGCCGCGGACGTCATCGCGGCGTATTCAGCGAAGAATGGCGCCGCCGCCTCGCAGTTCGAGATGGCGCAGTCCGGCCCGTGCGATGTCACGTTTGCCGTGAGCGCGGACACCGCGACGGCGACCCTCGTCGCGCACGACGGCATCGTCGCCGTCGTCAATCCGCAGAATCCGGTCGTGCGGCTGAGCCCGGATCAAGTCCGTCAGATTTTTACCGGCGAGCTCACGGACTGGTCGCAAATCGGCGGACCGGCCGGGCCCATCATCGCGCTGTTGCCCGATGCGCCCAGCGACGAATGGCGCATCGCCGCAAAGAGCGTTCTGCACGACGCGAAGCCCGCCGCGTCGGTACGGCGAATGCCGTCGAGCGCCGATGTGGTGCACGCTGTCGTGAGCGGCAGCGGACGCGGCATGGTCGGTCTCGTTGCATTCAGCGCCGCCGTACCGGCAAAGGTCGTACGCCTTGCTGCCGCGCCCGTTCCGAGCGCGCTGTCCATCGGCGACAACCGCTATCCGCTGACGGTGGGCATCACCGTGGAGACGTCCGCCGCGACGCAGGCGCCCGCTGCAGCAGCGCTGGTGCAGTATGCGCGCTCCGACGATGCCCAAACGATCGTTTCGCGCGACGGCCTCGTTCCGAAAAAAGGATTCTAACATGCGCGCCCTTTCCGGCCTCGTCGCGTTTGCCGCGTTCGCCTTCGCCGTCGTTCCGGCCGGCGCCGCGGAACCGAAACGCTCGATCGTTTTCGGCTCCGCCGTTTCGTTGACGGGTTCGCTCGCGAATGAGGGACAGCTTACCAAAGAGGGCTACGATTTCTGGATGCGCTACGTGAACGCGCACGGCGGATTGCGCGTCGGTGACAAGCGCTATACGGTCGAAATCCAGTACGCGGACGACGAATCGAACCCGCAAACGACGGCGCGGCTGTTGGAAAACATGATCGCCGAAGATCACGTCGATTTCATCCTCGGGCCGTACGGCTCCAATCCGACGTTCGCCGCGGCGGCCGTCGCCGAGCGCCACGGCGTACCGATGGTGGATAGCGGCGGGTCCGCCGAGCGCATCTTCAATCAAGGCTACCGCTACACGGTCGGCGTGCAGTCGCCGGCGCGCAAATATCTCGTCGGCATCATCGAATATGCCGTGAAGCGCAAGCCCGCGCCGCACACCATCGCGATAAGCGCGGCGAACGACGCCTTCTCCCTCGAAGTGCAGCAAGGCGCCGTTCAATCCGCCAACGATCACGGACTCAAAGTCGTGTACGCCGACCGCTACGCGGACGACGCGAACTCAGTGGCCGCGGCGGCCGCCGCCATCAAGGCGGCGCATCCCGACATCGTACTGAGCGCGGGGCATTTCAAGGATGCTCTGCAGCTGCACCGCGCACTTAAAGAACAGCACGTCACCGCCAAGATTTTCGGTTATTCGGTCGGTCCCGATACCCCGGAATTTCGCGTGGCGCTCGGCCCGGACGCGCAGGCGGTTCTGGGCAGCGCGCAATGGTCGAGCTCCGTCACCTACGCCGGCGAAACCGGCTTCTATCCGAACGCCCGCGCATACGCCGCGGCGTTCACCCGCGACGTCGGCCACGCGCCGGATTATCACAACGCCGAAGCTTCGGCCGCGTGCCTGGCTTTTCAGTACGCGCTGCAGCGCGCGCGCACGCTCGACCGCGTTGCGGTGCGCGACGCGCTCGCGAGCCTCGACGTCGTGACGTTCTTCGGCCTCCTCAAGTTCGATTCGCGCGGTGTCGACGTGTTCAAGCCGATGGTCGTCAACCAAATTCAAGGCAACCGGCTGCTGACGATCTATCCATACCGTCTCTCGGACGCGAAGCCCGTTTATCCGGCGCCGGCGTGGACGCACTAAAGGAGCGCACCTGCTCAAACCGCTGACGTCGCTGCGCTTTATCGCAGCGCTTCTGGTCTTCAGCTGGCATTGCGTCCCGACGCGGAAGATTTCGGCGACTTTCTCGCTCGGCTACGTCGGCGTGGGTTTCTTCTTCGTGCTCTCGGGGTTCATCCTCACCTACACGTACGCCGCAAAATTTGCGGACCGTTTGGACGGTGAGACCGTGCGCGAGTTCTATGCGGCGCGCTTCGCGCGGATCTACCCGCTGCATCTGGCGACCATGCCGCTGATGGTGGCGTGTCTCATCGTGCTCGGCGGCAACCCGGTCTGGACCGGCGTCGACGTGCAAACGCGCGCGCTGGAGCTCGCCGCGCAACTCGTGCTGCTGCAGAGCTGGTTTCCCGATCCGCGCATTCATTTCGGCGGAAACGGTCCGGCGTGGAGCATTTCCGCCGAAGCCTTTTTTTATGTGATGTTTCCGCTCGTCGCTTGGGCCCTGCTGCGTGCGTTCCGCGGATGCGGCGCGCGCACGGTGCTGAGCGCGGCGTCGTGCGTGTGGCTGCTCGAAATGCTCGTGCTGGCGCCGCAGCACGCCGTGCTGAACGACTGGCGCTTCTACGTGTTTCCCGCGGCGCGGCTCATCGATTTTACCATCGGCATGCTGGTCGCGCTCGCGTTCCTGCGCTGCGACGCGTGCGCGCCGTGGCGGCTGCAGGCGACGAGCGTCGAGCTGCTCGCGGCCGGTGGCGCGGCGCTGTGCATTTTTGTCTCCCCGGTGTTGCCCGCGCCGCTGCAGTTTTCCGCGGCGCTCGTACCGGCGTGGTGCTGCGTCGTCTTCATCTTCGCGGCCGGCCGCGGCGCACTTTCACGCTCGCTGGCGCATCCCGCGCTGGTGCGGCTCGGCGAAGTCAGCTTCGCGTTTTACCTCGTGCATCTGGCTATCATTACCGTCGTCAGCCGCATGCTTGGCTGGGATCATCCGCTGGTGCTGGCGGTTTCGTTCGGCGCGAGCTTGGCTGCGAGCTTCGTCCTGTACCACGGCGTGGAACAGCCGCTGCGCGTGCGAATCCGCGCCGCGCTCAGCGCGCGGAGAGCGCGGCGAGCGCCGGCCGACGCGCTGCGGCCCGCACCAGTGCTGGTCTAACGTAGACGCGCGCGCGTTCGTCCGAGGCGATCGCGCGCCACGTATGCGGGCGTTCCGCGAGCAAACTATCCAGCGTACCGTTGCGCCGCACGAGTATCGCGTCGATGTGGCGAGCGTCGAGAACGGCGGCCCAACGCCGCGTTCCATCGAGGACCTCGCGGTATTCGCGCCACACCGGCACGGGATACGGGTCGCAGCGGCCGTCCATGAAAAAACGCGCCGCTCGCGTTTCGCTCAAGAAGATGCTGCACCACGCGAAATCTTCGCAGAACACCCGCGGCGGAGAGGCGGCGACGCGCAGCAGCGTCCGCGCCGGCTCGAACGGCAGCAGCGCGGTGCGGGCGGGAGCGGCGCGCCAGACCAGCAGCGCGAGCGCCGGCCCCATCAACGCCAGCACGGCGGCGAGCGCCCACGCAGCGGCGCGCGCCCCGGGCGCTACCGCGGCGGGGGCGGCAGCACCGCGCCGGGGTAGCGCGGCGAGCGCAACGGGCGCCGCGACGAGCGCGAAGACCGGCACGTTGCGCACCGCGCTGAAGAGGAGCAGCGCGAACGCGCACGCGAGGATGCGGTCGCGCACCGACGCGCGCGCGCCGAACGCGAGCAGCAGCAGCACGAGCGGAAGGGCGCCGAGAACGAACGCGGCACTGCCCATACCCGCCGGTCCCCATTCGCTGATCGATTGCCGGATCGGACTGAGCGACAAGGCGACGGCGTAGCGCGGCAGATCGAGTCCGAGCGGCGTCGCAACCGTTGCGGCGGCGCAGCCCGCTGCAATCGCCGCTGAGCGACGCACCGCGGGCGTCCACCGGCGGTCGCGCGCGAATGCGGTCAGCGTAAACGTTGCGGCGAGCACCGGCGCCAGCAGCGCGCTGGCGTGCAGGTTCGCCCACACGATGGTCGCCGGAATTGCCGCCCACGCGAGCGGACCATCGGACTCGAGCAGCCATACTACTGTCGTGAGGCCGGCCCAGCCGAGCACTTGCGCGCGTACGCCGAACGACTGGAGCATCGCGAGCGAGCAGAACAGAACGGCGGAGGCCGCACGAACCGGTGGGACGCCGCGCCGCGCGCACCGCAGCACCACCATGATGAGTGCGCCGGCGAGCGCGACCGAACACAGCAGGGGCACCGCCCACGGCGCGCCGCGGTCGCTCGAAAACGCGAGCAGCAGCGAGAAGAGCCATTCATGCGGGGTCCACGGCGCGCCGGATGCGGCGAATGTTTCTGCGCCGAGCGCGCGCGGAATCGCGTGGTCGCGCAGGATGCGTTCGCCGAGCCAACGCTGCCAGAGCAAATCGCCGTCGGCGGCGGGAAATCGAAGCGCGATCGTGCCGAACCACCCGCCCGCCGCCGCGACGGACAGCCACGGCAAGAGACGGTTCGGGTCGAGCCTGTCGCCGGACGCGCGCATGCTGAATTACGACGTCGCGGCGGCGGGCTGCACGCGGAACGCGCGCACGTCGCTCGCAGGCTGCGGCGCAAACGCGATGCGCGCGATGGCGATGAGGCCGCACGCGAGGCCGGCGAGCGTCGGCACGCGCAGCCATTGCATCATGACCGACGCGCGCATCAACGCCGCACGTGAAAACTCGCCCCAGCTGGCTTCCGCGAGCGCGTCGGGCGGGTACGCGTGCGGCGTGAAGGCAACTTCCGGCGGGCCGAGTCCCGCGCTCGCGAGCGCGAGCACCGACAGGCCGATGGCGGCGGCCACGAGCGCAAAAACCAATCCGGCTTTGCGCCCCAAGGTTCGTGCAGCGACCGCTCCCGCAAACAGCGGCGACGCGCCGGCGAGTAGCGATGCGCTCATGACGTTCCACGGGATCATCGCAAGGACGAGACCGCTGACGGCGAGCGCGCGCACCTGCGCGTGACGTACGACGACGTACAGAATCGCCGGAAACGCGACCGCGATCTGCTGGAAATGGACGTGAACGCCGCCGAACACCGCGAACGCCGGCGGAACCAGCACGATCAGCGCATCGTCGCCCGTCATGCGGCGCAGCCGAACCGCGGCCATGACGCCGAGCGCCGTGGTCGCCGCGAACATGATTTCGCCGGCGCGAATCGCCGCGGCCGCCGGAACGTGCAGCGACGTCAGAATCGAGGTGAGGCTGAACTGCCATTCGAACGCGTTGGCCAGCGCATGCGCCGGAACCACGTCGCGGACGTATTCGATCGACGCCGGCACTCCGACGGCGGCGATGCCGGCGAGCGCGAACGCCGCACCGCAGAGCGCCAGCGGCAGGCGCGTGCGCGGAAGTGCCGCGAGCATTGCGGCGATGACCGGTAAGGCAACGTGCGGTTCGATGGTCGCGGCCGCAGCGCACGCGGCCGCGGCGTTCCAGCGCCCGCTGCGCGCGAGCAGCGCCGCACCCGCGAGGGCGAGAAACACGAACGGCAGCGGCTGGCCGACGTAATACGTGACCGTCGCCGTGATCGCGGCGAACGCGATGTTGAGCGTGCCGCTGCCCGCGCCGGTAATCCGCGCGAAGAGCGCGACGCTCGTGCTCATGGCGGAGATGAGCAGCAGTCCGTACACGGCCGCGGCGAGCGCGAACGGCAGCCGGCTCAGCGGCGCGAACAGCAGCAGCGCGTGCGGCGGAAGCGGTGCCGGCAGTGCGATCGCGCGCAGCGTCGCGGGCTGTCGGGGCGGGCCGGCGTTGCGTTCGCATTCGTGCAGCGGCTCTTGCCGATACGGGTCGGCGCCCTGGGCGATCGCGGCGCCGGCGCAATAAAACGCGCGAAAGTCGCCCATCAAATAGGTTGGGCCCGTCACGCCGTTGATCGCGATCATGGCGGCGAGCAGCAGCGGTGCGGCCAGCCATCCGGCGAGGCGCTGCGCCGATTCTCGCCGCCCGCGCGTCATCGCGTCAGAATTTCAGGCGTCATGATGAAGACCACGTCGGTCTGTGAGTTCTGGTAGCGCGTCGAGCGAAACAGCTTGCCCAGAATCGGAAGATCGCCGAGGCCGGGGATCTTGTCCACGAACCGCTGCTCTTGACGGCGCATCAGCCCGCCCATGACGATGGATTCGCCCGCTTTGGTGATCACGTCCGTTGAGAGCCGGCTCGTTTTCAGCGCCGGGATCGAGAAGCCGCCGATGGACACGGCGTCGGAGAAGTCGAGGTCGGAGACTTCCGGCGCAATCAGCGTTTCGACGCTGCCGCCGCCCAAGATCGTGGGCGTCACTTTTAATTTGACGCCGAAATCCTTATACTGAACGGCGATCTGCTGCGGGCCGCTGGCGTACGGAATCGGGATTTCGCCGCCGACGAGAAAGTCGGCCTGATGTCCCGGCATCGTGACGAGGTCGGGCGAGGACAGCAGACGCGCGTGGCCGTTGTTGATGATCATGTTGATCGTCGGCGCGAGTGTCGTGGTACGGAAAAACGAACCGATGTTCAACGCGTGGCCCGGCACGCCGGGGCCGCGACCGCGGGTGTCGATCGGCGCTTCCACCACCGGGAACTGCGGCGGCGCGAGCGTGAACGTTCCGTCGGTGTGAAAGACTGCCGACTGCAGGTTGATGCCGAGTTGACGGAGCGCGGTGTCGTCCACTTCCAGGATGTAGACTTTGATATCGACTTGGCTGATCGTCGCGGTTTCGATGCGATCGATCACCTTGCCGTCGATGGCGAGGTACGGTCCCGCCAGCGCGCGGACGCGGCCCAGCACGTGCTCCGCGGTGGTGCGATCCTGCACCTGACCGCTGACGATGAGATTGCCCTTCACGTCACGGTCGACGCGCACGCCCGCGGTTCCGGCCGCGCCGCTCAGCTCCGACTGCAGCGGCCCGAGCGGCCGGGCGACCGTGACTGCGTTCACGACGGTAAATTTGCCGGCCGTCGCGACGGGCTCGAAGTGCGCGACGACTTCACTCAAGTGAACGAGCCGCTCGCCGTTGGCGACCGTCCCGTTCAGCACGATCGAATGGTCGAACTCGTCCACGCGCACGTCCGGATCGCCGATCGCGCCTTGCAGCATCCGCCGTAAACTTTCCAGGCTTTGCTCGGTCACCGTCACGTCGTACGTGCGCAGGCCCGCGCCGCACCACACGAGCAGCGTCGTGCGGCCGGCGGTCTTCCCGTTGAGCACGATCTCACCGCGCCCGACGGGCACGATGCCGGCGATTTTACCGTCGCCCACGGCGACGCGCGTTACGCCCGGTGCGTGCACCACCATCGATTGTCCCGTGCGAACGGTGAGCGGAATCGTCGCCGCCGCGTTCGATGCAAGCGGTGCGCAGAGCACGCTCGCCGCTGCAACCGCGGTCATGAATGTGCGAAACCCGAAAGCCACAGACGTCTACTCCTTGGGAAGACGGCGATTCGTCGTCCGTCGGATTCATTGAAGCAGATCGCCCCATTGTCGGTGCGTTATCAGACCGTTGTCAGTTCGTCAATTCTTTACAAATGGGCTTTTCAGCGCTGCCGTTGATGTGTACGATGCGGCCACGATGCGTCAAAACAACCACCGTTCACTGGTCGTCTTCGCCGCCGCTGCGGCGGTGTTTGTTCCCCTAGCGGCTCGCAGCGCCGAGCCGCCGGCGACATCGTCGGCAATCACCGTGAGCGCTACGCCGGCCGTCGGCCGCGAAGCGGTCATGATTGCCGGAAACGCACCGGCCGGAACGTCGCTCGAAGCCGCGTTGTACGCGCGATTTTCGCAAGACGTTCCGAACGTGCTCCTGAGCCGCCGCCCCGTCGCAACGGACGCGAACGGTCATTATGCGGCGACGGTTCCCATCGCGTCCGGTTTTTTCCGCAACGCGGTTGTGACCGTGGTCATCAACTCGGTACCCGCGGGCGCCAGCGCCCGAACGAGCTTCGTCGTCGGAGCTCCCAACCTGCCGGCTCCGCCGGACGATATCCCCTCATCCGTGCGCTAGCACATCACAAGGAGAATCCTCATGTTCAACGCCATTCGCGCCACGCTCACCGATGACCGCGGCCAAGGTCTCGCCGAATACGGTCTGATTCTCGGTCTCATCGCCGTCCTTTCGATCGCCGCCGTGCTGTTCTTGGGCGGCCGGATCCAAGGCGTCCTCAGCAACGTCGGCAGCAGCATCTAAGTTCGCTGTCGTCGGTCTCGCAGGTCGATGAGTTCCATGTCGCCGCATCGCCGTCCGCGCGCCGCTTCCCAGCGGCGCGCGCCGGCGGTGCTCGACGATCGGGGTCAAGGACTCGGCGAGTACGCGCTGATCCTCGGTTTCATCGCGGTGCTGTGCGTCGCGGCCGCCGCCTTCGTCGGCACATCCATTCTCACTCAATACCAAAACGTCTCGAGTGCTTATCCATGATAACTGCTACGTTCATTTTGCTGACCGCGACGATCGTCGCCACGGCGCTCCGCAACGTCTCGAACAACTACTCATGACCCTGCTCGCGCTCATGCTGCCCGCGGCGACGCTCGTCGCCGCGGCGATCGACGTTCGAGTGCGCCGCATTCCGAATGCGCTGACCGGCGGTCTCGCCGTTGCGGGCATCGCGTTGCACGTTCCGCAGGGCGTTTCGCCGACGGTGCTTGCGGTCGCCGCGATGCTGGCCGCGTTCGTTGCCGGTTCGCTCGCGTTTTCTGCCGGCTGGTTCGGCGGCGGCGACGTCAAGCTCATTGCGGCGTGCTGCGCCGTCGCGGGCTTTCCGGGAAGCGGCGCGCTGGTGCTGGAGATCCTCGCAGCCGGCGCGGTCCTCGCCCTCGTGTGGGCCGCTGCGGGCGGCCGCCTCTTTTCGCTCGTGCGCAGCACGACCGCGGTCGCGCTGCGCGGCGCGCCGCTGGAATCCAACACCTTACCGTACGGCGTCGCGATCGCCGCCGGAAGCATCTTCTACACCGCTTCTTCGCTCGTGCCCGCTTTGAGGTTGCCCGTATGAAAAATGGTCGCCGTCTGCCCCTCATCCTCGGGCTGCTCCTCGCGGTGGGCACCGGAGTGCTGCTGCTCAACTATCTCACGTCGCTCGGCGGGACGGCGTCCGCTGCCGTCAACATGCGGCCGGTGTTCGTCGCGGCGCGCGACATCCCGGCCCGCGCCTTGCTCACCGATGCATTCGTGCGTCAGACGATACGCCCAGTTGCCGAAATCGACAACGATGCGGCCGTCAACCGGAAAGACATCCTCGGTAAGTATTCGCTCATCACCATTCCGGCCGGGTCCGTCGTCACCAAGTCGAAGATCGGCGATGCCGGAGCGAATGCGCTTCCCGCACGCTTGCCCATCGGCATGCGCGCCGTCAGCATCTCGATCGATCGTGTCAAAGGCGTGGCCGGGCTCATCCAACCGGGCGACCGCGTCGACGTGGTCGCCGTCCCGCCGCGCGTCGGAAACGAAGTTCCGCACGCCTCCGCGATCCTGCGCGGAGCGCTCGTCCTCGCGATGGGGAACGAGGTGGAAACAACCAGCGCGACGCCGAGCCCCGACAATCAAAACCTGACGACGGTGACGCTCGCGTTGACGCCGCAGCAAGTAAATCTGCTCGCGTCAGCGGATCTCAATACCACGCTGCGGCTTGCGCTGCGTCCGCCGAAAGAAGCGATTCGCGCCTTCCCGGCGGAGCCGCTCATGCTCGGCGTTCCGCAGCACGCCGCCGGCGCGCAGCCGATCGTCGCTCCGCCGCCGGGTCCGCCGGCGACGCCGGCGGTGGTCGCCGCAACGCGCGTCCGCACCGAACCCGTCCGCCGCGACGGCATTACCGTGATCGACGGCGACCGCGTCACCGAGGGCGGCACCGCCAAACCATGAGCTTGCGCGTATTCGTCGTCGTCGGTGCCAAAGGCGGCGTCGGCACGACCAGTGTCGCCATGCAACTGGCGGTCGACATGCCGTCCAGCGGTCAGCGATTCATCGTCGATGCGGATCTGGCGGGCCGCCGCAGCTTGGCGACGTGGTACGACGTTGCCAAGGAACTCGACATCGCGCGCGTGCCCGGCTCGTGCGCGATGGCGCGCAAAGACGGCCTGTGCGTCGTCGAGCTCGCGCGCTCGTACGAGGACGGATTCAACGTCAGCCCGGAAGCCGTCGAAGAATTCGCCGAATCGCTGCCGCCGGACGGTCTCGTCATCGTCGACGCTCCGCAGCCGTTCGCGGCGACGGTGCGTCCGTTCATGATGAACGCTGCGAAAATCGTCGTCGTCACCGAACCCACGCTGCTCGGCGTTGGTTCCGCGCATGCGATGTTATCCGCGATGGACCGCTTTGGTATTCCGGCGGCGCGCATCGCTTTTACGCTGCAGGATCTGCGCGGCGCCGCCGAATTGCGTGCCCGCGAGATCCAAGAATCGTTGAATTACGCGATCGCCGCGGAGCTGCCGCCGGTACGCGACCGCAATTGGCCGCGCGCCTTCGGCCGGCTCCGCGACACGCTCGCGGCGACGCCCGAGCTTCCGATCATGACGCTGCGCGCATCCACCGCGCGCCCGATCGGCGACCGGCGCCAGGCGCGGCGTCCGACGCTCGCCGCCGTCGAGCCGGCGCACGTTGCCGGCGCGGCGTCCGTCCGCAGCGTCACCGGAGAAGTCGCGATGCGCGGAATAGGCGCATCGCCGCAGACGGCGGCGGCCGAGCGGCTCAAAACGGAATTGCATGCGGCAATGCTGACGAAGATCGATTTCTTCGCGGCGGCACGCGCGCATACCGATGCGCAGAAACTCGCCGAACTGCGCCAACAAGTCAATGCGATCGCGGACGAATTTCTCGCGGTGCGTAAGGACATCACGTCGGCCGAACAGGCAGCGCGTCTCCGGCACGAAGTGATCGAAGAGGCGCTCGGCCTCGGACCGCTCGAGAGTCTGCTCGACGAACCGGACATCAGCGAAATCATGGTGAACGGCCACGCGAACATTTTCGTGGAGCGCCGCGGTAAAATCGAGCGGACCGCCAAGCAATTCGTCGACGACCGCCAAGTGCGGCTGGTCATCGAGCGGATCATCGCGCCGCTCGGCCGGCGCCTCGACGAATCGAGCCCGATGGTCGATGCGCGGCTACCCGACGGCTCGCGCGTGAACGCGATCGTCGAGCCGCTCGCAATCGATGGACCAACCCTAACCATCCGGCGCTTCGGTACGAAGCGCTTCGGCATCGAGGCGATGCTCAAAGCCGGCTCGGTGACCGAACCGGTCGTGGACTTCTTGCGCGCGGCGGTCGAAGCACGCCTCAACATTCTCGTGAGCGGCGGCACCGGTTCCGGCAAAACGACGCTGCTCAACGCGCTCTCGGGATTCATTCCGAAAGACGACCGCATCGTGACGATCGAAGACGCCGCCGAGCTGAAGCTCGATCAGCCGCACGTCGTACGCTTGGAATCGCGGCCGCCCAACCTCGAAGGGAAGGGCGCCATCACGATTCGCGAGCTGGTCCGCAACTCGCTGCGGATGCGGCCCGACCGCATCGTCGTCGGCGAGTGCCGTGGCGGCGAGGCGCTCGACATGCTGCAGGCGATGAATACCGGCCACGACGGTTCGCTGACGACGGTTCACGCCAATACGCCGCGCGACGCGCTCTCGCGCGTGGAGACGATGGTGCTGATGGCCGGTTTCGACTTGCCGGTACGCGCCATTCGCGAGCAAGTCGCCGGCGCGGTGAATCTTATCGTGCAAGTCGCACGCCTGCGCGACGGCTCGCGACGCGTCACCAGCGTCAGCGAAGTGGTCGGCATGGAAGGCGACGTCGTTACGATGCAGGAGTTGGTGCGCTACCATCAACGCGGCGTGGATTCGCAGGGCAAGGTCATGGGCGAATTCGAGCCGTGCGGCGTGCAGCCCAACTGCCTGCTGCGCTTCGAGGAGCTCGGCGTCGCGTACGATCCCGTCACCTTCAACGCCTCACCATCGCGACGTGCGGAGGCCGCATGGCTGCGCTAGCGCCGTACGCCATTCTCGGCGGCGCGGTCGGCGCGATCGCGCTGCTGTTCGCCGGCTTGTGGGAACCGCTGTTCGCGCGCGCCGGAAAAGTCGGCGTGCGCTTCACCGCCGGCCTGGAGGCCGCGGGCATGAAAACCGAACCCCAGCAGTTCGTTCTCGTGCTTGCCGGCACGGGACTGGCGGTGTGGATCGCCTTGCTGCTCGTGATTCGGCCGACGCCGCTCGTCGCGGTCGTGCTGCTGGTCGCGATGCTGGCGTGCACGGCCTACGCCGGGCGATTGTATTTGCGCAGACGGTGCGCGAAGCGCATCGAGGCGTTCCGCGATCAGCTCGAAGGCGCGCTGCGCACGCTGGCTGGCGGCGTCCGCGTCGGGCTCGGCATCCGTCAGGCGCTCGTGCTCACGAGCGAGCAAAGCCGCGAGCCGGCAAAGTCGGAATTCATGCGGGTTGTGGGACTGAGCAACGTCGGGCTGTCGATTTTGGACGCGTTCGATCAACTCGCATTGCGCATGACCAATACCGAAACCGCCGTTCTCGCGCGCGTGATCCGCGTGCAGTCGCAAACCGGCGGCGACCTCGGCAGCGTGCTCGAGGGGCTTGCGGGCACGATTCGCGACCGCCGCCGCCTGCGGCGCAGGGTCAGCGCGATCACGGCACAAGGCCGGGCCACCGCGTGGCTCCTCGGATTGCTGCCTCTGGCCGTCGGCGCCTTCGTGCTGACGCAAGCCGAACTGCGCGATGCGATGCTCGGCAGCATCATCGGCCGCACGTTTCTCGGCATCGCGTTGTTTCTCGATGCCCTCGCGGTCTTCACCCTCGGCAAAATTGCGAGAATCGATCCGTGAGTGCCGTTTCGCCATTCAGCATTTCCATTTGCGCCGCCGTCTCCGCGTTCTTGCTATTCCTGTCGGCGTTTCCGGCGCGCAGCCCGATGGCCAAGCGTTTGAAGAAGCTCGAGCGGGTCAGTGAAAAAACCGTCTCGCAACGCGTTACCGTCATTGAGAACATCATCAGCAAAGAGCGCCACTCGCGCCTGCAGCAGCGCCTGATCGAGGCCGGCTGGTACGGGGTGACGCCGCTCGCGATGGTCGCACGCGGTGTCGGAGCGCTCGGCATCGGCGTCGTCGCCGCCACGCTCTTCCTCGTCTTTGCAAAGAACAACGCGCTCGGCATGCTGGTCGGCGGATTCACGGCGCTGGTCGCGTGGCGCATTCCGAGCATGATGCTCGCGCGAGCCGTCAAAGCGCGCAAAGAAAACATCCAGCGCGAACTGCCGGACTTCTTGGATCTGCTCGCGACGACCGTGCAGGCGGGCCTCGCGCTCAACGCAGCGCTGGTGCACGCCGCCGACGCGACGCACGGCGCCCTCAAAGCCGAAATTCAATCGATGCTTGCGGAGGTGCGCCTCGGACGGCCGCGCGCCGATGCGTTGCAGGCGATGGCCGAGCGCATCAACGAAGAAGCCACGAGCACGACGGTCACCGCGCTCGTGCAAGCCGAGCGGCTCGGCTCGAACTTGAGCGACGTGCTGCAAGAGTTGGCCAAGGAAACGCGCGACCGCCGTTGGATGCGCGCGGAGGAAAAAGCCGCGCAGCTTCCCGTGAAGATGATCTTGCCGATGGCGCTCTTCATGATACCGTCGCTGTACATGATGATCTTCGGGCCGGTCGTCGCGCGCCTCGTGCTTCGCCAATGATGACGGCGGCGGTGACGGCGCTTTGCGCGCTGCTCTTCGGCGCTGCGGCGTTCGCGGGAACGCTGCTCGCGCAACTGTTGTGCGGCGGCCGCGTTCCCTACGACGATGGTCCCGCCCCGGTCGCATTTCGCCGCCGCGCGTTCGCGCTCGCCGGCGCCTGCGCCGGCAGCGCCGTTGCGCTGCACGGCGTCTCCGCGCCGCACGTCGCACTGCTGCTCATCGTCGTGATGGCGCTCGCCGGCTGTGCCGCGGCGGATTTCGCGTGCGGCATGCTGCCCAACGTGCTCACCCTCGGACCGCTCGCGTTGATCGTCGCAGTCGCGCTTGCGGCGCACGATTTGGTACCGGCCTTCAGCGCCGTCTTCATCGCTGCGCCGTTTGCCGCGGCCGCGGTGTTCTCGCGCGGGCGCGGCATGGGCTGGGGGGACGTAAAGCTCGCAGCGCTCGGCGGCGCCGTCCTGGGCGCGCGTGATGCGACGCTCGCTTTGACGGTCGCGGCGCTGGTCGCCTACATCGTCGCGCGACGAGCCGGCGCCGCGCGTCGTCCCGTCGCCTTCGGACCCTACCTTGCTGCTTCGATCGTCGCGATGCTGGCGGTCGTGAGGACGAATTAAGATGCCGCTGCTGCGCAATGCGACCACCGGAACGATCGTCGCTACGCGAATCGATCCGCTCTCCACATTCTTCCAGCGCGCGGTAGGATTGCTTGCGCGTACGGCGATGCGGCCCGATGAAGGCGTCTGGATCCGCCGCTGCGGCGCGATCCACACGATTGGGATGCGCGTTCCGATCGACGTCATTTTCGTCGACGGCGACAGCCGCGTGATGCGCACCGTGGCCGATGTGCCGCCGAACCGTTTGGCGCTCAGCTGCCGCGGGGCGGAAGCCGTCGTCGAACTCGGCAGCGGTGCCTTGCGCGAGTGCGACGTTCTGCCGGGAGATACGCTGGAGCTCGTTCCGGGAAAGTTCGGTTAGCGCGGCTTGACGGCGATGGTGCGCAGCACCGTTTCTTCCGATCCGTTGCGCGTGTAGCGCACGACGAGCGAGTACGTCTGCGTCTTGGGCTCCGCGGGCACGGGCAGGACGGCCCGGACGGCGCCGGGCGCAACGGCGGTTTCGGCCAGCGTTTCGCCGGTCTCGTCCTGCAATTCCACGTGCGTGGGATTCGCGCGCGGCGTTAGCCGCAAGCGCAGCGGGCGCCCGGCCACGGCGCGGCCGTCGAGTGCGACGATTCCCGCGCTCGCGGCTTGGGCGGAAACCGCGTCGACGGGCGTGACGGCTTCGGGCCGCGCCGTCTCATCGGGCGCGGTATCCGCAACGGCGGCCGGTGCGAGCACGACGCTAGCGACCGCAGTACTCGAACCGCGGCGCGCGACGATCTTTGCGACGAGCTGCGCGTTGCGATACGCCGCGCCGACGCGGATGCGGCTCGTTCCGACGTGCGCGAAGGGCGCCGACGCAATGCGTTTGCCCGTCATATCCTGCAGCGCGATCGTACCGTTGTCCGCAACGGCCATGTACGAAGCGAGAATCGTCTCGCCGGCGGCGTCTTGGTCGCGCCGCACGGCAAACGAGAGCACGCGTGCGGGAGCGCTCGGCTTCGCGACCGGCGCGGGCTCGGAAACCGCGAACGATGCGTCGGCCACGACGGCGCCCAGGGGACCGTGTTGCGTCACCGCGACGGAAATCCGGCGCCGGGCCGATGCCGCGGGGAGCATCAGCGGGATTTCACCCGTGGGCGCGGCGAGCGTTCCGGCAGCGATCGGTGTGCCGTCGTCGAATGCGGCGGCGTACGCGACTGCGCCGTAGCCGCGTGTCACGTACGCAACGCGTGCCGCCGATCCCGCGACGGCGCGTGCGGGCGGCGTGATGAGCGGCGTTTGCGGAAGCGCCGTCGCGGCGAAGGCGCCGCCCAAGGCGACCATGCCGGCGCCGAGCGTTATGCCGGCGATCTTGAGCGCAGGCGTGCGGCGCGCCCGCACCGGCTTGGGCGCTTCGACGCGCAGCAACACGCCATGCGAACGAATTTCCAAATACACCGACTCATATGCGGCGCCGCGGGCACGCGGAACGCCGACGCGGGCGCTGCCGACGGCACCCGGAGCGACCGCCAGACCACCGAGTTCGACGGCGTCGCCGCCGCTAAGAACGCCGACGAGCCGCCCGGTCACGTCGCGTTCGAGCGAGGCGAGCCGAAGCAGATACATCGCGGACCCGCTGCGCCGGTCGGCCGGTGAAATCCGGACATCCGCGGCGATGCCGTCCGAGGCGAACTGCACGACATTCGACCGCGCGTGTGCGGACGGTACGAGCGCGTTCGCTTCGGGCTCGCGCGCGGCGATCATGCCGTCGCCGCGTCGGCTTCCGCGAATGCCTCGAGCGCGTGCCGCCGCGCATCCTCGGCGTTGCAGGCGATCAATTCGCGCGCATACTCGCGAGCGGTTGCGAGATCGCCGAGGGCCGCGTAGAGTTCCGTCAACCGCGTGAGCGCGAAAACGTTGTTGCGCCGAAGGGATTCCGCGTCGCGCGCGAAGCAGCGCTCGGGAGCCTCCATCGCGAGCAGATGATCGCGGTAGATGCGATGCGCCGAACGGTAGTGATGCTTCGCACCTTCCACGGCGCCGATCGCATCGTCGAGACGCCCCTGTTCGACGTGATCCATGAAGCGCCGCGCGTCGACGGCCACGGCGGTGAGGTCGAGGCGAATGTCGCCGGCGGTATCGAAATAGCGCCGTGGATCGATATCCGGTACCGCCTCGGAGATCGAGCGGCGGATGCGGCTCAGCGTTATGCGCAAACCCTGTGCGGCGACCCGGCGATCCGTGCCGGGCCAAAACGCTTGCAGCAAACGTTCGCGCGTGGTGCGCCCTTCGGCGGCGAGCGCGACGAAGACGAAGACGTGTTCGTCGCGGCGACGCGCGAAGACGACGGGCCGGCCGCCGATTTCGCAGCGGAAGCGGCCGAGGACGTTCAACATCATCAAGCGCGCGACCGAGGTCGCAGCGGTTTCCGGCTCGGCACTTCCGGCAGGCGCGGACAGGCGCGCGAGGATGCGGTACGGTCGCACGGCGCTGCGCGTGCGCACGAGCGGCAATCCGACTTGTTCCAAACGGTCGAGCTCGAACCGGTCCTCGCCCCCGCCGCGCAGCAATCGCTGAAACGAAGCGAAGGCGTCGGCGTCCTCGTGGCGTTCGCTGGAGACGAATTCCAGCAGCAAGTGGCCGTTGCGTTCGCACCAGCGGTTGAATGCGTCGCGCAGCCGGCGCCCGGTTTCGGCCGCATCGCGCACGATCCATTGAGCGGCCACGGGCCAGCCTTCCGTGTCGTGCAGCAACTGCGCGATGTCGTGCTCGTCGTGTGCGACCTCGAAGGCATCGGCGAGAGCTGCGAGTTCGGCCGAGTCAAACGCAAGGTCCACCGCCTGGAATGCGGTCGCGAGGCCGCGCGCGAGCAGCGCGTGGGCGTGTAGCCGGCGCCGCGAACGCCCGGCAAGGATCAAGCGCGGCCGCACAGCGCCTTCAGCGATGTCATCGACGAGTTCTTGGTAGGCCTCGGGAGCGGCGCGGTCTGCGCCATCGAGGATCACTTCATCGGCGGGACGGCTGTCGTCCAGCATGCGCTGCAAGGCCGCGCGGTCCGCGCCGGCGGGAACGCGGACGTACGCGACGCGCTCGGGATGCCGCGCGGCGTAGTGCTTCAGCGCGAGCGTTTTGCCTGCGCCCAACGGGGCGACGACGATGCGGACGGCCGCGTGTCCGGCGGCCTCGAACCACGCGGCAACTCTGGGGCGGTCGATCTCGCCGCGAGATCGTGCGCAACTCGGCGCTTCAACCTCTGCACAGGGCATGAGCAGCCTTTCAAGGGACCTGATGGTCTCTTACAAAGGTCGTCATGTCGCGCCCCACGCTTGAGCCCTAGGCGCCCTTACGTGCGCTCTGTGCGACGCGTCACGCCTCCCGGCGCCGCCTAAATGAGCGAGATCGTCGGTTTCAGTTTCGGCTGTGCTGCCAAGACGCGCTGTAGCGACGCGGCCAGTTCGTCGAGCACCGGATCGTCGATTTCCTCGACCCGGCCCGCGTCCGCGGATTCCACGAGGCGCGGGTCGATCGGCAAACGCGCGAGCATCGGCGCGCCGGCCAGTTCGGCGACTTGATCGGCATAGGACGGACCGAATACGTCATACCGCCGGCCCGTATCCGGCGCGACGAAGTACGACATGTTTTCGATCACGCCCAAAATCGGTTTTTTGAGTTGGTGGATGAGATTCGCTGCTTTGCGCACGATCATCGTCGCGAGGCGCTGCGGCATCGTGACGAGGATGACGCCGTCGATATCGAGCGATTGCAGAACGGTCAGCGGTGCGTCCGACGTGCCGGGCGGAAGGTCGATCAGCAGCACGTCGAGGTCACTCCACAACACCTGTTCGTAGAATTGGCGGATGACGCCGGAGAGAATCGGGCCCCGCCAAATCATCGCGGTGTCTTCTTTATCGGTGAGCAGGTTCGAGCTGACGATCTCGATCGCCGAGCGGGAACGCGCCGGCACCATGAGCGGTTTCGGCTGCTGACCCGCGGGCACGCTCGGATCGCTTTCGATCGCGAGCGGCGTCGTGAGGCCGAAAAGCCGCGGGATCGACGGCCCGGTGATGTCCGCGTCGAGAATGCCGACGCGTTTGCCGGCGCGCCGTAGGCCGACCGCAAGCAGCGCGGTTGTGAGCGATTTGCCGACGCCGCCCTTGCCGGACATCACGGCGACGACGTTCTTGAACGACGCGCGGCGCGCGAACGCGCCGGGCGCCTTGCGCGCCGGCTGCCGGTCCTCGTTCATGATCGACGGCACGCGACCCGACAAGCGCGCCTGCGTCAGCGCCGCGAGAATCGGCTCGACGCGCAAGCCGTGCGATTTCGCACCCGCGGCGATGGTTTCGTACTTGTTCACGCCGCAGCCCGAGCATTTGAGCCCGAATTCTTGCAGCACGTCCTGGGCAATCGGCAGCGCGTCAACCAGTGCGCGAATGTTCGTTTCCGGAGTGATAGTGAATGTCGTCATGCGCGCGAGCCTCAGCCTTTCAAAGGGAGCAGGCCCACGCCGCCGCCGGCAGCGCTTATCGCCCGCCATCATAACATCCGCGCCGCTCGCATTGGGTGCATGGGCGCCGAACGGACCGGTCGCAGAAGAGCCGAGCGGCGCCGCGCGCAAACACGCGCAATGGTGCCGTGGATCGTCGCCGCAACCAGCGCCGCCGTTTGGTGCATCGCCGTTCGCCGCTACCGGCGCCGCTACGGGCGTTCCGCCGGGTTCGCGCGCGGCGCGGCCTTTGCCGCCGGAACGGTCGTGGCGGCCACCGCGGCGGGACCGCCGCTCGACGTGCTCGCCGATGCGTCGTTCGCGTGGCACATGGTGCAGCACATGGTGCTGCTGCTTGTCGCGCCGCCGCTGGTGTTGCTGGCGCAGCCGCTCGAATTGGCGCTGGCGGTGCTGCCGCCGCGCGTCGCACGCCGCCTCGTCAGCGCACTGCGCGTGCCGCCGCTCGCGTGGTTCGCGCATCCGGTCGTCGCGTTTGCGCTTTTTTTTGCCGTTACATGGCTGGCGCATTTCACGGGTTTGTATGAAGCTGCGGCGGAGAACGAAGCCGTCCATGTGGCCGAGCACGCGCTTTTCCTCGCCGCCGCGTTTGCGTTTTGGGCGCCGGTGACGGGTGCCACGCCGTTTCCGCACGCGCTGGCGTTTCCGGTGCGCATATTTTACCTCTTTGCCGCAATGCCGCCGAGCGCGTTTTTGGGCTTCGTCCTGTTCGGATTGCGAGCGTCGCCCTATCCGCATTACGCGAACGTTGCCGACGTGCACGCCGGCGGCGAGATCATGTGGATCGCGGGCGGCGCGGCGATGTTCGCCGCGATGATGCTCGTCGCGGCGGCGTGGGCGCGCAGCGACCAGCGGTTTGCAGCCGAATCGCGCGGAGGTTAGTGTGGAACGCGGTCTCGTTCTGCTTGCTGCGGCACGTTTGCGCATCGGCGGCCGGCGTCTGCGCGCGCTTGCACTCGGCGACGCGCAGGCGGTGCGCGGGTTCGTGCAAAGCGATTCGGCCCTACGCCTCGCCGAGGCGAGGCGTGACGCGCGCGCCGATGGCGCGCTTCTCGAGCGGTGCGGGGCGCGCATCGTGACGCTCGCCGACGATGACTATCCCGCCGGCTTGCGCGACCTGACCGGCCCGCCCGCCTTTCTCTGCGTGCGCGGAATGCTGCCGCGCGGCGGCATTGCGATCGTCGGCGCGCGCAATGCGAGCGCCGATGCCGCGGACTTCGCGTACGAGCTGGCGCGCCGGCTCGATACGCCGCTCGTGAGCGGTTTGGCGCGCGGTGTGGATGCGGCCGCGCACCGCGGCGCGCTCGCGGCGGGCGCGCACGACGGCCGCGCCGTTGGCGTCCTGGCGCGCCGCGCCGAACGCACGATGACGGCGCCACTGGACGGGCTGCAGGCGCGCCTGGCGGCCAGCGACCGCCCGCCTCCGG
>JBHEMQ010000004.1:0-55243 GCA_046262475.1 Candidatus Velthaea sp.
CCTGTGCGTCGTACACGTGACCGAGACCGTCGGCCTGGCACCACTCCTGCAGCGGGTAGAGATCGAAGCCGACGACGTCGGCCGCGAGCACGCGCAGCGCCTCGAGCAGCAGTTCTTGACCAGTTTGATCGCCGTTCAGAACGACGATCGCGGATGTCGGCACGCGAAAACTTCTCCCTCGGCGTGAACCTCGCGTCCTTCGCGTTTCGGCGCGGTCACCATTTTGCGCCCGAAGTAGCCGCGCCGCGCAGCGTCGAACGGTACGTCTAATGGCTCGCGTGCGTCGGAAGACGGCCGCGACGGGCTCGCGCCTCAACTTCGAGATCGCGGGCATCGCCGCAATCGGTCTCGCCCTGCTTCTTTGGCTCGTCCTCGTGTTGCCCGCGCCGCGCAGCGGCATCTTGGGCGGCGCCGCAGCGTCGGTGCAGCGGTATCTCTTCGGCGACGCGGCGGCGTGGTTTCCATTCCTGATCGCGCTGATCGGCACGATCGTCTTTCTCGAAATCAACGTTCCGCGGATGATCGCTACCCTCGGCTCGGCCGCCGCCGGTTATTTTCTGATCGGCGACGCGGCGCTCGGCGCACGCGGCGGCGCCCTCGGGCACGCGGCCGACGCTGCGCTCGCGGGGCTTTTCGGCGACGTTGCAGAGAAGATCGTGCTCGCGCTGGCGGGCCTGTCGATCACCGTCTGGATCACCAACGTTTCCGTAAAGCGCATTATCGGCTGGTCGGTCGCGCGCGGAGCGGCACTCGTGCCGCTCGGGGGCAGCGTGCTGCTGCAAGTCGCGCACCTTCGCGTGAGCGCGCCGGTGCTGCAGCCGGCGGCCGCCGACCGCGCGGCACTCGCCGCCGTGACGGCTCCGCCGCCGGCACCGCTTGCGGTGCGGGTGCGCCCGCTCGATGACGCGGAGGGCGAGAGCGAGTACGTCGACGATGAAGACGATTACGACTACGAAGACGACGCCGAGCACGCACCGGCGTACGAAGCCGCCGTCGAGCGAACCGCGCCCGAGCTCGCTCCGCCGCCCGCGGCGGGCAATCCGGCGCCGCAAGGACGGACGTATCGTCTGCCGGATCTGCATCTGTTCGAACCGCCGCAGGCGCAGAAAATTGACGACTCGAGCCGGGCCACCATTCTCGAGGACACGCTCGCGTCGTTCGGCGTCGGCGCGAAGGTCACGCACATCGAACGCGGGCCGTCAATCACGCGTTACGAATTGCGCCCGGAGCGCGGGGTAAAGATCTCGCGGATCAGTGCGCTCGCGGACGACCTCGCGCTGGCGCTCGCCGCAACCTCGGTGCGCATCGAGGCTCCGATTCCCGGCAAGTCCGCGGTCGGCATCGAGGTGCCCAACGCCTCCGTTTCGATCGTCGCGATTCGCGAAATTTTCGAGTCGCTGCCCCAACGTGGAACGGTACCTCCGCTGAACATGGCGCTCGGCAAGGACATTACCGGCCGGCCGGTGTTCGGCGATCTCGCGAAGATGCCGCATCTGCTCGTCGCCGGCGCGACCGGTTCCGGTAAATCGGTGTGTCTCAACTGCATCATCGCCTCGCTGCTCGTCAACGCGACGCCGGATCAAGTGCAGCTGCTGATGATCGATCCGAAACGCGTCGAGCTCGGCGTGTACAACGGCATTCCGCACCTCATCAAGGAGGTCATCACGGATCCGCGCCTGGCCGCCGGCGCGCTGCTCGAGATGACCAAAGAAATGGATCAGCGCTACGAGCGGTTCGCCAAGGCCGGCGTGCGCAAGATCGAAGAATACAACGCGAAGTTCCCTGAGGCGAAACTGCCGTACGTGGTCATCATCATAGATGAGCTCGCCGATCTCATGCTCATCGCGCCCGGTAAAGTGGAAACCACCATCTGCCGCCTCGCGCAGCTGGCGCGCGCGACGGGCATTCACCTCATTGTCGCGACGCAGCGCCCGTCCGTGGACGTCATCACCGGCATCATCAAGGCGAACATCCCGTCGCGCATCGCGTTTGCGGTGAGTTCGCAGGTCGATTCGCGCACCATCCTCGACATGGGCGGCGCGGAACGACTCTTGGGGCGCGGCGACATGCTGTATCTTCCGATCGACGCGCCGAAGCCGGTGCGCTCGCAGGGTGCGCTGATTACCGGCGGCGAGATCAGCCGGCTCGTTGACTTTTGGGCGGCGCAAGCACGGCCCGAGAATCTGTTGGACGTCGAGGTCGCGCCGCTCGAGGACGACGAGGATGCGAGGCGCAACGTCGATCCGCTCTGCTATGACGCGGCGAAATTCATCATCGAAACCAGCTACGCATCGACCGCGCAGCTGCAATCGCAGTTCGCCATCGGTCATCCGCGCGCCGTGCGCCTGATGAAATTGCTGGAAGACTTCAAGGTCGTCGGCCCGCACGAAGGCACGAAGCCGCGCAAGATCTTGCTCGGGCTCGGCGATCTCGAGACGATCGCGCCGCGGCTCGGGCGCACGCAGGCGCAGCCGGAACTGTTTTGAGGGCGGCGGGGCCCGCCGCGGTGTTCGCAGGCGCATCCGTCGCATACGTGTGGCTCGGCGACGCGGTGTCGCACGCGCCGCCCGGCGGCCTGGACGCGGCCGCACGCGCCGCGACCGGCGAAGCGCCCGGCGCGGCGTGGGTCTTCACCGAGTCCTGTCTGTGGCCCGTGCTGGCCCTCTTCGCCGTCGCCGGCATCGCCGTCGCGGCGCTGATCCCCGCGTGGCGCCCGCGCATTGCGTTCTCGATCGCGACGACGCTTGTATCGTGGCAAAGCAGCAACGTGCTCAAGGAGGTCTTCCGCCGAGCGCGTCCCGAGTATTGGATCGTGCATCACGAGACATCGTTCTCGTATTCGAGCGGCCACGCGATGTTTGCGGTCCTGGTGTTCTGGCTGTGGGCCTATTTCGTGCTTAGAAGCGAACTGCCGGCGCGCTTTCGCGGGCTTCTCGCCGCGCCGCTCGGAGCGTGGGGCGCCGGCGTCATCTGGTCGCGGCTCGCGCTCGGCGCACACTATCCGACCGACCTCGCGGGCGGCGTACTGCTGGCGGCCGCAATGCTGTCGCTCGCGACGCTGGTGCTTTTCGCGTTACCGCGGGGCGCTGCAGAACGGGTGTGGACGGCCCCTGCGGGTGGCGGCGCCGTTCGCGGATAAACGAACCGCATGAAACGTTTGTGCACGGTTGTGACAATCGTCGCGTTGGCGTTGGTATCGGCCGGCGAGGCGGTTGCCCAGCAAAAAGTGGCCGACGGCGTATGCCCCCAACGCGGTCGCACCGCTCAACGTACTTGCTTCTCTGAAGGACGCGAACGGCGCCGACAAAATCGGCGCTCGGGAGCACCCGGCGTACAGATGATGGAACGCAACAACGGCTCCAACCGCTCGCAGTTCCGCGACTCCGCGGCCGAAATTCACAAAGCTGCCGAAGCGGAACTGGCCAAGCTCGCGCCGGCCGTCCCCGCGCGGCCGCAAGGCGCGGCGGCGAGCCCCGGGCCGGCATGATCGCGCGTTGCGCGGCCGCCCTGGCCGCTTCGTTTTTCGGCCTGACCGCCTGCGCGTTCGCGCAGGCGAAGGCGCCGATCTCCGATGCGCTCTGCCCGTCCGCCGTACCGGCTCTCAAGACGCTCGTGGATGTACCGGCGACCGGCGATCCGGTGAAGATCATCGAGGCTTCCGAGGCGGTGGAACGCGCGTATTTGGCCTGCGCCTCCCAGGCGCTCACCGACGGTGCGGTCGAGCCGACGATGCACTACGATCAAGTGCGCGCCGCCCAATACGAAGTGCTAGCGGGCCGGGCGTACCTTTCGCTCAAGCGCTGGGACGACGCGCACGCGGCGTTTATCGACGCGCGCAAGAACAGCGGCGACGTCTACGACTGGGTGCCGCCGTCGCGCGGATATACGACAAGTAACGCGGGCGGCACGTCGACATCGCGGAACATGGGCGTGACGCGGTCGCAGTACCGCGATGCCGCGAGCGATATCATGAAAGCGGCCGACGCGGAACTCGCGAAACTCGTTCCAGCCGCGAAGCCCAAATCATAACGCTTCAAGCACCTAGACGACGGAGGAAACCGATGCCGAGATTCATGGTCGAACGCACCTTTCCGGGCGGGCTCGATATTCCGGTGACCGCGGACGGCGCAACCGCATGCGCGACGGTCGTCGGCAACAACAGCAGCGACGGCGTGACGTGGGTGCACTCGTACGTTTCCTCCGACAAGACGAAAACGTACTGCGTCTACGACGGTCCGGACGAAGCGGCGATTCGCAATTCGGCGGAGCGCAACGGCTTACCGGTCGACGCGGTCGTGCCGGTCAGCGTCCTCGACCCGTATTTCTATCACTGAGGATCGGCGGATTCCGCTAAGCACGCGACTCCGGCGCGTGCTCGCGCAACACCGGGCGCAGCGTGTGCTCGCGCGTGAGTTGCTGGTACCGTTTGCCGATTTGCGCGAGCTTCGCTTCGCCGAAGGCGTTGCCGAGAAACGCGATCGACGATGGAAGACCTTTGTCCGCAATACCGTTGGGGATCGTCAACGCCGGCAATCCGGCGAGGTTGCCCGCGGCGATGAGGTCGGGGCCACCCGGATACTTCGGATACGCCTTGTCGAACGGAACACCGACGGGATACGCGACGGTCGATAGCGTGGGCGATACGACGGCGTCGTAGCGTCCGAACGCCGCCCGCATGGCGGCAATCATCAGGGTCCGTTGGCGCATCGCATCGACGTAATCCACCGCCGGCGTCGCGTAGGCGACGTAGCCGCCGTACCGGTCGTCCTTCTGCTGCAGCTCGCGCGACTTCCCGGTTTCGATGAGTTCGCGAAACGCCGCGGCGCCCTCCGCGTTGACGATCGTGCCGACGGCGGCGCCGTACGGAAAGGCGGGCAGCTCGACACTGCTCTCGAGATCGCAGAACTCCCGCAGCACGCGCAGCGATCCCTCGAAGTTCCGCATGACGCCCGGCATCGTCTTTTGCGTCGCGTTCTTGACGACGGCGATGCGCGGGCGCCGGTTGGACGCGCGCAGCGGCGCATCGACGGCCGTCGGATCGGCTGCGTCCGCGCCGGCGATGGCGCGGAGGACGTTCTCGGTATCGCGCACGCTGCGTGCGAGCGGACCGATTTTGTCCAGCGTCCAGCACAGCGCCATCGCGCCGTGCCGGCTGACACGTCCGTAGGTGGGCCGAAACCCGGTGACGCCGCAACTCGCGGACGGAAACAAGATCGAACCTGACGTCTCGGATCCGATCGCGAACGCCGTGAGGCCCGCGCTTACCGCGGCGCCCGAACCGCTCGAGGAACCGCCGCTCCAATAGTGCCAGTTCCACGGCGTGCGCCCCGGACCGGTGAACGACGCGTCGGCATCGTTGTAACCGAAGCCGCCGGCGAGTTCCACCATCGCAAGTTTGGCGAGCAGCACCGCGCCGGCGGCGGACAGCTTGCGCACAACCGTGGCGTCGAAGTCGAAGCGCTGCGTACGGTACGGCGCCGCGCCCCATGTCGTCGGCGCGTCGGGCGTCGCAAGCAGATCTTTCACGCCGTAGGGGATGCCGTGCAGCGGCCCCCGCACCGTACCGGCCGCGCGCTCGCGGTCCGCCCGCCGCGCTTCGCGCATCGCGCGGTCGTGCAGGATAGTGACGACGGCGCCGTAGACATGGCCGTATTTTTCCAGACGGTCGAGGTACAGGCGCGTCAACTCCACCGATGAGATCGTACGCGCGCGCAGGAGCCGCGCAAGCTCGAAGGCGTCGGCGAAAGCGACGTCGTCGTTCGTCATCGTGCCGCGGCGAAACGCGCGACGGGTTCGTCGGAATTTTTCAAGCGCCGCTTCTTGGGATTGAGCTGCGCTCCGGCGGAGCGGTTGTCGTCGATCCCCCGCGCGATCGTCTTGATCGTATCGTCGGAGAGATGCGGATCGAATGTGCGAAACGCCGCCGCCGCCGCGAGTGCGGCGGCCGACGGTTCTTTCCGTGACGGTTGCGGCGACGGCGGCGAAGGCGCGGCGGTCTGCGCGCCGGCGCCCTTGGTCAAGAGCGCGAAGCTGACGCCGCCGCCCGCAACGACAGCGAGAAAAGACCGCCGGTTCTTCATGGCGCGCGTGTTGGCGGAGCGTTCGACCGTTCCTCCGAACGCATACGGCGTGAAGTGCCGCATCGTCACGGCGCTCGCGACGCTCGCGCTCGCAGTCGCCGCCGCGCCCGGCACGTGCAGTGCGGAACCGGCGCGCGCCGCGCCGCGCTGCCCGACGGCACCGGCGGCCGTGGTCAACGCTGCACCGTTACAGCTTCCGCCGGATACGCCGCGCAAGAACGCGCGGCTGACGTTCGACGTTGATCTCGGCAGTGACGGCCGCGTTCGCGACGTGCGCCTTGTCGGCGGATCCGGCGACGCCGTCATCGACGCGCTCGCACGCGAAGCCGTTACGCGCTCGACCTATCGCGCGGCGGAAAGCGGCTGCGTCGCCGTGAGCGACACGTACCGCATGGCGTATCGGGCGCAGGACGACGCGGCGCCCTCGCCGCCGCAGGCGCCGCCGACCATGCCGCCGGCGGCGCGCGCCGATTGCGTGCCGCTCGTCGTCGCCTTCATCACGCCGGGCGCGCGCAACGCGGCGCAGCGCGGCACCGCGGTCGTCGCCGTTCCCCTCGATGCGGCGGCAGCGCGGCACGGCGAGCCCGCGCTGCAAAAACGCACGGGCAACGCCGCGCTCGATGAAGAGGCGCTGCGCATCGCGCGCACCGCGCAATTCAACTTCATGCAGGGGGAAGGCTGCCGGCCGCAGCCGTTCTCGTATTTTCTGGAGCTGACGTTCCGCTGAGCCGCCCGGCGCTACACTTCCATGACGACGGGAATGACGATCGGCTTGCGGCGCGACTTCTCGAAGATCGCCTTCGAGAGCCCGCTGCGAATGTGTTCCTTCACATTGCCCACGTCGCGGATGCCCTCGACCGAACAATCGCTGAGAATCTGTTCCAGCCGCGTTTTCAGCGCATCCATTACGTCGCCCGATTCGGGCAGATAGTAGACGCCGCGCGATACGAGGTCGGGACCGGCCACGACGCGCGCCTCCTCCGCATCGATGGTGACGATCGCCATCATGATACCGTCGCCGGCAAGGTGCTTGCGGTCGCGCAGGACGGCCTCGCCCACGTCGCCGACGCCGGAGCCGTCGACCATGACGTTGCCGCCGTAGGTGCGGCCCACTTTGTCGGCGGTGCCCGCGGTGAATTCCATCACGTCGCCGTTCTCCGCGACAAACACGTTGTCGCCCGCGACGCCGGTCTGCTGCGCGAGCCGGCCGTGGGTGACCAGCATACGGTACTCGCCGTGGATCGGGATGAAATAGTCCGGCCGCACCAGGTTGAGCATGAGGAGCAATTCTTCTTGCGACGCATGGCCCGAAACGTGCGCGTTGCCGCTCGAACCGTGGATGACGTTGGCCCCGAGGCGATACAGGTTGTTGATCGTTTTGGAGACGCTCTTTTCGTTGCCGGGAATCGGCGTCGCGCTGATGACGACGGTGTCGCCCGGAACGATGCGCAGCTTTTTATGATCGCGCACCGAAAGCCGCGTGAGCGCCGACATCGGTTCGCCTTGCGATCCGGTCGTCATCACGACGATCTGTTCGGGCGGGTAATCGTCGACGTTCTCGAGCGGAATGACCATTCCGGGCGGCACGTCGAGATAGCCCAGTTCGGTCGAGTAGTGCATCACGTTCAGCAGCGAACGGCCCAGAAACGCGACCTTGCGGCCGAAGCGCTGCGCCTGATCGACAACTTGCTGAATGCGCGGGACGTTCGAGGCGAACGACGTGACGATGAGCCGGCCTTTGGCCCGCGCGAAAATGTTCGCGAACGCTTCGCCGACGATACGCTCCGAGAGCGTATGCCCCGGCCGCTCGGCGTTGGTGGAGTCCGCGAGCATGCAGAGCACGCCCGCCTCGCCGACGCGTGCGATCGCGGCGAAGTCGGCCGGCTTTCCGTCGATCGGCGTCTGATCGAATTTGAAGTCGCCCGTGTGAAAAAGCGTGCCGAGCGGGGTGCGGATCGCGAGCGCACACGCCCCCGCGAGCGAATGGTTGACGTGGATGAACTCGGTTTCGATTGCGCCGTGGCGCACCGTGTCGCCGGGATTGACGGTCACGAAATTCAGTTCGGCCGGTTTATGCTCGCGCAGCTTTGCGCGAATCAGCGCCAGCGAAAGCGGCGTGCCGACGACCGGTACGCTGAACTCGCGCAGCAGATACGGGATGCCGCCGATGTGATCTTCGTGGCCGTGCGTGAGCAGGAGCGCGCGCAATTTGTCGCGCGCTGGCGGATGTACGAGAAGTCGTTGATGACGATGTCGACGCCGAACATCTCGTCGTCCGGAAACATGAGGCCGCAATCGACCGCGACGAGGTCGTCGTTCGTCTCGATCACCGTCATGTTGCGGCCGATTTCGCCGCAGCCGCCAAGCGGGACGATGCGCAGATACGGCTCCTCGGGAGGCGGCGGGAGCACCAGGCTGTCGGCGTAGGACTGACCGTTAGGTTGCAATTTTCCGTCCTTGATGAAGATCGGACGCGCGTGAACGGGAAGACATGGCCACCACTTTCTCACGCCGCGTATCCGTCTGTCTTCTCCTTTTGGTGCTTGCAATGCCCGCCGGAACCGCGGCGGCGGCCGAGAAAGTGCCGGCGCCCGCTGCGACGCGGCGGCCGTTCACCGCGGCGGGGCTCTATTCGCCGCGGGCGCGCCGCGCGGCGCAGATCTACCTGCGCCTGCGCCTCCTGGAGATGCGCGAGACCGATCTCGACCGCGCTCGCGCGGTGATCGAGCGCCGTCTCGGCATCGAAGCCCTGGTCGACGAGCCGGCTCCGCCCCTCCGGAACGCAAGCGGTCGAAACATGCGCTAAGGCCCGCCGTATAGAACGAAGGCAGCGCTTTGCGTTTGACGCGGGCGTCATTCGTTGGAGGAGCCAGTGGGAACCCAGCAGATCGCGGCCGCGAACCATTCCGGGTTGCAGACGGCGCTCGACGTCATCGTCGCGCCGAAGACGGCGTTCCACGCGCTGCGCGACGTTCCGACGTGGGGCTGGGCATTCGCGATCGCGACCGTACTCGGCGTCATCGCCTCAATCGTGATCAGTCCCGCGATCGCGCACGCGCTCTCCGTAGAGATGCCGGCACGGCTAGCGGCCAGCCCGCAACTCGCGAGCATGCCCGCCGACCGGCGTGATGCGCTGATCGCGCAGCAAATCGCGTTCGCGGCGACGTTCGCAAAGTTCGCTTTCATCTTCATACCGATCGCGATCGGCCTGGCCGGACTGTTTCAAGCACTCATCATGCTCGTTGCAAACGCGATCGGAAAAGGCGACGGAACCTTCAAGAAGTTCTGGGCCGTCAGCGTCAATGCATCGATCGCCGGGGTCGGACTGTCGAGCATAGTGCTTATGATCGTCGTGCTCGTACGCGGTATGGATTCGTTCTCGAGCACCGCGGAGGTCACCGGCTCCGTCCCGAATCTCGCGATGCTCGTTCCCGGCGCGTCGAAGCGCGTCGCTGCATTTTTCGGCGTCATGAACGTCTTCGCGATCTGGGCTGTCGTGCTCATGGCGCTCGGCATGGAAATCGTGGGGCGCATACCGCGCGGCGTGGCCGCCGCCGCGGCGATCGTGATGCTCCTGCTCAGCGGGGTCTTCCCGCTGTTCGCCGCGCTCGCGCAACGTTAGTGCTGCACCGATTCGCCGCCGCCGCCGCATGTGCGGTGTCCTTCTTCACGTTCTGCGCTCCGGCCGGCGCGCAAGCCGTGCCGCTCGATCTGCCGGCGGCGGTGCGCTACGCGCTCGAGCACAGTCCGAACGTGCTCAGCCGCCGCGCGACCGTAGAAAACGACGAAGCGCAATACGCCCGGCTGCACGCGAACGAATTGCCGCCGGTAACCGGCACGCTGCAAAATCAGCTCTCGAAGAGCTCCAACGCGGCGGGTTCGTTCCAGCAGTTCGGTCTCTCGCAGCAGAATAATTTCTCGCAAAACACGGCGCAAGTCGGTTCGACGTGGACGGTCTACAACGGATCGAACGCGCAGATTCAGGCGCAGCAAGCGAAGCGCCAGATTGAATCGGCGCGCGGCGACCTTCAGCGCGCGCAACAGCAACTCGCGCAAGAAGTCACCAACGCCTACTTCGCCGTCTCGGCGCGGCGGGAAAACGTCCGGCTCACGACGGCCGACCGTGCGTACCAGCAGGCGCTGCTCGACGTCGCGCGCGCGAACGAACGCGTCGGCCGCGCAGCCGGCGTCGACGTTCTTCGGGCGCAGGTGAACGAACTGCGCGCGGAATCAACGCTCGCGACGGCGATCTCGGACGAGGCGACGGCGCGCGAAACGCTCGCGCAGGCGATCGGTGCGCCGCCGGACATGCGTTTCGCCTTTCCCGATGTGCTGCCCGAACCCGTCCTGCCCGCCGCGCCGCTCGCGAGCCTCGTCGCCCTCGCGAAAGCCAACCGCAGCGATATCGCGAGCGCGCGCGCTCAGGTCGCGGTTGCGCGGCTGGCTGATGCGCTGATCGAAACCGACCGTCGCCCGCAAATTCAACTGACCGGCGCCTTCGGCAATCAAACGTCGCCGACGACACTCGTGCAGCAGCAGCTGCAGCGCGACCTGCAAAATCAGCAGCTCGCGACACTCGGTCAGCCGCTACTCCCGCCGGTTGTCCCCCGCGGCTCGCCCGGTTTTTGGCAGATCGGTGCGACGAGTACGTTCAACCTGGGCTTCGTGGATTACGGCGCCCGCCACGCGCAGCATCGCGCCGCGCGCGCCGGCATCGATTCCGCTCAAGCGACGCTCACCTCCACGGAGAACGCGGTCGAGACGGACGTGCGCCAAGCGCTGCGAACGGCGCAGACGTCCGCCGCGAACCTCGCGACGGCGAAGCAAGCCGCCGCACTCGGCGCCGAATCCGCGCGCATCGCGCAGCTGCAGTACAGAAACGGTTTGATCTCGCTCACCGACGCGACGCAAGCCCAGCAGACGAACCTGCAGTCCCAGACCGACCTCGCAAACGCGCGCGTCAGTTATATCGGTGCGGTCGTGCATCTGCGCGTCGCGGTCGGCACTAGCGATCCCGTCGCCGTCGTCGACATGAGGAACCCATGAACCGCGTCCGCAACTTGATCATCCTGATCGCCGGCCTTGCGGCAGCCGTCACCATCGGCGTCGTCGTCGCCGCCCGCCAGAAGCCGGCCTCCGTCGAAGCCAAAATGGAAACCGTGAAGTTGACGCATTTCACCACGCGCCTCCCGGAAACGGGCGTCGTGCAGCGTCCGAAGACCGCGACGCTGACGGCGCTCGTGCCCGGCAACATCGCGACCGTCTTCGTCAAACCCGGCGATCACGTGATCGCAGGCCAACTGCTGGTCGCGCTTTCGAATCCGCAACTGCTCAGCAACGCGCAGGGCGCGCACGATACATACATGGCCGCGGCCGGCCGCGCGCAAACCGCGAGCCAGACGAACGCGGTGTTGCCTGCGCAAAACCAGTCGAGCGTCGCGCAGGCGGAATACAACCTGGAACAGGCGCGTTTCGCGCTCAATCAAGCCATCACCGACGAACGCAACGGCGCGCAATCGGGTCTTGGGTTCGGCGACAGCACGGCGGAGGGCCAGCGCGTCACAGCCAACGCCAACGTGGCCAACGCGGACACGAATCTGCGCGAAGCGCAGCGCATCTACGACGCCAACAGAGACCTGTTCGCAAACAGGGCGATCTCGAAGGACACCCTCGATCAATCGTACGCCAAACTCGAGCAGGCGCGTATCGCCGACGATCAAGCGAAGCGCCAGCGCGCGAGCACGTTCCGGCAGCTGGGCCAAAACGTATCCGTTCTCGCAGATCGCGTGCGGGCGAACCGCGATGCGGTGCGTCAGGCGACGGCGGCGCTGGCCGCGGCCAAAGCGCAAGCGGCGCAAAACAAGGTGGGCGACGTGCAGTCGGCGACCGGTGACGCCAACGCACGTCTGAACGACTACAAGTACGCGCAAGACCAAGTCGCGCGGCTGCAGATCCATGCTCCGTTCTCCGGCATCGTGCAGACCATCGCGACGCAGACAGGCGATACGCTACGGCCGTTGCAGCCCGGCGACGCGGTCACTGCCGGGCAGTCCGTCGTGACGGTCGCATCGGACGCCGGGTTCATCGTGCGCGCCCGGGTTGACGAGCAGGACGTCGCCCAGGTGCGCACCGGCCAGGCCGCCCGCATCAGCGGCGAAGACCTCGGCACGAAGTCACTCACCGGGCATGTCGCGTCCATCGGCGCGGTCGCGCAAAAGAGCGATGACCCCTCGAACACGTCGCGCCAAGTGATCACGACGATCGCCCTGGACCGCACGCTGCCGTTTCTGCGCGACGGGATGACGGTGGACGTCGACATCATTACGAGCGACCGCAGCAATGTCATCGCGCTGCCGGCCGACGCGATTCGCAAGGACGCGGCGGGCAAGCCGTTCGTGTACGTGGTGCGCGGCGCCGACAAGCGCGCCGTGAAGACGCCGGTCACGCTCGGCGCCGCAAACGAATCGCAGTCGATGGTCACCAAAGGCGTAAGCGTCGGCGACGTGGTCATCGTCGACCGCAGTCCGGCAGTCGTGGACAACGTCGTCGTGAAGCCGGCGCCATCGCCGTCGCCGCGCCCGAGCAACGCCGCGGCATGAGCCGGCTGTCCGCCTACATCGCCGAGGCATTCGAGGCGATCTGGCGCAACCGCACGCGGTCGATCCTCACGATGCTGGGCATGATCATCGGCACCTCTTCCATCATCGCGGTGCTCGGCATCAGCAAGGCCGCATCCGGCGGCATCACCGGCACGCTGAACTCGTTCGGCGATCAGGGCATTTCCATCGGCGTGGATCCGCAACAGGACGACCCGAACGACGCAGCCATTCAGTTTCGCGACGTCCGCATCGTGCAGGAATCCGTCGGCGCGAAGCTGCTCCACATCGAGCCCAGCTACCAACGCAACATGACGCTGCGCGCGAACGGCATCAAGTACGCCACATTCGGTGCGTCCGGCAGCGACTTTCACCTCGATTCGCTGACGCTTGCCGCCGGACGCAGGATCGATGCGAACGACGTGCAGACTGGGGCCCACGTATGCCTCATGACGGCGCCGCTCGCGCAGCGCTTTTTTCCAGCCGGTCCGCCGGACGCGCTCGGCAAAGTCATTCGCGTCGGCAGTTCGCGCTGCACGCTCATCGGCGTGTACGACGAAATCAAGGGCGGATTCTTCAGCTCGATCGGAGCTAGCGACTTTTTTGAAATGCCCTACCCGGTCTTTCACGAGATTTTTCCGGGACCGATCGACGCGCTCAACTTGTACGCCGCGCCGGGCGTCGGGCTGGGCGAGATATCCGACGCGATCGCCAACGTGCTGCGGCGGCTGCACGGCGAGCGCGCGAAATACCTCACGCAAGACAACCAGGCGCAGATTGCCGGCTTCAATACGGTTCTCAATATCATCGCCACGGGACTCAGTGCGATCGGCGGCGTGGCGCTGATCGTGGCCGGCATCGGCATCATGAATATCATGCTGGTTTCCGTCACCGAGCGAACGCGCGAAATCGGCTTGCGTAAATCGATCGGCGCGCGCAAGGGCGACATCTTGCTGCAGTTTCTGCTCGAAGCGATTTTGCTGTCGCTGCTGGGCGGCGGCGTCGGGACCGTTCTCGGTTTCGTCGCCGTGCTCGGTGCCTACAGCTCCGTTGAAAAGCTCGTGGGGCCGGCCCCGATCCCGTACCTGCTGATCGTTTCGATCGCCGTCGGCTTCTCGACGCTCGTCGGAACGGTATTCGGAACATATCCGGCATATCGCGCGAGCCGCATGGACCCGATCGCCGCGCTGCGGTCGTAGCGCATGCTGCAGTACGTCCTCGAAGCGCTCGCCGTCCTCAACGGCAACCGGATGCGCTCGTTCCTCACGACGCTCGGACTCATCATCGGCGTCATGGCGGTCATTTCGATTCAAGTCCTCGGCGCGGGAATGTCGGGCGCGGTCGGCGGCATCCTCGGATCGCTCAACGATCGCACATTCTCCGTGTTTCCGAACCAGCGCCAAGCCGACTTCACCCGGTCCGTGCTCAAACCGGCCGAAATCAGCCGCGTGAAGCGGCAGGTAGCGCACGTCATCGAAGCGATCCCGGCCGGCGCATTCGCGCGGCAAACGCGGTTTCATAACCGCGTCGCCCGGCTGCTCGTGGCCGCCGAATCCAACAACCGGCTGTTCACGACGCCGCTGCGCTTCGGCGAGTCGTTCACGGCCGACGCGGTCCTATCGGGCGCACACGTCTGCATGCTGACGAACGATGCCTACGAGAAATTAAAGATCGCGGGCGACCCGACCGGGCAATCCGTCCGTGTCGGCGACCGTCGCTTCTTAATCGTCGGCGTTCTCGCGAAACCGAACACGGGCATCTTGCCCAACATCGTTCGCGGCGACGTGTTCGTACCATACACCGTCTACAACAGCGACTTCGCGCGGGGCCGTCCGACGATCGGCGCGCGCTTCGTCGTCGACGACGTCGCCAATCTCTCGCAAGCCGAAGCCGACACGTTGAGCTTTCTTACCGGCCTCAAGAAAGGCAAAGCGCAATATCAGACGATCGACCGCAAGCAATTCGCATCCGCGATCGACGGGGTGTTCGCCGGTCTGACCCTCATCGTCGCGCTGATCGGCGCCGTTTCACTGCTGGTGGCCGGCATCGGCATTTTGAACATCATGCTGGTGTCGGTCGCCGAACGCACCCGCGAAATCGGGTTGCGTAAGGCGATCGGCGCCACGCGCTTTCAGGTCCTCTTGCAATTCTTCATCGAGGCGCTGCTGCTCTCGTCGATCGGATGCGCGATCGGGCTGGCGCTCGGCCTGGCGATCGGAGGCGGGGTCAATCAATTGCTCATCGTGAAGCTCTCGGGCGTCGTTGCGCCGATTCCGTGGCTGCGCGCCGCGCTGATCGCGACGAGCTTCGCCACCATCGTCACGCTCGCGTTCGGCACATATCCGGCGTATCGGGCAGCGGCGCTGGATCCCATCGAGGCACTGCGGTATGAATAGCCTTGCGCGCAATACCATCGAACTGCACGACGTGACGAAGACGTATCAGCTCGGGGCGATCGCGGTGCACGCGCTGCGCGGCGTCTCCTTCGCGATCGCCCCGGGCGAATACGTCGCCATCATGGGACCCTCAGGGTCCGGCAAGTCGACGCTCATGAACGTCTTGGGCTGCCTCGACCGTCCGACGACCGGCCGCTATGTCCTCGACGGCATCGACGTCGGCACGCTTGGGGACAACGAGCTGGCCGCGATCCGGCTCAAAAAGCTCGGCTTCGTTTTCCAGGGTTTCAACCTGCTCGCACGCACGACGGCGATCAAGAACGTCGCCCTGCCCCTCTTTTATGCAGGCGTGCCGGCGCGCCAGCGCAACGCCGCCGCCGTGAACCGCCTCCGCGAAGTCGGCCTCGGCGACCGCACCGACCACAAGCCGCAGGAGCTCTCGGGCGGCCAGCAACAGCGCGTCGCCATCGCGCGAGCGCTCGTCAACGATCCGGCCGTGCTTTTGGCCGACGAGCCGACGGGGAATCTGGATAGCCAGACCAGCGAAGAGATCATGGCGCTTTTCCGCGACCTCAATGCGGCCGGCCGGACCATCATCATGGTGACGCACGACGAGGATGTTGCCTCGCACGCCAAGCGCATCATCCGCGTGCGCGACGGCCTGCTGGTCGCCGACGAGAGCGCGGTCCGACCCTTATTAAAATAAGAGAAGAAACGCTGCCGGAACGTCACCTTTCGGCGGAATCGTTTGTAGAGAAGACCACGTCCCTCCAGCCCTTTCCAACACATTCGGGAGAACACATACATGAAGTCTCGGTTTTTCGGGACGGCGGTGGTCGGCATCGTCGGAGCGATCGTCGGCAGTTTTTCGATGATGCTCTACGCGAGCACGCATTTTGCGGGCGTCGCGGGGCCCGGGAACAGCCCGCCATCCGTCAGCGCGGCGCCGCTCGCGGGGAGCGGCCTCAGCGACCAAGACCGGATCGTGAACGCGGTCAAGCGCGTGCAGCCCTCGGTCGTCGCGCTCAACGTCACGATCAACGGCACGCAGTACGTGCCCGCCGATCCGTTCGCGCAGTTCTTCGGGGGCCCGTCGCAGGGCCAAATGCGGCAGTACCGGGCGCGGGCGTCGGGTTCGGGCTTCGTGATTAGCAAGAACGGCCTGATGGTGACCAACGCCCACGTCGTGCCGCAGGGCACGAGTAAGATCGAAGTGATCTTCGCGAACGGCGAACGGCAGCCCGGTCACGTGTTCGCGCGCAACCCGGCGGCCGATCTCGCGCTGGTCAAGGTCGACAACTACGCCAAGCTTCCGCCGCCGATCGAACTCGGCGATAGCGATAAGCTCTCGGCCGGCCAATGGGCGATCGCGATCGGCGAGCCGTTCGAGCTCAAACAATCAGTTTCGGTCGGCGTCGTTTCGGGCTTCAACCGCGACGAAACGATCGCCGGCGACGGAAACGTCCCGCGCGAGTTCAAAGGCTTGATGCAGACGTCCGCGCCGATCAATCCGGGCAACTCCGGCGGCCCGCTCGTCGACATCGAAGGCCGGCTCATCGGCGTCAATCAGTCGACGGCGAATCCGCAGGCGGCGCAAGGCATCGGCTTCGCGATTCCCGTGAATGTCATGAAGCAGCAGGTGGCGATTCTCGAAAAGAATCCGGGCCAGACGCTCAACGCCAACTCGACCGGGACCGGCATCGCGTTCATGGGCGTCGAAACGACGCAGCTCACCGGGAACGTGCGCGCGCAGATCAACTACCAGGGTCAAGGCGGCGTCGCCGTCGCCGGCGTGACGCAAGGCGGCCCCGCCGACACGGCGGGAATCCAGCCGGGCGACGTCATCACGAGCATCAACGGCCGAGCCGTCAACTCACCGGACCAAGTCAGCAAAGCGGTCCGCGCGCAGAAGCCGGGGCAAACCGCCGACGTCGCGTACGTCAGCGCAGGGATCAAGAAGCGCGCCCAGGTGAAGCTCGGCGAAGCGCCCGTCGGCATGGTCCAGCCGCAAGACCAGAACGAGGCGCCCTAAAGCGCCGGAGGGCCAAAACGGCGTCCTCGCGGGCGCCGTTTTCTTTTGGTTACTGCGCGGTTGCACGCGTGACGTCGAAATACAACGTGCGCTTCCGGTCGGCGCACGTTGCGGTGATCACCGCGTACACGCGCGCTTCGCGACGCTCCGCCGTGGCGGTGCGGCCCGTTCCGGCGCAGTCATGAACAGCCAGGTACCGCTCCCGAAAGTGCTGGCTTTCAGGCACGCTCTCGGAAAGGTCGAGAATCGCCGTGCCGTACCCGTCGCCGCGCGCTTCGGCGATCTGCGGCAGCTTGTCGTTGCCGGCGGCGTTCGCCGGCGAACCCACGAGCTTGATGGAATCGATGCGGCCGTCTTCGAAGCGGTAAATCACCGTCGCACGCGATTGCGAATCGACCGGATAATACAGCGAATTCGTGGTTTCGATCGCCGGCTTGCCGCGCTTGGCGGCGAGATCCTTGACCGGCATACCGACGGCGATGCCGTACGGATCGCGTGCGGTGAGCGCGGCATTCGGTTCGGGCCGCTCGCGGACGTATTCCACGGCAAACACGACGCCGTCGCGCTCGGTGACGTTCAGTGCCGCCGCCGGGTCGTCGGCGCGCAAGTAGCTCGCAACGCGCGAGATGCCGTACGGCCGCACGAGCAGCGGATCACCCAACCGTCCGCGCAGTCCGGCCGCCGGTTCGCCGAGCGTGACGCCGAGCCAGCCCGGCGTATCCGGCGGCGGCCCTGCGGTGCCGGGCGGTCCGGCCGGGTCCGCACGGAACGCCCATGCCGCCAGGAGCAGCGCGGCCCAAACGTTCGTCACCCCCGGATCTTGCCCGCAAAGGTCCGCAGCCCGCAACCGCTGTGTCAGATTTGTTGTCATTCGGGGTGGAACAAAGCCGTGCCGGCGTCGTATGATGAACGACGCGTCGCCTGTGCGGCGGGCAAACTACAATCCTTGAGCGGCGGTAAGCGGCAAGGCCCGAGCGGGGAACCGTGACGGCTGGTCCACGCTGTTCGGAAAGCGAGACTCAACAATTTATGGCTAAAGTGGTCGGAATCGACCTCGGCACGACCAACTCGGTCGTCGCCGTAATGGAGGGACAGAGTCCCACCGTCATCGCCAACTCCGAAGGCAATCGAACGACGCCGTCGGTGGTGGCATTTACGAAAACCGGCGAACGGCTCGTCGGCCAGCTTGCGAAGCGCCAAGCCGTGACCAATCCGGACCGCACGATCTCCTCGATCAAGCGGCAAATGGGCACGGATTACCACGTCAAGATCGACGGCAAGGAATACTCCCCGCAAGAGATCAGCTCGATGATTCTTCAGAAGCTGGTCAACGATGCGTCGACGTATCTCGGCGAACGCGTGACCAAAGCGGTCATCACCGTCCCGGCCTATTTCAACGACGCGCAGCGGCAAGCAACGAAAGACGCCGGCAAGATCGCCGGGCTCGACGTCTTGCGCATCATCAACGAGCCGACGGCGGCGGCGCTGGCCTACGGGCTCGACAAAAAAGGCAGCGAGACGATCCTCGTGTGGGATCTCGGCGGCGGCACGTTCGACGTGTCGATCCTCGAGGTCGGCGACGGGGTATTCGAGGTGAAGTCGACCAACGGCGACACGCGTCTCGGCGGCGACGATTACGATCACCGCATCGTCGATTTTCTCGTCGCGGAATTTCGCAAGGAACAAGGCATCGATCTGTCCGGCGACCGTCAGGCGATGCAACGGCTCACCGAAGCCGCCGAAAAGGCAAAGATCGAGTTGTCGGGCGTCGTCACGACGAACATCAACCTGCCGTTCATCACGGCCGATCAAAACGGACCGAAGCATCTCGACGTGACGCTGACGCGGGCGAAATTCGAGGAGCTGACCGCCGATCTCACCGATCGCTGCGTGCAGCCCTTCAAGAACGCGCTCGCCGATGCGAAGCTCGACGTCTCGCAAATCAACGAGGTCGTGATGGTCGGCGGATCCACTCGCATGCCGGTCATTCAAGACCTGGTCCGTAAACTCACCGGCAAGGAACTGAATCAATCGGTCAATCCCGACGAAGTCGTCGCGATCGGTGCGGCGATTCAAGCCGGCGTGCTCGCGGGCGAAGTCCGCGACGTGGTTCTGCTCGACGTGACCCCGCTCTCGCTCGGTCTGGAAACGCTCGGCGGCGTTAACACGAAGCTGATCGAACGCAATACCACGATCCCGACGCGCAAGACGCAAGTCTTTACCACGGCTGAAGACGGTCAGACATCGGTCGACATCCACGTGCTGCAAGGCGAACGCGAGATGGCCGCCGACAACAAAACGCTCGCGCGTTTCCGGCTGGAAGGCATTCCGGCCGCGCCGCGCGGCGTTCCGCAAATCGAAGTCACCTTCAACATCGATGCGAACGGCATCGTGAACGTCGGTGCGAAAGATCTCGGGACGGGCAAGGAACAGCAGATCACGATTACGGCCTCCACGAACCTCAACAAGGACGAAGTGGAACGCATGGTGCGCGACGCGGAAGCCGCCCGCGCCGAGGATCAACGCAAAAAAGAGGAAGCGGAGATCCGCAACACGGCCAACTCGATGATCTATTCGACCGAAAAGTCGCTAAAGGAAGTCGGCGACAAAGCGGACGCGACGGTGCGCGGGGACGTCGAGACGGCCCTTGCCGACCTGAAGCGCGTGTCCGAAAACGGAACCTCGGACGAAATCAAAGCGGCGACGGAAAAGCTGCAGCAGGCCAGCTATAAGCTCGCTGAGGCCCTGTACCAAAAGACGGGCGCCTCGGCGAACGGCGCGACGGACGGCGCAGCCGCCGGCGCACCGAACGGCGCCGCCTCCAGCGGCACCGGCGAGGGCGCGCCGCACGGCGACGACGTCATCGACGCCGAGTTCAAGGAAGCCAAGTAACACCCGCGTGACGAGCTCCGGACGCGCGTTCCTCGCGAACGCGCGTTCGGAACACGTCCGTTCGTCAGAAAGAATGCGTCATGCACGACGATACTGAAACGAACGCGTCCGCGGAAGCTTCGGCGTCCGGGGATGCGGCCACCGCAAACGGAACCGCGACGGCAACGGCCGGCGCAAGCGACCTTTCCGCCGAATTGGCGGCGGCACATGCGAAAGCCGAGGACAACTACAACAAGTTCCTCTACGCGATGGCCGACTTCGAAAACTACAAGAAGCGCATGGAACGCCAGATCGGCGACATCGCACTCGCCGGCAAGAAATCGGTGATCGCGAAATTTTTGCCGGTTCTCGACAATCTCGAACGCGCGCTCACCTACGACACGGAAAACGAAGGTCTCAAGGGCGGACTGCAAGCGACGCTCCGCGGATTCGAAAACGCGCTCGCGAGCGAAGGCGTCAAAGCCGTGTCGCTCAAGAACCGGCCGTTCGATCCGAAACTGGCCGAAGCGATCGGCACGCAGCCCGCGCCCGACGGCGTAGCCGACGAAACGGTGCTCGAAGAAGCCGCCAAAGCTTACGTGATGGGGGAGGACATCCTGCGCCCAGCCCAAGTCATCGTAGCAAAATCCGATTAACTCAGCGATTCCGCTGATAGAGCGGCAGCGCGAATACACGATAATAGTACAAGAACCCGCTGATAGAGCGAGCGCAGCGTGATCGTGCCCAATTTCTCAGGCTGATGCGAGCTCGGACCCGGGGGCCCCACGCGCAGCGTGGGGGGCGCGGAGCCGGGGGCGGAGCGCCTTTTCAACTGCGAGTTACCAAATCTTGAATTATAAGAATTACTACGACATACTCGGCGTTCCCAAGGCAGCGGCTGAAAAAGACATCAAGTCCGCGTACCGCAAGCTCGCGCGCAAGTGGCACCCGGATGCGAATCCGACCAATCAAAAGCAAGCCGAGGAAAAGTTCAAGGACATCACCGAGGCATACGAAGTGCTGGGCGACCCCGAGAAGCGGCGGAAATACGACGTCCTCGGAAGCGATTGGCAACGCGCGGCGCAGGAAGCCGAGCAGCATCGCAACTACCGGCGCGCGCAGCAAGATGCGAACTTCAACTTCGGCAACTTCGGCGGCGCTGCACCGGGCGGCGGCGGCGCGGCGGGGGGACCGAGCGGGTTCTCCGATTTCTTCGACATGTTCTTTTCGGGAATCGGCCGGCGGCCGCAGGCCGGCCCGACGTTCGGCGAACGCGGTCAAGATCTCGAAACCACCATCGACCTCACGCTAGCCGAAGCGTACGAGGGCGGAAAGAAATCGGTTTCGCTGCAGCTCGAGGACGTGTGCGCGCGCTGCGGCGGTACGGGGACCGACCGCAACAAAATCTGCACTCAATGTCACGGCACCGGACGCGTGCTGGAAAGCAAACGCTTCGACGTCACGATTCCGAAGGGCGTGCGCGAGGGCCAGCGCATACGGCTCGCGGGCCAGGGCGGCGCGGGCAGCAGCGGCGGCGCACGCGGCGATCTCTATCTCATCGTGCACTTCGGGGGCGACGGGCGCTACGAGCGCAAAGGCGACGACCTCTATCTCGAGCTGCCGGTATCCATCTACGACCTAATCTTGGGTGCCGACGTCAGCGTTCCGACGATGACGGGCAACGTGACCATGACGATTCCGGCGGGGACGCAAAACCACAAGATGCTGCGCTTGAGCGGAAAGGGCATGCCCAAACTCAAGAACGGCGGTTTTGGCGACGAGTACGTGCGCCTCGTCGGCCAACTGCCGACGAACTTGTCCGACAAGGAAGAAAAACTGTTCAAGGAGCTCGCCGGTCTGCGTAACGGCAAACCGGGTTAACGCGAATTTAGGGGAATCGCAAGCCGAGCGTCGTAAGCCGCTGGCCGTTGCGGACGGGCCTCGAGTCGCTGCTCGAAGGCAGCTTCGATGCAGCCATCGTCGATCTCGTTCTGCCGGGCCGCGACGGGTTCGCGATCTGCCGCGCCGCGCGCGAAGAGGGCGTCCAGACTCCGGTGCTCATTCTCACCGCGCGCGACGCCGTAGAAGACCGCGTCCGCGGGCTCGACGCGGGCGCTGACGACTACCTGGTGAAGCCCTTCGTCGAGGAAGAACTCGCCGCACGGCTCCGGGCGCTGTTGCGGCGCGGACGCGTTCCGGTGCGCGCGGCGATTCAACTGGGCGATTTGATCGTCGATCAGGGCGGGCGCGTCGCCCGCTACAAAGAGCAGTCCTTGCCGCTCGCGGCGACGGAATTCCGCGTGCTGGAATATCTTGCCATCAACGCGAACATGGCCGTGTCCCGCCGCCAGATTCTCGACGGCGTGTTGGGCGAAGAGTTCGACGGTCAGAGCAACATCGTCGACGTGTACGTCAGCGCCTTGCGCCGGAAGCTGGAGAACGCGGGCGCCCGCCGTAAGATCGAAACCGTTTGCGCGTCGGATATAAATTAACCGGATAATTGCACGGCTGTGCGCATCGTATCTCGCTGTATTTCTCGTCGTCCTCGTCGCGCTTAGCGTCGTCGCGTACCTGTTCGTTGCCCGTTCCGCCCACGAGACGCTCGAGCCGCTCCTAAGCCTGCCGGAAGGGCGCGCGGCATATTCCGCAACGATGCATCGTGTTGCCGGCAAAATCGCGCTCTTCGATCTTCCGCTCCCGGCCGTCGTCGGTATCGCGGCGTATGTGCTCGCGACGCTTTCCGTACGTGCCCTGGCGGCGGCGCGCGAGCGCGAGGAGCGCTTTGCGGCCGATGCCGCCCATGAACTGCGCACGCCGCTGGCGTCCATTGCGACGGTCGCTCAGGCCGCGCGCGGCGCCAGTCCTGCCGACCAAAGCCGCGCACTTGAAACGATCGCCAACCGCGCGCTGGACGCCTCCGCGCTCGTGTCGGATCTCATGCTGCTGATGCGCGAACAAACCACGGACCGGCGTCTGCACGAACCCGTCGATCTTGCGACGCTGGCGACGCGGGTCGCGCGCGACACGCGCGAGCGCAACGCCGCTATCGCGATCGCATGCACGATACCGGCGAACGGGGGGTACGTGGTCGGCGAAGGGCGTGCGTTGCGGCGCCTGATCGGAAACCTCGTCGAGAACGCGGTAAAACACGCCCGCACGTCCGTCCGCATCACCGTCGAGACCAACGGCTCCTACATTACGGTGTCCGTCGAGGACGACGGTCCCGGCGTCGCCGACGCCGACCGCGCGCGCATCTTCGAGCGGTTCTACAAGGGCCGCGCCGACAGTCCGGGCAGCGGCCTCGGCCTCGCCATTTGCCGCCGCATCGGGCTCGGGCACGGCGGCACGCTCGGGCTCGAGGGTCCGGCGCGCTTCGTCGCGCGCCTGCCGCAAGCGCCGGCCTAAGACGCGCGGGTAACCGCCAGCGAGCCCGCCGGGTCGTAGACAGCGATGTACGGTCCCCCGATCCACTTGATGTGGAGCAATACGTTCAATCCCGACAAACCGACGATACGGCGCAAAGCCGAGTGGCGACGCATCGGCGCGTTCTTCGTGCCGTACTGGAAGCAGGAGACGCTCGTCCTCGCCTGCATCCTCGTCGTCGCCTTGGTGGGACTCCTGCCGCCGCTGTTTACGAAGTGGCTAATCGACGATGCCATCCCGCACGGTTCGCTCGCGGGCGTCGGCGTCAACGTCACGGGCATGGTCCTCAGCGCCCTTGCGGCGGGCGTCATCGGCGTGTACCAGGGCTTCCTGAATTCGTTCGTCGGCGAGGGCATCATGCGAGACATCCGCACGAGCCTCGTCGCGCATTTGCACCGCATGCCGCTCGCCTTCTTCACCAACACGAAGACCGGCGAGATCATGAACCGCGTCAGTTCCGACGTGGACAACATCGACAACGTCGTCACCGGCACGCTGGTGTCGATCGTCACGAACGTGGCGACGATGCTCACGACCGTCGCGACTATCTTCGTTCTAGACTGGCGTCTGGCGCTCATCGCGCTCGCCATCGTCCCGCTGATGATCTTGCCGCTCGGACCGGTGGGCCGCCGGATGTACGACATCCGCAAGCGCACGCGTCAAAAGCGAGATGAAATCGAGTCCATCACCCAAGAGACGCTATCCATTTCCGGCATCACCCTGATCAAGTCGTTCGTGCGCGAAGCGTTTGAGCGCAAGCGTTTTTACGACGTCGGCACCGATCTGATGGCGCTGGAAATCCGGCTCGCGATGGTGGGTCGCTGGTTCATCGCCGCCATCACGGCGATGGTGGTCGTAGGTCCCGCCCTCGTGTGGTTCGCGGGGGGGTGGCTGGCGATCGGCGGCGGCGTATCGGTCGGGACCATCGTTGCCTTCGTCGCCTTCCTGTCACGCCTGTACGGTCCCGCATCAGCATTGGCCGGCGTGCAGGTGCAGATCGTGTCCGCACTCGCCGTGTTCGAGCGCATCTTCGAGTATCTGGACATGGCGCCTGAAGGCGCCGAGAAAGCTGACGCCGTCGCGCTCGGGCGCGTCCGCGGCGACGTCAGCTTCGATGAGGTGCGCTTCAGCTATGCGCCGGAGCGAACGGCGCTCGACGGCGTCTCTTTCCATATCGCGCCGGGCCAGATGGCGGCATTCGTCGGTCCCTCGGGCGCGGGGAAGACGACGATAACGCAGCTCCTGCCGCGCTTCTACGATCCCCAAGAGGGCACGATCCGCGTGGACGGCCACGACGTGCGCGACGTGACGCTGCGCTCGCTGCGCGAGAACATCGGCATCGTGACGCAGGAGACGTATCTGCTTCACGATACGATTGCGGCGAATCTGCGCTATGCCAGAGCCGACGCGACGGACGAGCAGCTCACGGCTGCCGCGCGTGCGGCGAACATTCACGACTTCATCGCACGCTTACCGGACGGTTACCAGACGATCGTCGGCGAGCGCGGCCACAAACTCTCCGGCGGCGAGCGTCAGCGGCTCGCCATCGCGCGCGTGCTGCTCAAGGATCCGTGCATTTTAATCCTCGACGAAGCCACGAGTTCGCTCGACTCCAACAACGAAGCGCTGATTCAAGCGGCGCTGGTGCCGTTGATGGCCGGACGCACCAGCCTCGTGATCGCGCACCGCCTCTCCACGATCCTCTCCGCGGACGTGATCTTCGTGATCGACGGCGGCAACGTGGTCGAATGCGGCACGCACGCAACGCTGCTGGCGCGCGGCGGCGCGTACGCCACCCTGTACTGGACCCAATTCCGCGACGATGGTGAAACCGCTACTACCGCAATAGCAGCCAGCGTGCCCTAATCGGCAAAGGCCGCGGCTTAAGCGGAAACGTCCCAGCCCAGCATCCGTGCCGCCAGTTCGCTGCGATTCTTTGAGGAGGTCTTTTTCAGCATCCGCTTCAGGTGGAAGACCACCGTCGATTCCGAGATTGCAAGTTCCGCACCGATCTCGGCAACGGACGAACCGCGCAGCATCGCGGCCAACACTTGCAGTTCGCGTTTGCTGATGGAATAGCGCGCAGCGCCCGCTTCCATCGAAGCACGGCTGCGCAGCCACTCGATCGAAACGAGGAATTCGCGGCCGGTTCGGCCCCGCAGCGGCGTCAAGCGCACGAGCGCGAACGGCAGCACGCCGACCAGATCGGGACCGCGCAAACCGCGGTGATAGCGTTCGAGCAAATCGTCGACGATTTGCCGCAGCGCGGCAGGAACCTCGTCTCCTTGAGGCATCAAATGCGTGCGCAAATCCGCCGGCTCCACGGCCTCTTCGTCGCTCGTCGTGGTTACCGACCCGGCGGCGTCGATGATGAAGGTCAGCGGTGCTTCGCGGCGCGAGGCTTCCTGAACGGTTTCGTTGGCTTCCTCGAAGATGGCCGACGTGACCTTGTCGCCGTGCTGTGCGACGAAAATATCGATGCCGCCGCCATCGCGCACAGAACGGTACGCGGACGAACGCACGATGCGCAGCACCGCGACGCGTTCGGAAAAGTTACCGAGTACGACGTACAACGAGCGGCGGTCCTCGGCGGATAATGACGGTCCGACGATCGGAAGAATCTTGCCCGCAAACCGTTGCAGCCGGATCTCCCCGCGCAACGCTGCCAGATCGACGGAGTCGCGGCGGGACGCGGCGACAAGGAGCATTTCGTCGTTGGCACCGAACGCGGCGAATTCCCAAGCATCGCCGCCCGCGAGGCGCGTCATCAAGTCGCCGACGACGCGTACCATCAGCGGACCGCGCACGCGCGTGCCGCCGGCGGAGACCATATCGAGATTCGTGCGCAAGCCATTCTCCAACGGCAGCGCCACCAGGCTTTGCGAACCTACCGTTCCAATGCTGTTAATCGGCCGTCGCAAACGACTCTGCGGATTCCGCAACGGAAATATGCGCCGAAACGCCGGGCGAGTCCCCCGCTTTTGCGTCAGCGCCGTTGATCGATGGCTGCTAAGGCCGCCGGGTTGTCTAGGGCAGACAGGTCGCCGAGATCGGCGATGCCGAGATAGCGACCGCGCGCGATGCGGCGCATCACCTTGAGATTGCGCGTCTTCGGCAGGTCGTCCACGAAGTGAATTGCCCTCGGACGCAGCGATTTGCCCATCATGCGGTCGAGCACCGCGTACAGTTCCGTACGCAACGCGTCGCTTTCGTCGGCGCGTTGCTTCGCCACCGCGAGAACGACCACGACGTCGCCTTTGATGGGATCGGGAACGCCGATTGCGGCAGCCTCCTTGATGCGCTCGTGCGATACCACCGCGCTCTCGAATTCGGCCGGGCCCACGCGCTTGCCGGCGACGTTGATGGTGTCGTCGCTGCGGCCGCGGATAAACCAATACTCGATGTCGTCGTGCTGCTCGACGATACACCAATCGCCGTGCACCCACGTCCCGGCAAACCGGCCCCAGTACGTTGCCAGGTACCGCGCGTCGTCCTTACGGTCGACGGCGCCGCCCCAGAAACTTTGGGTCATGCCCGGCCACGGCTCGGTGATCACCAGTTCGCCCACTTCGCCGCGCACCGGCCGTCCCTCGGCATCGTACACGTCCGCCGCCATTCCGGGAATCGGCCCGTGGAAACTGTTCGGAACGAGCGGCATGGTCGGAAACGCACCGACGATGCCGCCGCCGATTTCGGTCCCTCCGGAATAGTTGATGATCGGCGCCTCGCCGCGTCCCACGTAGGTGGCAAACCACTTCCACGGTTCCGTGTTCCACGGTTCGCCGCTGCTCGCGAGGATACGTAGACGCGAGAGATCGTGCCGTTGCGGGTGTTCGTTGCCGTACGCCATCAGCGAGCGGATGGCCGTCGGCGCGATGCCGAGGTGGGTGACGCCGTGCGCGGCGCAGATGCGCCACAGACGATCGGGTTGCGGATAGTCCGGCGTGCCCTCGTAGAGCACGATCGACGCCCCCAATCCCAACGCGCCGAACACGAGAAACGGGCCCATCATCCAGCCCATGTCCGTGAACCAGAGCATGCGATCGCCGGACTTGACGTCCATACACAGATGCTGATCGATCATGCATTTGATCGGGAATCCTGCATGCACGTGGTTGGCGCCCTTGGGTTTGCCCGTCGAACCGGACGTGTAAAGCAGCATGACTTGATCGTTGGCGCCGGTTCGCTCGTAACGCTCGAGCGGTACGGCCGCGGCCACCGCAGCACCCCACGCAACGTCGCGCGGCGGATGCATGGGCACGTCCAGCCCGGCCCGCGCGTACACGAGCACCGTCGTGACCGACGGGGCGTGCTGCAGCGCATCATCCACGACGCTTTTCATCGCAACTGCCTTGCCGCGCCGATAGACACCGTCGACCGTGAGCAGCGCCTTCGCATTCGCGTCGCTCAGCCGCGCCGCCAGCGCATCGGGGCCGTAGCCGGAGAACGCCGGGACGGCCACCGCACCGGCATAGGCGATGGCTAGCAACGCGATCGCCGTCTCAGGAATCAGCGGCATGAAAATGCCGACCGTGTCACCGCGCCGGATGCCGCGGTCGCGGAGCACCGCAGCGAGGCGCGCGACGGCATCACGCAACTCGGCGAACGTGTAGCGGCGCACGGCGCCGTCCTCGCCTTCCCAGACAAGTGCCTCGTCACCGGCACGGCCGCGCGCGATGTGGCGGTCCAAGCAGTTCCCGGCCGCGTTGAATTCCGCACCGTGAAACCACGTCGCCAACGCTTTGCCGCGCGAGCCGTCGAGTATCGCGTCCCAGGGCCGGTCCCAGTGCAGATCCAGAACGGCGAGGATGCGTTCGTAAAATCCGGCTGGATCACGTTCGGCGAGCGACCGCAGTTCGCTGTAGTCCCCAACGCCCGCGGCACGCGCGAAGGCGGTGAGGTTCGCGCTCTCGATCTGCTCGCGCGTCGGCACCCAGCGTTCCACGGACATCGGCTGTGCGGTCATCGCGCCACCTTCGCGGCCGGGGACCGCACCGCTTGCAGGGAGAAATGCGCCGCATGGCTATCGCGCCCGCCCGTCCCGACGTCGCCGACGAAGAGGCGATGATCCTCGACGTCGTCCGTCAACTCGTCAAAGACAAGGTCGGACCGCGCGCGGCGGAGATCGACGCGACGGGCGAATATCCGGCGGACATCAAGGCGCTCTTCGCCGAAAACGATTTGCTCGGCATCCCGTTTCCGGCTGAGTACGGCGGCCTCGGCGGCACGTTCCAAACGTATGTCAAAGTCGTCGAGGAAGTGTCCAAGGCGTGCGCGTCCAGCGCGCTCATCATCGCGGTACAGGAACTCGGCGCGCTGCCGATTCTCATCGGCGGCAGCGAGGCGCAGAAGCAGAAGTACCTGCCGAAGCTCGCAAGCGGCGAATGGGTCGCCGCCTACGCTCTCACCGAAGCCGGCAGCGGTTCCGACGCAGCCGGCTCGATGCGTACGCGCGCGCGCAAAGACGGCGCCGACTGGATCCTCGACGGTACGAAAATTTGGATCACACAGGGCAGCGTCGCCGACGTCGTGACGGTCTTTGCGGTCACGGATCCCGACAAAGGCCCGGCGGGCATCAGCGCGTTCGTCGTCGAGCGCGGAACGCCCGGCTTCAGCGTCGGCAAACTCGAGAAGAAAATGGGCATCCGCGGCTCGCCGACGGTCGAGTTGAGTTTCGAGAACTGCCGCGTCCCGGCGGACAGCCTAATCGGCCCCGAGGGCGACGGTTTCAAGATCGCCATGAAGGTGCTGGACAAGTCGCGGCCCGGCATCGCGGCGCAGGCGCTGGGCATCGCGCAAGGCGCGCTCGACTACGCGGTCGGCTATCTCAAGGAACGCGTGGCGTTCGGCAAGCCCCTTTCGCAGCAACAGGGCCTGCAATTCATGCTCGCGGACATGAAAACCGAAGTCGAAGCCGCGCGGCTCTTGCTGTACGAAGCGGCGCGCAAGTGCGACGAAGGCGCCGCGGACATCACGGTGTGGGCGGCAATGTGCAAGCTCAAGTGCGGCGATGTCGCCATGTCCGTGACGACCGATGCGGTGCAGCTGCTCGGCGGTTTCGGTTACTCGACGGAGTATCCGGTCGAGCGCATGATGCGCGACGCCAAGATTACCCAAATTTACGAAGGCACGCAGCAGATCCAGCGGCTCGTGATCGCTCGCAGTATGGTCGGCAAGTGGAAAGGGCCCGCGAAAGATTAGCATCCTTCCGCGGCCCGGCGGGTAACACGATAACCGCGTGCTAGGCGACACCGCCGTGGAAGCCCCGCCGAAAGTACGGCTGAACCGCGCGGAATGGACGCGGCTGGTCATCGCCGGTATTTTCGTCGTCTTTGCCGTCGCGCGCGTCGCACCCGACGCGGTCCGGATCTTCGAACCGCTCGGCGTCTTCGGGTACGCGACGGACCGCAACGGCATCGTGACGCAGGTGCCGCGCACGGGCACGAAAGGCAGCGACGTCCTGAAGCTGGGCGACCGCGTGCGCGTGGACCGGATCAAGCCCTTCGACCGCAAACCGGGATTCATCGGGCGGTTCACCTTCACGCGCGAGAATTTCGACCGGCAGCTGCCGGTGGACCGCGACGGAAAGGCGCGCATCGTGCACTTGCGCGCCGAGCCCGAGCCGCTTGCCAGCCGGATCATTACGCTCGTGCGGATACTGATTTTTCTGATCTCGGTCGCACTCGGCGCGATTCTCTATCTTGTGAAGCCCGGGGTGGCCACGTTCGCATTCTTCATCTTCAGCATCGGCGGCGACTATCCGACGACGTACGCGGACGTGCTGCTGGAGAACCCGTGGCGACAAATTCTGCAGTGGATCGGCGACCTGGTGCGCGGCGCGGCGCGCGCGAGCCTGTTGATGTTTGCCGTGTGCCTGCTCATCGAGGATACATGGCGGCAGCGGCTGCTCGGTTTCGGCACGCTCGCCCTAGGCCTCGTGCTCGGCACGCTGCACGCGTACGGTTTCTGGCTGCAAACCTACGGCGCGCGTCCGGACGGCCGCATCGACGCGCTATTCATGGCCGGCTCCTACGCGATCATCGCCGCGACGGCGGTCGCGTTCGCGGCCGCGTTTCTGCGCGCGCACGGCATCGATCGGCAGCGCACCGGTTGGATCGTCGCCGCGTTCGCCTTCGCCGGCATCGCCAAACTCGCATCCGACCAGTTGTTCCCCGCGCACCTTCCGCTCTGGTTCAACAGCGTGCTTTTGAGCACGAGCATCGTGCCGATCGTAACGGTCTGGATCGCGGTGATCCGCCACCGTTTCTTCGAGGTGGATTTCGTCGTGAGCCGCGGCATGGTGTTCGTGGCGATCGGCGCCGCGGTGTTCGGACTGATTTACGTCTTCGACGAACTCGGGTCGTACATTTTCTACAACAACTACGACCTCGCGTATATCTTCTTCATGGTGTTCTCGACGGTGCTCGTCGCATTCACCGGCAAGATCAAGAGCTTCCTCGACACGTTCGTGGACCGCTTCATCTTTCCGGACCGTCGCGCGCAGCGCAAGGCGCTCGAATTCATCGCCGGCTACATCTTGGACGCGGAGACGGTGGAAGACGTGCATCGTGCGCTGCTGCAGGACGCCGCACACGCGCTGAAGCTGACGTTCAGCGGCATCATGACCCGGCGGCGGGATGGAAGCTTCGAGCTGACCGATTCGTTCGACTGGCCGGAGGACATGGAGCGCCGGTTGCCGGCGAACGACGAGGTGACGCGCGCCATCACCCGCTCGCGCAGCGTCCTCACCTTTCACGGCAGCCACACGCATGCGATCCGCCAAGCGTTCGACAACGAGCGCCTCACGTTCGCGGCGCCGATCTTCGCGGATCGCACGGTCTCGGCGATCGTCGTCTACGGCAATAACGTCAGCGGCCTCGACCTCGACCCGGAGGAACGGCAGCTCCTCGTGCGCGTGGTGGCGCACGCCTCGATTGCTCTGACCATGATCGAATTGGCCCGGTACCGGGCAATGGCGGAAGCACAGCCGGCAACGCCGTCACCGGCCCCCGCCTGAGCGCACCCTCGCGTGCACGACGAGCGCCCGGACAACCGAAAGGGACCATGATGGAACACGATCATTCCCACGCTCATACGCACGCGGACGGTATCACGCACCGTCACGAGCACGGACACGCCGATCACGATCACCGGCACGAGCATCAGCCCGCCGGCGACAGCGCGCCGGAATCCGCAGAACATCCGGCCGCGGCTGACGCCGGCCGCGCGCCGGAAGACGGCGAGGAGCGCTAGTGGCGCGTACCCGCGGTTCGGGCACCATGGGCCCGACGCGTTCGACTCGCCTGCCGGCGGCGCTCGATGAATGGTTGGAAGCACGGCTGCGCGTCCACCCGCAACGTTCGCCCAGCGAAGTCTTGATCGAGCTGATTCACGGCGGCTTACGGCTGCGCGACGGCTACATGTCGATTCACCGGCGCGTTCTCGAAGAACTCATTCGCAGCGGCGACGGCACGGCACTGGGCGCATATCAGCGCTGTCTGAACGACACGTTCGGAGCACAGTACGTCGATCACCTCGAGCGCTGGCTGCGTGCGGACGGCATTGCGTCGCCGGCGGCGACACTGTCTACAACAAAGACAATCTAAGCGAATCGCAGGGGCGTCGAGAAAATGCAGCGATTGTCGTCGCCGCAATCTCGACGGAGGATCTCGCGTGGTTCACTTTCTCGCCGCGCTTCTCTATTCGGCGGGCCCGGTCATCGGCATGCCGCCGGACGCCGCGCCGTCACCGGCTCCGTGCTCGACTCCCGCGGCTGCGTCGCCGGGGCCGTGTCCCAGCGCCTCGCCGGTGCCCACGACGATCGGAAAGACCACCGCCCGCGGCCGCATCGACAATTTGATCGGAACCGCGTCGTCTGCGGCTGAAGGCTTCGTCGGACACGCGGAACTCGCACAGCGGCCCATCTTGCGGCCGGGCGAGCTTCTCGAAACGGTTCCCGGCCTCGTGATTTCCCAGCACTCCGGCGAAGGCAAGGCGAACCAGTATTACCTTCGCGGATTCAACCTGGATCATGGCACCGACATTGCGATCGCGGTCGGCGGCATACCGGCGAACATGCCGACCCACGCGCACGGCCAAGGCTATTCGGATGTCAACTGGGTGATTCCGGAGACCGTGAATTACATCAACTACCGCAAGGGTGCATACGTCGCGGATCAAGGCGACTTCTCGACGGCGGGCGCCGTGACCATGACGTACTTCAACGCCCTGCCGCACAGCATCTCGAGCGTGAGCGGCGGGCCGTACGGCCAGGCACGGGTGCTGATCGCCGATTCGCCGGCCGTGGGCAAGAACGCGCACCTGCTGTACGCCCTCGAATACGGTCACGCCGACAATACGGCTTCAAATCCGGATAATTACCGCAAATATAATGCGCTGGTCCGGTTCAGCCGTCAGTCGGGCAACGCGTTGTGGGGCATCACGGCGCAGAGCTACGCGGCAAAGTGGATGTCGTCCGACCAGATCCCGCTGCGCGCCGTGCAGCAAGCCGACATCGATCGCTTCGGCGCGATCGATCCCACCGACGCCGGAACCACGCACCGCTACGCGCTTTCCGCCGATTACACGCGCGAGAACGCGAACGTCACGACGCAGTTCAACGCATATTCCGTAGACTACGGCTTGCGCCTTTTCTCGAATTTTACGTACTTCCTCAACGATCCCGTGAACGGCGACCAATTCCAGCAGAGCGATCAGCGCTTCGTTCTCGGTCTGAAGGCAGCGCGGACGTGGCGGACGCCGGCTGCGGAAAATACGATCGGCTGTCAGCTGCGCAACGACAACATCACGCCCGTCGGTCTTTTTCAAACGAACGCGCAGCACGTCGTCAGCACGACGCTCACGGACCGGGTTGCCGAAACGAGCAATGCGTTCTACGTTCAGACCACACAGCATCTGTCGGAGAGGCTGCGCGCGACGGCCGGCCTGCGCGTGGACGCGTACCGGTTCCGCGTCCAGGACCTGCGGCCGGAAAATTCCGGCGACCTGACTGCCTCGATCGTGAGCCCGAAGGCGGCGTTCGCATATACGGCGAGCCGCGCGGCGGAACTGTATGCCGACGTCGGCACCGGCTTCCACAGCAACGACGCGCGCGGCGTGCTCGAAAAAGTCGATCCAAACAGCGGCGCGAGGACGGATCCCGGTACCGGGCAAGCCGTGCAGGCGGCGACCCCGCTGGTCCGCGCACAAACCGCCGAAATCGGCGCGCGGTTCGCGTTCAATGCGAAGCTACGAACGACCGTTTCGCTGTGGAGTCTCAACCTCGCGTCGGAACTCGTGTTCCAGGGCGATGCGGGGACGACGTCGCCCGGCCGGCCGAGCCGGCGACGCGGGATAGAGTTTGCCAATTTTTGGGCGCCGGCACCGGGCGTGACCTATGACTTGGACTACGCGACGTCCGCTGCACGTTTTACCGATTTCGACCCCGTGGGCGACCTGATACCGGGATCGATCAAGGACGTCGTAACGCTTGGTGCCGCCACGGATCGCTCCGGCTCGTACGGCAGCATACGGCTGCGGTACTTCGGCCCGCGTCCGCTGATCGAAGACGGTAGCGTGTACTCGCACCCGACGACGACGGTGAATCTGCAAGCGGGGATCAAACCGTCACGATACATGCGCCTCGGCATCGACGTTTTCAACCTGTTAAACGCAAAGGCGAGCGACATCGACTACTTCTACAATTCGTCGATCCCGAGCGATCCAGCTTATACGAAGCCCGGCTACAGCGGCCCGTGTCCGGTCGCGCAATGCGCGGCCGGCGTTGCCGACGTGCATTTTCATCCGATCGAACGGCGCCTTTTCCGCCTCACCCTTACGAAACAGTTCTGACACGCGCCGCGCGGCCGGCAACCGCGGACAGCGTAGTTAATGACCGACGCCCTGGTAGCGGTTTAAGCCCAGGCGCCAGAAGGCGTAGGCCAGGCTCAAGAACACGACGCCGATCAGCGGCGTCAACAGGCCGACCGCCGGCGGCAGCGAGAGGCCGGTGTCCGCCTTGTGCAGGAAGTACGCCGCTGGGAAATAGTTCATGAACGCAAACGGAAAGACAAAGGCGAGCATCAAGCGGACGCCGCGCGAGTAGATGCTGATCGGATAGCGCGTGAACTCTTGTTCCAGCTGTAAAGCGATCCAGCGCAGCGCGTCGACCTTGATGAACCAAAACGCCACCGTGGCGATGATGAGGCTGATGGCCAAATCGATCAGCGCCCCGCCGATGACGATGAGCGGAACGAACAACACGAACACGGCGTCGACGCGCACGCCGCTGAAAACGGAGGCCACCACAAAGAAGGTCACCGCCAGAATCAGTTCGTCGGGAAAGATCTGTCCGGGCGTCGTGATCGTTTGAAAGAGCGTGTCGAGCGGCCGCACGAGCAGCCGGTCGAACTCGCCGTCGCGGATGTGCTCCGGGATGTCGTTCACAGCGTTGAAGAGCGTGTTGTGCAGCGCGTGACTCATCATCCACAGCGAGTACAGGAATGCCATGTCCCGAAAGCTCCAGCCGTTCATCGACGGAAAGCTGTTCAGCACGACCCACAGCGCCGCGATCGCCGTTCCGTGATAAACGAACGTAAACGCGAACCACATCAAAAAATTTTCACGGTATTCGAGCGTCGTGAGAATATTGACGCGCCAATACTGGCGATATACGCCAAGCATCCGGTGCGCGTTCATCAGCCGCCCTGGACGACGACGCGGCGCGAGCCGGCGCGCCACAGGACCCACGAAACGCCGGCCAGCACGACGAGCCAGACGACCTGCAGCGCGAGCGCGCTGCCGTAGCGGTCGGGCTTGATGGCCCCGACATAGATCAGCAGCGGCGTCGAGTACATCGCCGCGAACGGCAGCGCGAAAATCACGTTCTGCACGACGGCGGGAAACAGGACGAGCGGGAAGAGCTGGCCGCCGAGCAGGTCGGTAACCCACGTGAAAATCAGCTGCACGGCGCTTATCTCGAGCGTCCAGAACGCGATGCAATTCAACATGAAGTTAATGAAGAAACCGACGAAATACCCTAAGAAAAAGCTGACGAAAAACGTCGCCAGCGCGCCGGGCGCCGGGACGTCGATGTGCACCAGCAGCAGCGACAGCAGGAGCGCCGGCACGATGAGGGCGGCATGGAAGATGACCTCGCCCGTGCCGTCGCTGAAGAAATAGAACGGAACGTTGATCGGCTTCATGAAGTCCGTCGCGATGCTGCCGTCGTGCAATTTGTCGTGCAGCAGGCGCGTCTGGTCGATGTCGAGCACGAGCCCCATCAAAAGGGCCACCGTCGAGTAGGTGATGATGGCGTGCAGCGGCAAATCGTTCGGCGCCGCGTTCCGCGCATAGAGCGCGGTCCACACCATGCGTACGAGATACACGCGCACCAAAAACGACCCGATCGCGGTAAACACCTCGAAGCGATAGGTCGCTTCGCGCGCCATGGCTTTCTTCGCGAACTCGAAATACGGCTCGATCCGGAACCGCCGCGGCGCGGCGGTCATACCGGGCTCGCCGCGGGATGTTCGGTGTAGCCTTCCACGTAGATGCGCCGGATGATCGTCTCGATGTCAGGCTCGATGATCGACACGTCGGTGATCGTGTACGTCTCGGTGACACGGCGGATCAGCGCCTCGGCACTGATCGAGCGCCGGTCGAACCGCAAGCGGACGAGGTTCAGCTCGCGACTTTCCAATTCGGCGCCCGTCACGTGAAAGTCGGGATACGATTCGGCAAGATTCACGATGAGCGTGCGGTGCGTCCCATATTGCGTGCGCAGCCGCTCGATGGCGCCGTCGTAGATGACCGTCCCCTTGTCGATGAGCACGATGCGCTCGCAGAGCCGCTCGACGTCGGCGAGGTCGTGCGTCGTAAGGATCACCGTGGTGCCGCGCTCCGCATTCACGCGCGCGATGAACTCGCGAATTGCCTCCTTGGCAACGACGTCCAGACCGATGGTCGGTTCGTCGAGATATACGATTTTCGGGTCGTGCAGCATCGCGGCGGCGAAGTCGCCCCGCATGCGCTCGCCGAGCGAGAGCTGCCGCACCGGCGTGTCCATGAAACGCTCTAGGTCCAAGATGTCGGAGAAGTGCTGCATGTTGCGCAGATACCGGTCACGCGGCACGTCGTAGATGGCCCGGAGCAACTCGAACGATTCGCGCAGCGGCAGGTCCCAGTAGAGCTGGCTGCGCTGGCCGAAAACGACGCCGATGTTGAAGGCGTTCTGCTGCCGTTGCGCGTGCGGCACGATGCCCGCAACGCGGATCGTGCCCGACGTCGGGACGAGAATTCCGGTGAGCATCTTAATCGTCGTCGACTTGCCGGCGCCGTTCGGTCCGATGTACCCGACGAGCTCGCCGGCCTGGAGCGTGACGTTGACGTTGGAGACGGCAACCTTCGTTTCGTACTCGCGCGAAAACAGCGTCGAAAGCGCCCCGACGACGCCCGGTCGGCGTTTGATCGTCCGAAAGACCTTCTGCAGTTCGCGGGTCTCGATGATTGCCATTACAGCAGTTTCCCCCACGCGTTCTGGGAAGCATCCGGCGCTGGGACAGCGTTTCCCCTTGCGCCGTCGCGAATTCTTAAGGGAAGATGAGAGGGAACGCCCCCGGCGTGCCGGAACGAACGCCCAACGACTCGCGTTGATTCGCCGAGACCCAACGCGGGTCTATTTCGTACAGGAGGGGGGTGTCAAAACGATGGCTGCAAAGAAAAAAGGCGGGAAGAAGAAATCCGGCAAGAAGGGAGGCAAGAAGTAAGCCCCCGGTGTTCATCCATATTTCCATACAGATAAAGCAATAATTCGGTTATTCACGATAGGACGCGGTCCGTATGGGCCGCGTCTTTTTCTGTGCTGCGCCGCGCGAGCCGCTCGAGATCGTGCGGCATCGCGGCGGCGATTTTTTCGGCCCGCTTCTTCAGCAATACGGCCGCCGCGACGCCGGAGATGGCGACCGTCTGACCGATTCGCGTACCGGGCCCGGCCGGATCGAGCGTCCAACGCAGGCGCAGCGCGGCAAGCGATCCGAATGTCACGCGGATCGCGAACAGGCGCTCCGGAATCGCCGCTTCGAGCGTAAAGGCCGTCTGCCGCGAGCGCTTCGGCTTGATCGTGACGTGTCGCCCCGGGACGAGCCCGTCCTCAACCACCATCCACTCGGCCGCAGCGTTCCATTCCGACCATCGGCGGCCGTCGAGCAGCGTGCGCCAGACCGCGCCCGGCGCGGCGGATGCGTCCGTCGCTGCGGTGCGCTCCCAGTTCACGTGCCGGCAACCGGCGGGTGTCCGAACAGCGCCGGGATGTAGCGGCCGGCCGCGTACGAGATGATGAACACCACCGCGCCGACGCCGACGAGCTCGGCGCCCTTGCCGAACATATTGCGATTCGACAGCCGTCCGGCAAAGGCGCCGATCGTGAAAAGGGCGATGGCCGCGAGGACGATGGAGAGCAGGACCGCAGCGGTGTTCTCGAACGGAAAGAGGTGCGGCAACAGCGGCACGAACGCGCCTGCCCCGAACGAACCGCCCATCGCGAGCGCCGGCCGCAATCCGCCGCCCTCCGCCATTCGCGGGTCGATGCCGAATTCGTCACGCATCATTTCGTGCAGCCAGACATCCGGATTCTGCGCGAGCCGTCTGACGATCATCGCGGATTCGTCGGGCGTGAATCCCTTGAGCCGGTAGTAGGCGACTTGCTCCGCGAACTCTTCGTCGGGGTTCGCCTCCATCTCGCGCTGTTCGAGCGCGATCGCGTTACGCACGACTTCGCGTTCGGACTTGCCGCCGAGATATTCGCCCGCACCCATCGATAACGTTCCGACGATGAGTGCGACGATGCCGGTGAGCACGATCGTCGTGCGCTCCGGTGCGGCGGCGCCGACGCCGGTGACGATGCCGAGCGTCGTGAGGACGCCGTCCTGCATGCCGAAGATGACCTCGCGAATGCGGCGCTCGCGTTCGAGCCGCGAGCGCTCGGGCGTATCCGGTACGCGCGGCAGGCCGCCGCGCCGCACCGCCCGCTCGGCGAATTCACGCATGCGAACGCGCCACAGCCGCGAGAATGAACGCCTGAACGAGAGCGAGCGTGTTTGCGACGTGCACGTTGTCATCGCTGGTACCGTGCGCAAGAAGCAAACTCCCGCGCAACCCGGCGGCTACCGTGATGACGGAGCGTAGCGTTCGGATCCCCGGCCGGGCGGCAGCACGTAGAGAAAGCGGCTGCCGTCCGGCGCCGACGCGATCGAGGCGGGCAGTCGTCCGACGAGCGGCTCCAACGCGACGCGCCGCGAGGCGGTAAGCACGAGCGTTCGCGCGAATCCCTTATTCAGCAACGATGGACGACCAAGAGCAAAATCCGATCGTCGCGATGGCGATGAAGATCCGCGCGCGCCGCGACCTCGGCGCGGCGCTCGATTCGGCCGCGGAACACGCACCGCGCGCGGAGGCGAACGACGCCGAGTCGTCGTTTGCGGCGCTGGCCGGCGTGCTGGCGGTCGCGAGCAAACGCTTGAACTCGATTCTGGGGAAAGACGGCGTTCGCTTCATCCGTATCGAGCATCCGCTGCGCATCCGTTTGCGCTTTCGCGAACGGCGCGCCGCACTCGACCTGGATTGCGAACGCCAGCTCGTGCGCATCACCGGGGCGGGACTCGACGGTGAATATCAATTCGATACGAGCGCCGAGGCGCCGGCGCTGATCAATCTGTCCAAGCTTTCCACGGAAGCGGGATACGGCGAGCGGCTCACCGGCTCCGGGATTTTGAAGCAGCTCGCGCAGGACGCCGAACTTCCCCGCCCCCCGCACCTGGAACGCGGCCCGCTGCAGTTTTGAGCAGCGCGCGCGCGACGATCTCACGCGACGGGCACGGCGTGACGGGACAGATACCGCACCGTGGGACGGGCGCTTTGCAGATCTCCCGTCCGTGCAGGATGAGCCAATGGTGCGCGTGCCGCCACTTCTCGCGCGGCACGAGTTTGGTGACGTCGTCCTCCACCGCGCGCGGCGATTTGCCGAGCGTCAATCCCAACCGATGCGACACGCGGAACACGTGCGTGTCCACGGCGAACGCCGCCTCTTCGTAGACAACGGACATGACCACGTTCGCCGATTTGCGCCCGACGCCGGGCAGCGCCTCGAGCGCCTCGCGCTCGCGCGGCACCTCGCCGCCGTGCTGCTCCGCGAGCGCGCGCGACGCGTTGATGATGCTGCGCGTCTTCACGCGAAAAAAGCCGCACGACTTGATGATCCGCTCGACGTCCGCCGGATCGGCGCTCGCGAGCGCCCGCGCGTCGGGATATTTCGCGAAGAGGTTCGGCGTCGTGAGGTTGACGCGCGCGTCGGTGTTTTGCGCTGACAAAATCACTGCGATCAGCAACTCGAACGCATTGCGGTAGCGGAGCGCGGTAACCGCGGCCGGATACGCGCCTTCGAGGATCGCGAGTTCGGCCTGGGCAACGGCGCGCGTGACTTTGCGTTTAGGAAAAGGAACGAGCACCGCGCACCTCTTGGAAGGCGGCCGGAAAAACCCCGCCGTGCCGTCGGAATCCGCGAGCCTGCCGCCGAAGCTGCCCGCATGCCGTTCCTAAAGCAAAAAGACGCGAGCGTTCCGCCGGGCCAAACGGTAACGACCGGCTTCCCGGTCCTGCACGTCGGCGAGGTGCCGGCGTTCGACCCGCTCACGTGGCGCCTGCGCCTCTTCGGAATGGTGGAGGCGCCGTTCGAGTTGAGCTTCGACGAACTGCGTGCGCTGCCGTCCACCGAATGGCGCGGCGACATCCACTGCGTGACGCGCTGGTCGAAGAAGGCGACGCAGTGGCGCGGCGTGTTGTTTCGCACGCTGGTGGAACGCGCGCGGCCCGATGCGAAGGTGACGCACGTCGTGCAGCACGCGGACAACGCCTACACGACGAACCTCCCGCTGGAGCTCATGCTCGGCGATGACTGCCTGGTCGCATATGAGTTCGACGGACAGGGGCTCGAACCGATTCACGGTGGACCGGTGCGCATGCTCGTCCCGAAGCGCTATTTCTGGAAGAGCGCGAAATGGATTCACGGTCTCGAGTTCCTCGATCACGACGTCAAAGGCTTCTGGGAAGTGCGCGGCTACAACAACAACGGCGATCCGTGGAAAGAAGAACGCTACGCCGACTTGCCCGCCTGGTTCGGTTAGCCGCGGCGTGTGCAGAATCGAGGATCTCGCGGACGTTCGGTTCTGCGTGGGCCCGGTTGCGCAGATGCTTGTTGACGGGTTTCGCGACCATTGGCCCGACGCGTGGCCCACGCGCGCCGACGCTGTCGGCGAAGTCGAGGCATCCCTTGAGGATGCGCGCATTTCGCGCGTGGCCCTGGAAGGCGATGATCCCGTCGGGTGGGCCGGCGCGATGCACGCGTACGACCGCGTGTGGGAATTGCATCCGCTCGTCGTTCGAGCGGACCGCCGGCGGATGGGCGTGGGCCGCGCGCTCGTGCGAGACCTCGAGGCACGCATCGCGCGCAGCGGCGGATTCACCATCGTGCTCGGCACGAACGACCGACGACGTCATGACTTCGCTGGGCGGCGTCGACTTGTATCCGAACGTTCTCGAGCATTTAGCCGCGCTTGAGGATCGCAAGAGTCACCCGTTCGGCTTCTACCGGCGTCTCGGCTATGCGGTCGTCGGCGTGGTGCCGGACGCTGAAGGTTTCGGTAAGCCCGACATCCTCATGGCGAAGCGCGTCGTTTCGCTGCCGGAATGAAAAAGCGCGTTTGCGGGCCGCGAGGCCCGCAAACGCATAGATGCTATTTGGTGTCGAAGACTCCCAGGAGGCCGACGCCGCCCGTGCACGCGTTGCCTTGCGGCGTCGTCGCCGCCGTGCAGTCGACGATGTAGACCGACGCGTCGCCGAAGGTGCCGCTCGGCAACGAACTCGTCGTGTCCGGCTGCGCCGTCGTTCCCGGCGCTACGAACGAGCTGAGATTTTCGAAGACGGTCCGAGTGAAGGTTCCGGTCGCCGCCGGTCCGGCGGCAACGCCCGTGGCGGTCGTCGAGTTGATGGACGTTCCGCCGACGTCAAAGGATCCAGCCTGCTGCGTCCCGCCGGTGTTGGCAAAGCCTTGGAACTGCGCTTGACCCGCCGACGTGACGGTTGCGCCGGGTGTAGGCGGCGTGTAAAAACCGAAAGACATGTTCGCCGTCGCTGCCGTCTGCGCGGCCGTCGGCGACGCGTGATGCACGCGGACTTGACCGGTTGCGGTAAATGCGAGCTCGTGGAAGAGCAAGCACTGCACGGTGTTGTTCGCGACGCGTCCCGCGATCACGATCGTGTAAATTCCGTTGTTCTGCATTTGCGGAATGCTGCACGGCACGGACTTCGCCGTCGTTGTGTTGCCGGCAGGAAAAATCAACACTTGCCCCGCTGCCGGGTTCTGGCCGGCAAAATCGGTCGTCATACCGTACGATGCGTTGGATACCGTTGGGGTGACACCGCGGCTGGTTCCGGTCGTAACCAAATACAAATCGACCGCGCCGAGATCGGGCGACGCATCGATGAAGCGCATTTGCGATTGTGCGCCGACGAAATTATTTGTCTCGGGCGAACCGCCACCGCATGCGGCGAGCGATAGAGCAGCGGGAAGTGCCAACAATGAAGCGACTGCGCGAGAGAGTCTCATAGGGGGCTTCCTTACGGGGCGGGAGTGAGTGTGACCGAGGCCATCCTACCCATGCCGCGCCGTGCGGAAAACCCACGCGGCATTCGAACTTGCGCTTTCATGCTTGGAAGATGAACGGCCGTTCACAGCGCGCGCAGAGCAATACCGCGGTCGCTTGCGGACACGATGCCCTCACGTGCGAGCGCATCCACGACCGCAGGTATTTCAAAGAGCCGGTCGCCGGGCACAACGCCGCGCAGCTCGCGGCGCAGCATGGTCAGCGACAAGTACTCGTCCGGACGTGCATCGCGCAAGCGTTCGATGATACGGCCGCGCAGGAAGCGCCTGCTGTGCTCGAAAGGCAACGCTTCCTGCGGCGGCTTTTTCGCAAACGTTCCGGCCAAGCGCGCGAGCGCCGCTGCATCGACGGGTGCTGCCGCACACCGGCGCCGCAGCGGACACAGTAAACACTTCGGCGCCCGTGCCGTGCAGATCGAAGCGCCGAGATCCATCATTGCGGAATTCCAATCGTGCCCGCGCTGCGGCGGCACCGCGGCCGCGGCCGCCGCAGCGAGGTCGCGGGCGCCCACGCGCGGCGGATATTCGACGCCGAACAAGGTGCGGTGCACGACGCGCCGCACGTTCGTATCGACCGCCGCCTCGTTTTCGTCATACGCGAAAGCACGCACCGCCGAAGCGGTGTAGGGTCCGACGCCCGGCAACGCGAGCAACGCGTCGCGCGCGCGCGGAAGCGCACCGCCGCACTCGTCGATCACCGCGCGCGCCAAGCGCTGCAGCCGGACCGCGCGCGAGTTGTAGCCGAGTCCGCGCCATGCGCGAACGACGTCGCCGGGCGCGGCGTCCGCGAGGCTGCGAAACGTCGGGAAGCGCGCGATGAAGGCATCGAAGATTGGCACGACCCGGTCGACTTGCGTCTGCTGCAGCATGACCTCGCTCACGACGACGTGATACGCGTCGCGCGTGCGGCGCCACGGCAGGTGCGAGCGGCCATGTACTGCGTACCACGTCAGCAAATCCGCTGCGGCGTCGATCATGCCGCAACCGCCGCGCCGATGCGCGCGATGCCCTCGGCAATGGCCGTCCTCGGCACCGGCGTCAACGCAAGCCGGAAGTTGTGGTCGCCGCCGTTCTGTGCAAAAAAAGCCTCGCCGAACAAGAACGACGCGCCGCGCCGCTCCGCTGCGTCCAATAGCGCGCGCGCCCGCACTTCGCGCGGCGATGTCGCCCACACGTAATACCCGCCGCCGCCGCGCATTGCTCGAAGCGCCGGCGGCCAATGGCGGTCGATCGCATCAAATGCGAGGGCGCGTCGCCGGAGGAGCTCTTCACGCAGTGCGACCACATGCGCGTCGTACGCCGTGCGCATGTAGTCGCACACGCTGGCTTGCACGTACATCGAAGTCGCCATGTCGTACGATTGTTTGCGCAAGAGCAGGCGCTCGTAAATCGTTCGCGGCGCCGATAGCCAGCCGAGACGCAGCGACGGCGCGATCGTCTTGCTGAAACTGCTGACGTAGATCACGTAATCGTTATCGTGGGCGGCGAGCGGCGCGCTCGCGCTCACTGCCAGTTCGCCGTAAGGGTCGTCCTCGACAATGGGCACGCCCGCGCGCTGCGCCAGCGTGACGAGCCGTTCGCGCCGGTCCGCGTTCATCGTGACGCCGGTCGGGTTGTGCAGCGAGGGCATCGTATAGATGAACCTCGGCCGGCGGGTGCGCAAAATCGCCTCCACATGATCGACACGCAAGCCGTCCTCGTCGACGGGCACCGGCAGCGCGCGCAACCCGTGAATCTGGAAGATTTGCAGCGCGCCGGGATAGGTCGGGGCTTCTACGATGATGTCATCGCCGGGTTCCGCGAGCGACTGCGCGACGAGCGTTATGCCTTGCGTCGAGCCGGTGAGCACGAGAACGTCACGCGCGTCGACCCGCACCCCGCGAAGTCGCATCCGCTCCGCGATCGCCTCGCGCAGCGGCGCGTAGCCCTCGCTGTCACCGTAAGTGAGCACGTAATTGACGTTCCCCCCGACCCGCCCGAACGAGACGCGCAAATCTTCGAGCGGCGAGGGTTCGGCGGGCGGAACGCCTTGCACGAAGGCGATCCGGTCGCCGTGGCCGACCGCCGCAAGTTCGCCGAGCACCGCGGGGAACTGACCGACCCGCCAGGGCGGTAATGTCACCCACCACGGCACGCCGGTACCGCGCTCGGGTTGCCCGGCGGGCAGCGCTGCCACCCGCGAGCCGGAGCCGACGCGTTGCTCGATGAGACCGTCGGCAACCAGTTCGCGATACGCATGCACGACCGTGCTGCGGTTGACCGCAAGGCGTGCGGCCAGACTTCGCTCCGGCGGCAACCGCGCGCCTTCGGGCAACGCACCGGTGAGGATCTGCTCGCGCAGCCGTTCTTCGATTTGGCGGTAGAGCGGTACGATGCTCGCACGGTCCACATCCAGCGCGACCTCGGACCATCCATTGCGCGTCATTTCAGCCAGCCAATTTGGCGCACGGCCCGCCAATCCTCGCATGCATTGGATGGGGCGGGCCCGAGCTTGGCGGGCGGAATCCGACTGCGCGGCTGGTATCCTGTCGGAGATTTCGCCATCACCGGAGCTTCTATGATCGATTCCACCCGCTCGTCAACGGCCGCGAACGGCGCGGCCCCGGCGCAGCCCGATCCGCAAGAAACGGCCGAATGGATCGAGGCGCTCGACGGGTTGATCGCCGCCGAAGGGCCGGATCGTGCACGCGAGATCATCGCCGCGCTTTCGCAGCGTGCGCGCACGCGCGGCGTCGAGATTCCGCTGGCACTGACCACGCCGTACATCAATACCATTCCGGTCGAACGGCAGCCGGCGTATCCCGGCGATCACGATTTGGAAGAGCGCCTTCGTCACTATGCGCTGGAACGCGATGGCGATGGTCGTGCGCGCCAACAAGGAGTCGAGCGAACTCGGCGGCCACATCGGCACCTTCTCGTCCGCCGCGACGCTTGTTGACGTCGGCTTCAATCATTTTTGGCACGCGCCGTCGGATTCGCACGGCGGCGATCTCGTGTATTTCCAAGGCCACTCCGCGCCGGGCGTATATGCGCGCGCGTATCTCGAGGGCCGGCTCGACGACGCGCAGCTCGAGCACTTCCGCCGCGAGGTGGAAGGCCACGGGATTTCGTCGTATCCGCATCCGTGGCTGATGCCGGATTTTTGGCAGTTCGCGACCGTGTCGATGGGCCTCGGTCCGCTGCAAGCCGTGTACCAAGCGCGCTACATGAAGTATCTGCACGACCGCGGCATCGTCGACACGAGCGGCCGCAAAGTGTGGGCGTTCCTCGGCGACGGCGAGGTCGACGAACCGGAATCGCTCGCGGGCCTGGGGCTCGCCGCGCGTGAGCGTCTCGACAATCTTATCTTCGTCGTCAACTGCAATCTGCAGCGGCTCGACGGGCCGGTGCGCGGCAACGGCAAGATCATCCAAGAACTCGAGGGCGTCTTCCGCGGGGCGGGCTGGAACGTCCTCAAGGTGATTTGGGGCCGGCGTTGGGACGGGCTGCTGAAAACCGACCAGACCGGCATGCTCGTGAAACTGATGAACGAAACGGTCGACGGCGACTATCAAACGTACAAGTCGCGCGACGGCGCCTACGTGCGGGAGCACTTCTTCGGCAAGTATCCCGAGACGCGCGCGCTGGTCGCGAACATGTCGGACGACGATGTCTGGCGTCTCAACCGCGGCGGGCACGATCCGTACAAGATTTATACCGCGTACAAGGCCGCGGTCGAGCATACGGGACAGCCGACGGTGGTGCTTGCGAAGACCATCAAAGGCTACGGACTCGGTACCGCCGGCGAAGGCATGAACGTCGCGCACAACACCAAGAAAATGGTCGTCGAGCAGATTCGCGCCTTCCGCGACCGTTTCGCGATCCCGGTCTCCGACAAACAGCTCGAAGACGTCCCGTTCATCCGCCCCGCCGAAGGGTCCGCGGAAATGAAGTATCTCCGCGAGCGCGTCGCGCAGTTCGGCAGCGTGCCGGTGCGCCGCCGCAACGTCGAAAAGCCGCTCGAAACGCCTGCACTGGGCGCATTCGGGGCGCTGTTGGAAGATACGGGCGAGCGCGAAATTTCAACGACGATGGCGTACGTGCGCGCGCTGGGCGTTCTCGTACGCGACAAATCCATCGGCGCCCGCATCGTCCCGATCGTTTCCGACGAAACGCGCACGTTCGGCATGGAAGGCATGTTCCGGCAACTCGGCATGTACTCGGGCCTCGGACAGCTGTACCGCCCGCAAGACGCCGACCAGCTCATGTGGTACCGCGAAGACAAGAGCGGTCAGATTCTTCAGGAAGGCATCACCGAAGCGGGCGCGATGTCGTCTTGGATCGCGGCCGGAACATCGTACTCGACGCATGGCGTACAGACGCTCCCCTTCTTCATCTTCTACTCCATGTTCGGCTTTCAGCGCATCGGCGACTTCGCGTGGGCCGCCGCCGACATGCGCACGCGCGGCTTCTTGATCGGCGGCACCGCCGGACGCACCACGCTCAACGGCGAGGGTCTTCAGCACGAAGACGGCCACAGCCACCTTTTCGCAGCGTCGATTCCCAACTGCGTGGCATACGATCCGACCTATGCGTACGAAGTCGCGGTCATCGTGCAAGACGGCGTCCGACGCATGTTGCGCGAGCAGGAAGACGTCTATTACTACGTCACCGTGATGAACGAGAACTATCATCATCCGGCGATGCCGCAGGGCGTCGAATCGCAGATTCTCCGCGGCTTGTACCTTCTGCGGCCGGGCACCGAGCCGGCGCCCAAAGCGCCGCGCGTTCAGCTGCTCGGCTCCGGCACGATATTGCGCGAAGTCGAGGCAGCCGCCGGTCTGCTGCGCGAGGATTTCGGCGTCACCGCCGACGTCTGGAGCGCGACGAGTTTCACGCTGCTGGGGCGCGACGGATTGGATGCGGCGCGCTGGAACATGCTGCATCCGGAACAGCCTCCGCGCCGCGCGTTCGTCGCCGAGCAGCTCGATGAACATCCCGGGCCGGTCATCGCTGCGAGCGATTACGTCAAAATGTTCGCGGAGCAGATCCGCCCCTTCGTCGACCGTCCGTTCCACGCGCTGGGAACCGACGGTTTTGGACGAAGCGACACACGCGGTCGGTTGCGCGCATTCTTTGAAGTCGATCGGCGGTGGATCGCGCTCGCGGCGCTGCGCGCGCTCGCCGACGAGGGCACCATCCACCGCGCGCTCGTCGCCGACGCCATCGCGAAGTACGGTCTCGATCCCGAGAAAACAAATCCGGTGAACGCATAACGTGGCGACCATCGACCTGACCGTCCCCGATCTCGGCGGATTCGAGGGCGTTCCGGTGATTTCGGTACTCGTGCGGCCGGGCGACGCGATCGCGAAAGAAGCGCCCCTGGTCGAGCTGGAGTCCGACAAGGCGACGATGGAAGTGCCGGCCTCTGCAGCCGGCACGGTGCGAGACGTGAAGGTGAAGATCGGCGACAAAGTTTCGCAAGGCTCGGTGCTGGTGAGCGTCGAGACCGCCGATGAAGCCGCGCCGGCGACCGTCGCGGCGCAGCCCAGCGCATCGGTCGCCGCGGCCGCGGGGGCCGCCGTTCCGCCCGCGCCCGGCGCGTCCGACGAAGCAGCGGAACTTGCCGAACCTGACGACACGGCCGCGACGCCGCCCGCGGGGCGCGCCGAACTTGCCGTGCCGGATCTCGGCGGCTTCGCCGACGTACCGGTGATCGCAGTGCTCGTCAAAGCCGGCGACGCCATCGCGAAAGACGCGCCGCTCGTCGAGCTCGAGTCCGACAAGGCGACGATGGAAGTCCCCGCTGCAACCGGCGGTGTGGTGGAGGACGTGCTCGTCAAAGTCGGCGACAAGGTGTCGCAGGGCACCGTACTCGCGACCGTCGCCACACAAACCGCCGACGTGCAGCCGGCCGCCGTGCGGCAGCCGCCGCCGGTAAGCGCGCCGCGTGAAGAACCGGCAATGGGCGCGCCCGCCCTGGCGGCCGTCGTCGCGCCGGTGCCGCCGTCGCGCAACGGTTTCAGCGAATCGGGATCGGCTCCGCCGCACGCGAGCCCGGCGATCCGCCGCTTCGCGCGCGAACTCGGCGTCGATCTCGCCGCAATCACCGGCAGCGGACCGAACGGTCGCATCACGCGCGATGACCTGCAGCGCTTCGTGAAGAGCGCTCTCACGGAAAAGCCGGCCACAGTCGGCGTATCCGCCGGCGGGTTGCAGCTCTTAGCGTGGCCGAAGATCGATTTCGCACGCTTTGGACCGGTCGAACGCGCGCCGCTCAGCCGCATCCAAAAAATTTCCGGCCCGAATCTCGCGCGTAACTGGGTGATGATCCCGCACGTCACCCAGAACGAAGATGCGGATGTTACCGAACTCGAAGCGTTTCGCTCCTCCGTGAACGCCGAGAATAGAAACGTCAAAGTCACGATGCTCGCGCTGCTGATCAAAGCGTCGGTGGCCGCGTTGAAAAAGTTTCCGCAGTTCAACAGTTCGCTCGACGGCGACGAGCTGATCCTCAAGCGCTACTACCATTTGGGATTCGCGGCCGACACGCCGAACGGTTTGATGGTACCCGTCGTTAAGGACGCCGACCGCAAGGGTCTGCTGGAGATCGCTCGCGAGACCGCCGAACTCTCGGCCAAAGCGCGTGACGGCAAATTGTCCGCGGCCGACATGAGCGGAGCATCGTTCACTATTTCGAGCCTCGGCGGCATCGGCGGAACGTATTTCACCCCGATCATCAACGCGCCGGAGGTTGCCATTCTCGGCGCGTGCCGCACGGCGGTTCGGCCGGTGTGGAACGGCAACGCATTCGCGCCGCGCACGATGTTGCCGTTGTCGCTTTCGTACGACCATCGCGTGATCGATGGCGCCTCCGCCGCTCGCTTCGCCGCGTATTTGGCCGGCGTGCTGGCCGATTTCCGCCGCGTTCTCCTGTAAGAAACGGCGTAGGAGTGTCGATGCGCGCCTTCCTGTTCGCACTGTTGCTTGCCGCGACCGCCGGTGGTGCGGTTTCGGCCGCAGCTCAAACAACCGAAGAAAAGCCGGTGCCGCCCGCTAGCCCATCGCCGGCGCCGGAGCGTTCGCCGGTTGCCGAAGTCACGCCGGCACCGGTACCGCCGTACAACCGGTTGCACTGGCGCGAAATCGGCCCGGCGGTGAGCGGCGGTCGCGTGAGCTCGGTCGTCGGCTCCGCGCACGATCCGAAGCTGTACTATCTGGGCGCCGCCGGCGGCGGAGTCTGGAAGAGCGCGAACGCCGGCGAGACGTGGACGCCCGTGTTCGACGCGCAGAGCGTGTCGTCCATCGGCGCGGTCGCCATCGATCCGAAAGACGACAACGTCGTGTGGGTCGGTACCGGCGAAACGAATCCGCGCAACGACGTCACGTATGGAAACGGTATCTACCGCTCGGGCGACGGCGGGAAGACGTGGAAGCACCTCGGACTCGAAGCCACGCTCCAGATTTCGTCGATCGCGATCGATCCGCGCGACGGCAACACGGTGGTGGTCGGCGCGATGGGCGACTTTTTCAATGACAGCGACGCACGCGGTCTGTACCGCACAACGGACAGCGGCGCGACGTGGACCAAAACCTTGTACGCCGGACCGCAAAGCGGCATCAGCGATCTCGCGGTCGACCCGAAGAATCCGGACGTCATGTACGCGGGGATGTGGCAATTCCGGCGCGTGCCGTGGACGTTCACGAGCGGCGGTCCGGAAGACGGTCTTTATAAATCGACGGACGGCGGCAAGACCTGGTCGAAGCTCGCCGCGCACGGTTTGCCCGCCGGCATCACGGGACGCATCGGAGTCGCGGTCGCCCCGAGCGATAGCAACCGCGTGTACGCGCTGATCGAGTCCAAAGACGGCATTCTCTGGCGATCCGACGACGCCGGCGCGAATTGGACGATGGTCTCAAAGGACACGCTCGTCAATCAGCGCCCCTTTTATTTCTCACACGTCAGCGTCGACCCATCGAATGCAGACCATGTGTACGGCGTCTCCGAGGCATTGTCCGAAAGCCGCAATGCCGGCAAGACGTTCCATGCGATCGCGCGCGGCGTGCATGTCGATTATCACTCGATGTGGATCGCACCCAACGACGCGCAGCGCATCATCGTCGGCGAGGACGGCGGTTATGCGATCACGCTCGACGGCGGGCGCAATTGGTCGTTCTCGCGCAACCTCGCCATCGGTCAGGTGTATCACGTCGGATTCGACGATCAGACGCCGTACCGCGTCTGCGCGCCGCTGCAAGACAACAACGGGTTTTGCGGTCCCTCGAACAGCCTGAACCCGAACGGGATACCGGACGACGCATGGGAGCGCGTCGTCGGCGGCGACGGCATGTGGGCCTGGCCCGACCCGCGCGACGCCAACCTCGTGTGGACGGATTCGCAGAACGGCAACCTGTCGCTGTACGACCGCGCCGCGAAGCGCAACATGGGGATCGCGCCGTATCGCGGCACCTCCGGCGACGAGTTCGCGCTGGATCGCGCGAAGTATCGTTTCAACTGGGACGCACCGATCGCGTTCGCGCCGTGGGACCGCCGCATCGCCTGGTACGGTGCGAACGTCGTCTTCGAAACGCGTGATCGCGGCATGCACTGGCATCCGATCAGCCCAGATCTCACGCGCAATGTCAAAGAACATCAGAAGCCGTCCGGCGGCCCGTTGGCACTGGATGTCTCCAGCGCGGAGTTTTCGGACAACATCCTCCACATCGAAGCCTCGTCGAAGCATGCCGGGGAGATTTGGGTCGGCACCGACGACGGTCTCGTGCAGCTGACGCTCGACGGCGGCGCGCATTGGAAGAACGTCACGCCGGCGGGCGTGCCGGCGTTCGCGCGCGTCGAAACCGTCGCACCGTCGCCGCTGATCGACGGCACGGCGTATGCGGTCTTCGACCGGCACATGTCGGGTGACCGCACGCCGTACGTGTACGTGACGCACGATCACGGCCGAACGTGGTCGTCGCTCGGCGCCGGCTTGCCGCACGATCAGGAAGCGCGTTCCGTGCGGCCGGATACGCGCAACCCGCACCTAGTGTTCGCCGGACTCGAAAACTCCATCTGGTCGTCGTACGACGACGGCGCGCATTGGACGAAATTCAACGTGAATCTTCCGCCGGTCGCGATCTACGACATTCGCATTCAGCCGCGTTTCAACGATCTCATCGTGGCGACGCACGGGCGCTCGGTGTGGATCTTCGACGACTTGGCGCCGGTGCAGGCGCTTCCCCAGGCGCGCGCGGCGGGCGCGATGCTGTTCGCGCCCCGGCCCGCCTACGCGTTCGGCCTGCATTCGGACGACGAGGGCCTTTACACGCGCTTCGGCGGGAAGAACCCGCCCGGGGGTGCCGTCATCGCGTTCTATCAGGCGACGTCCGGGCCAAAAGCACCCGCGACGACGATTCTCGACGCACACCACAAACCGATCCGGACCATCGCCGGAAGCACGCGCGTCAACGACCGTGAGGTTCCGCAGATCACGAACGACGTCGGCTTGAACCGGTTTTCATGGGATTTGCGCGAGGATGGTCCGGTGCGCTGGAATGGGGCGGCACGCGAAGAGTATCGAGGCCCGCGTGTCGGCGCGCCCGTCGTCCCGGGGCGTTACTTTGTGCGCATGACGCTGGGCGGCCGCAGCTTCGAGCAGCCGGTCGACGTGAAACCGGACCCGCGCCTGCACTTCACATCGCGCGATTACGCCGTGTCGTATGCGTTCGCAAAGAAGCACGTCGCCGAATACAGCGCCATCGATGCCGCCTTGAATCGCATCGACGGCATCATCCAGTCGGCGAAGAAACGCCTGACGAACGGGGCCGACGGCGCGCTTGACGCGCGCCTCAACGCGACCGTCGAGCGCGCACAGGCCGTCAAAGACACGCTCACCGCAGACTTCCACAACGACGAAGACTCGCTGCAGCGCCCCGGCAAGGTGCGTGAGGACATGCAGCGGCTACTCTTCGGCGCGCTCCCGCTGACGGACGCCACGCGCGCATACGCGGCGCGCATCGACGCGGCGTTCGGGGCCGCGATGAAGGCCGCTGATATGCTCTTCCGCTCCGAGTTGGCCGCCACCAGCGCCGGCGGACGCGAACGACGGTGAGACTCACCGACGCCACGCGTGTGAGGGCATACCTGACCGTCGTCATGGACGCGTGCGTGCGAACGAGTGCGAGCGATCTGCGAGCGCAATTCGCGCTCGCACGCGACATCGAATCGCTGCGCGCACGCATTGCCGGCGCGATCGGTACCGCCGCAGGCCCAGGCGCCGAACCGCTCCGCGCGCTGGATACGCGGCTCGTCGAGATCGAATCCGCCGTCGAAAGCGCGCCGGTCGCACCGACGCCGGAGCAGCGCCGCGCTTATGCCTCGGCGCGAAACTGCGTCGAGTCGGCCTTGCGCGCGCCGCGCGCCTGCAGCCAGGCGGAGAAGTCCACCGCGGTCATCGGCGGCGCCAGATAATATCCTTGCATCGTGCGCACGCCGTGCGCGATCAACCACGGCATCTGCGCGGGGTGCGAGACGCCCTGCGCGATGATGTCGATGCCGAGCGCCGTCGCGATCGCCATCGCGGCCGCGGCCGCACCGCGGCCGACGCCGTCGCCGTTTTCCACGAAGGCCGTAGCGAGTTTTACGAAATCGGGCGCGATCCGTTCGAGCGCCGCCAAGTCGACCGGTGACGTACCGAAGTTGTCGAGCCCGAAGGGGACGCAACGGCGGCGGCATTCGCGCGCGAACGCAGCCGTTTCGCCGGGGAGCCGCATCGCGGCGGATTCCGTCAGCTCGAAACGCAGCTTGAAGGCAACGCGCGATTCGGACGCGACGCCGTCGTACGCATCGAGCAGCGCCGCGTCCGGCACGCTGACGTTCACATACAGCGGCAGCGGCCAACGTTCGTACCACCGGCACGCCTGCAGCAGCGCCGCGCGCAGCACGAAGGTTTCGACGACGCCGGCGGAAGCGCTCGCATTGCTCGCAGCGGTGAGGATGGTCGCCGCCGGCAGGAGGCCGTCGCGCGGATGCAGCCACCGCACGAAGCTTTCCGCGCCGACGACGTTGCCGGTTTCGCTCTCGAAGAGCGGCTGATAGCACATGACGAGTTCGCGCTCGACATCGGGTCCAGTCGCGTCCCGGCGCAAACGCCGGCGGGTTTCGAGATCCTCCCGCACGCTCTCGCTATGGACGACGACCGTTCCGCCGCCCGCGCGCTTCGCGCGATACATCGATGCATCGGCCGCGGTTAAGAGCTCGGCGGGCGTCGCGCCGTCCTCCGGAAAGATCGCGATACCGACGCTGGCGCGGATCCGCTCCGAAGCGCCGTCCACCACCACGACGTCGCGAAGCGCGCCCAGCAGCCGATATGCCAGTTCCATGACGTCGGCGTCGGGCTCGAGCCGCGGCACGACCGCCGCGAATTCGTCGCCGCCCACGCGCCCGAGCATTTCGCCCCGGCGGCTCGCACGCCGGAACCGCTGTGCGATCTCCGCGAGCACCGCGTCGCCCGCCGGATGCCCGTGCGTGTCGTTGATGGCCTTGAAGCCGTCAAGATCGATGTAGTACAGCGCCGCCGAGGAGCCGGCGCGCCGGGCGTTTTCGACCGCCGCGGTAAGCGACTCGAGCATCGCAGCGCGGCTCGGTATGCCCGTCAGCGCATCGACGAGCGCGAGACCGCCCGGCGCCGGCGCGCGGTCCGCTCGCAAGAACACGTACGCAAAGAGGGTTAGGAGGACGCCGAGCAAGGTGCCTACTTCTTCCCACGCGGCCGTCGAGCGCCCCCGTCCCAAGACCCTGAGTCCCGGCGGCGAAACCTCTCCGGTCGTTCCCCCGTCATACCGAAGGGCCGCCGGCAGCGGGCGGCCCGCGAAAGGATCATTCGTGGCAACCAACAGCGTCGACGCGATCGTCATCGGCGCGGGTCCCGGCGGGTATCACGCCGCGATTCGCCTCGGACAGCTCGGCAAGAAGGTCGTCTGCTTCGACCGCGACGAGGTCGGCGGGGTGTGCCTCAATTGGGGCTGTATCCCGACCAAGGCGCTCTTGCACGTGGGCGAGGTGACGCGCCAGATCACCCATGCCGCGGAGATCGGGATCACGGTGGCGCCGCCGCAGATCGACCGCGCCGGCGTCGCAAAATTCAAGGACACGGTGGTCAAGGCCAATGTCGGGGGCGTGCAGTCGTTGTTCAAGACGAACAACGTAAGCTTCGCGTACGGCGATGCCTCGTTCAAAGACAAGAACACCATCGTCCTCAACAAAAAAGACGGCGGCAGCGACGAGTACACGGCGCAAGCGGTAGTCATCGCAACCGGCTCCGCGCCGATCGACGTCCGCGCGTGGCCGCGCGACGGTGACACCATCGTCAACTCCGACGACGCCGTGCAGATGAAGCGCATTCCGAAGAATTTGCTCGTCGTCGGGGGCGGCGTGATCGGGCTCGAGTTTGCGACCGTGTACACGCGCATGGGCGCGAAGGTGCTCGTGGTCGAAGCGCTCGCGAATTTGCTGACCGGTACCGATCTCGAGATTTCGCGCACCCTCGGCCGCATTTTGAAAAAACAAGGCGTTGAATTCGCACTGAACACGAAGGTTGAAGCGCTCGAAAAAACAGGCGGGCAGCTCGTCAAAGCGACGATCAACGGCGAGGCCACCAACGGCAAGCCGGAAACGCGCGAGTTCGATATGGTCCTCGTCGCGGTGGGCCGGCGACCGGTCACGGACACGCTGAATCTCGCGGCCGCGGGTCTAACCGTCAACGAGCGCGGCTTCATCGACGTGGACCAGCAGATGAAGACGAGCGTTCCGGGCGTATACGCGATCGGCGATGTCACCGGCGCGCCCCTCTTGGCGCACCGGGCGATGAAGCAGGGCGTCGTCGCGGCCGAAGTGATCTCGGGCGACAAGTCGTCGGCGTTCGATCCGGTTGCGATTCCGAATTGCGTGTATACGGATCCGGAAGTTGCGACGGTCGGTCTTTCCGAAGAGGAAGCGAAGGCAAAAGGCTACGACGTCAAGGTGGGCAAGTTTCCGCTGATCGCCTCCGGCCGCGCGCGCACGATGAACGAAACCGATGGTCTCATCAAGCTCATCGGCGACGGCAAAACGGATCTTCTCCTCGGCATGCACATCGTCGCGCCGCAAGCC
>JBHEMQ010000005.1:0-20830 GCA_046262475.1 Candidatus Velthaea sp.
GTCGCACGAAGAGGTCGGCCTTCAGCGTGTCGTTCGCCCACGCGACCACCGTCGTACGAAACGATCCGATCAAAACGGCGATGGCGACCATCATGGCAATGGCGATCATGAGGGAGGCGACCGCCACGCTGTTGCGCACCGGGGACGATCCGAGATTGCCGGCGGCGAGCCGCGCGGCGGGAAACCGCCGGGCGAACCACGCCGTACCCGCGTGAGCCGTTCCCGCAACTGCTGCCGGCGCGAACAGCGAACCGCCGAAAATGATGGCGAGGCCGGCGACATAGCCGAACACCGGCACGTCGTCAATTGCCGGCGCGCGGGTGCACAGCCACGCGAACGCGCAGAGCGCGGCGCCGCAGAGCGCGGCACGCGCCGGGACGCCGCTGCGCCGCCGCTCGAATCCGGCGGCGCGCATCGCAACCGCCGGTACGGTGGCAGCGGCTTCCCGTGCGGGAACGGCCGCGGCGAGGAGCGCCATGCCGACGCCGATGCCGAAAACGCGCAGCAGCACGAGCGGATCGTAGACGACGCGGTCCGCGTGACTCGCGACGTAGAGCGTGTCGACCGTGCGTGAAACGGCAGCGACCGAAAACTGCGCGAGCACGGCCCCGAGCGCGAGGCCCGCAAGCGAACCGCACGTCCCGAACAACGCGCCTTCCGCGAGAAACGTTCGGAAAATGTCGCCGCGCCGTGCACCGAGCGCACGCAGCGTTCCGATCTCCGGCCGCCGCTGAACCACGGAGATCGCGACGGTGTTGTAGATGAGGTACATGCCGACAAGCAGCGCGATGTACGAGAGCGCCGCAAGATTCAATTGAAAGCTGCGCAGCATGCGCCGGATCTCGCCGGTTCGTACCGCCGGCTCGACGGCGCGCGTACCGGGTGGAATGACGCGGCGCACCGCTGCAGCCGTCGAGGCAAGCGATGCGGGATCGACGACGAGATCGACGCGGTCGAGGCGCCCAACTTTTCCGAAAATCTCTTGCGCCGTTGCGATGTCCACGAAGACGACGCTCGAGTCGACGCCGGCCGCGCTCGGCGGGATGATGCCGGCAACGACGAGCGTGACGTCGCGGCCGCCCGCGAGCACGTGCATGCGGCCGCCCTGCCGCAGTCCGTACGTCCGCGCTACGCGTTCACTCACAAACGCGCCGCGGCCGTTCACCAGCGCCCATGGATCCGCCGCGCCGGCACCGCGCACGGTGGAACCTGGTGTCCCGAGGGCACCTGTTTCCTCGCCCGGGAGCGGGCGCAGCATGTCGACGCCCAAAACGCGTAAGATTTCGCCCGAAAGCGAATCGCCCGGCCGCGCGCCGATCGCAACGCCGTCCTCGATCGCGGGGCTCGCGAAGCGGACGCCGGCGAGATGCTGCACGCGCAGGATCGTGCCGTCGGAAAAGCCGCCCCCGACGCCGAGAACCTGCAGGTTGACGTGGTTCGAGATCACGTTGACGCTCGTCGCGAACGACGCGACCGCAGTCGCGTTGGCAAGGTCGATCGCCAGCGCGATCGCAACGCCGAGCGCGACGGCGACGATGGTGACGAGCGTGCGCAGGCGATTGTGCCGCACGTGACCGAACACGAGCGCGCGGAGCAGCAGGATCACGGTCAGCTCACGATGCGTCCGTCGTGCATTCGAACGGTACGGTCGCAGATCGCGGCCGCCTCGGTGCTATGCGTCGCCATCAGGATCGCCTGTCCGCGGTCGGCGAGCCCGCGCAACAACTGCAGCACCGCCGCACCGCCGCCGGAATCGAGATTGCCCGTCGGTTCGTCGGCGAGCACGATATCGGGCGTCATCGCGAGCGCCCGCGCGATCGCGACGCGCTGCATCTGACCGCCGGAGAGCTCCGATGGATACGCCGCACGTCTCTCGGTGAGACCGACGCGCGCCAAGACCGCCGCGACGCGCTCGCCGACGGTTTCGCGCCGAACGCGCGCGAGCACGAGCGGCAGCGCGACGTTGTCGAAGACGCTGAGCGCGGGCAGCAGATTGAAGAATTGAAAGACCGTTCCGACTTGCTCGCGGCGCAGCCGGGTCAGTGCGTCGTCATCTAGCCGGTTCGTCGCATTGCCACCGACGAGCACCTCACCCGACGTGGGCAAGTCGATGCAGCCCACGAGGTTCAGCAGCGTGCTTTTGCCACAGCCGCTCGGCCCCACGAGCGCGACCATCTCGCCGGCTTGCACTTCGAGCGAGACACCGTCCAGCGCGCGCACCGCGGCCGGCGTCGCGTCGTACAGCTTGCGCGCGTCCCGCACGGAGACCGGCGGTTCAGCGATCGCGATCGTACTTGCGAACGACGAGCGCGGCGTTAATGCCGCCGAAGCCGGCGCTGTTGCTGAGAACGACGCGCGGCGCAACGCGCAGCGCCTCGCGCGTCACCGCAAGCGGACACGCAGGGTCTTCCGCGACGCTGTTCACGGTTTTGGGAACGATGCCGTGTTCGATGCTGAGCAGCGCGAGCGCCGCCTCCCACGCTCCGGTGGCGCCGAGCGCATGCCCGTGCTGACCTTTCGTGGCGGTGACCGGAACGGCGCTCGCGCGCTCGCCGAACACGCACCCCAGCGCGGACGCTTCGCTCTTATCGCCGAGCGGCGTTGCCGAGCCGTGCGCGTTGACGGCGTCGACGTCGGCCGCGGACAGCCCCGCCTCATCGAGCGCACGGCGCATCGCGGCGGCGTTCATCGTGCCGTCCGGCCGCGGCGCAGACATATGATGCGCGTCGTTCGTGAGGCCGAAGCCCAGGATTTCACCGTAGATGTGCGCGTCGCGCGCCAGCGCGTCGTCGAGGCGCTCCAGCAGCAGGACGCCCGCGCCTTCGGCCATCACGAAGCCGTCACGGTCCAAGTCGAAAGGCCGGCTCGCTTCGCGCGGCGCGTCGTTGCGCGTGGACATCGCCCGGATAATGGTGAAGGCACCGTAGATCAGCGGCGAGAGGGGCACCTCCACGCCGCCCGCGAGCGCCGCACGCACGTCGCCGCGCGCGACCGCGCGATACGCATCGCCGATGGCGACGGTTCCGGACGCGCACGAATTGCCGTTGGCGACGTTCGGACCGCAGAGCCCGAACTCCATCGATACGTTACACGTGGCCGCACCGCCGAACACCGAGATCGCGAGCAGGGGCCGCACCGCGTCCAAACCTTCACGCCGAAAGACGTCGTGCTGTTCGTCCGCGAACGCGAGGCCGCCGAGCGCGGAACCCAAATACACGCCGATGTCGGAACCGTCGCCGTTCACGTGGAAGCCCGCATCGTCGAAGGCGAGGCGGCTCGCGCCGATGGCGAACTGCGCGAAGCGATCCGTCCACCGCCGGCGCTTCTCGCTGATGAAATCGGCCGGGTCGAAGTCGTCGATTTGAGCGGCGATCCGCGTGCGGTACGCGCTCGCATCGAAGCGCGTGATTTCCGTGACGCCGACGTCCCCGGCCAAGATGCGCCGCCAAAATGCCGCGCGGCCGATGCCGAGCGGCGTGACGAGGCCGATACCGGTGACCACGACGCGGCGCCGTTCACCGTTCACGACGCGGCCGGCGCCTCGGCCACGCGCTTCATGCACGCGAGGGTCGCGCGCGCGACGCCGTCGATGAAGAACTCGCTGACCACGTGTTTGCCGAGCCATTCTGCTGCGACCGGAAACGCGAACGCGAGCCGGTGGACGATCGTGACGCGCGTCGAACCGCCCCGGCGCTCGAACTGCCACTCAACGTCCATTCCGCGCGTCCAACCCGCCAGGTGCCGGAAGGCGATGTGCGGCACCGCCGCGTCGTTCCTCTGCTCCGCCACCCAGTGCAGCGGGAAAGGACCGCGCCACGCCGCCATTTCGACGGTGCGCACTGGACCGTCCGCGCGCACGCGCACGTACCGGTAATGCGGTAAGATCAGCGGCCAGCGCTCCGTCGCTGACGCCAGCGCGTAGACGGCTTCAGGCGATGCGGCGACGTCCACGCACGTCTCGGTAATCGTCACAGCAGCAGCCGTCCCAGCACGGCGGGGGCGAATGCGCGCTGCGGCGCGCACGCGCCGGCGACGGCCTCCATTAACGCGACGCCCGCCTCCGGAAACCGCTGCAGGCGCGCCACCGCCCGCCGGGCGAGCGGCGCGACGTCGATCAGACAACTCACGACCGCACTTAAACGTGCGCGCATGGCGAAATCGTTCGCGCGTTCGCGCGCATACCGCTCGAACGCGGCGCCTTCCATCGAACGCTCGCGCAGCGCGGTAAGAACGGCGGCCGCCGCCGCCTCGGCGCTGATGAGCGCGAGCAGCACGCCTTGGCCCGTGAACGGATTGAGAAAACCGGCGGCGTCGCCGACCAGCAGGGCGCCCGGCGCGATGGTGCGCCGCACGCGGTGCGCGAGCGGACCGATGCTGACGCGCGGTCCGATCCGCACGGCGCGCTCGAACGGGCGGTGCCCGCCCGCGATTTCCGCAGCTTTCCCGCGCACGCCGTCGTCGATGTCGCCCGACCACGCGGCGAGCGCGCGCGCCGGTACCACGACCATGACGTTCGTGCGCACGGCGTCGAGCGGGTTCAGCGCAAAATATGCACCGGCGCCGACGTACATTTCGACGTGGCGCTCGAGGTCGCCGAACCCGCTGTAGTGGCCGCCGACGGCAAATCGGCGGATCCCCCGCAGCGGCCGCGTCAAGCCGAGTTTGCGCGCGACGACGGAGCCGCTTCCGTCGGCGCCGACGACGAAACGTCCCGGTACGTCGCGGCGAACACCGCCCGCATCGCGCACGACGGCACCGCAGACGCGCGCGCCGTCGAAAAGCAATTCTTCGACCCGGCCGTGCATGACGTGCGCGCCCGCTGCCGCAGCGGCGTCGAGGACGAGCGCGTCGAGCGTCGCACGTTCGCACGCGAGCGCCTCGCGCGGAAAACGCAATTCGACCGCAGGCGCGTTCGGTGGAACGAGCCGGAGGCCGTCGAGCGGCGACGCCGCGGCGCGCACCGCATCGCGCAGACCGAGCCGGTCGAGCGCGTCGACCGCGCCCGTGTTCTGGTACTCGCCGCACACCTTACGGCGCGGAAAACGCGCGCGCTCGATCACCGTCACGTCGACGCCGGCCCGCGCAAGCTGGAGGGCCGTCGCTGCGCCGGCGGGACCGCCGCCGGCGACGATGACGTCGCTCACGCCGCCGCGTCGCGCAGGGTCATGCGAAAGAAGCGTTCGCGCCGCGCGCGCGGCGCGCGCCACCCCGCCGCGCGCGCCAACGCGAGCGCTTCGGCCGGCGTGTACGCCCGCAACACGGAAAGCGGCGCATCGTGACGCGTCAGCCGGTTGCGTGTCGACAGGCGTGACCACAGCAACACGACGGCATACGCCGCGCGCGCGCGGCGCAAGTCGCAAATCAGCGGCGTCACGCGTGCGACGCGGCGCATCTCCGCAAGCAGCCGGCACGCCGCATCCGGCTCGAAATGATGCAGTGCGAGATTGCACGTCACGACATCGAACTGCCCGTCGCCGAACGGCAGCGCGGTACCCTCACCGGACACGAAACGCAACCGGGGGTGCCCGAGCGTGCGCCGGCGCGCGATGGCCAGCATCTGCTCGCTGCGGTCGAGGGCGGTAACCTGCACGTCCGCTCCGCGGCGCTCCCCATCGCGGGCGACGGCGAGCGGAATGTCCGCGCTGCCGCATCCGACATCGAGAACGGTCCGCGCGCCCGCGCGCCGGACTTCGCGGAGCACGGGACCGATACCGCCGAAGCGCGCGTTCGCAAACTCGATGTCGGCGAGGTTGCGCTCGAGTTCGGCAAGCGAATCGACGGGATCGTCCATCAACTCGCGCTCGACCGCGCGCCGCACGTCAGCCCGCCGCCGGAAAACGCCGGCCGGCGGACTTAGTTCTTATAGAAGTCCGCGTTGATCTCGATGTACTCTTTCCATTTGTCCGGTACGTCAGAGTCGGCGAAAATGGCCTCGACGGGGCACGCGGAGACGCAAGCACCGCAATCGATGCAGACTTCCGGATCGATAAAAAGCTGCTTGTCATCGTCGCCGCCGTGAATACAGTCGACCGGGCACACGTCGACGCACGATTTATCTTTCGTGCCGATGCAAGGTTCGGTGATGACGTACGACATGGGTGCGGTCCGCGCTACCTCTCGCTTTGGAAGAAGGAACGATGCACTTTAGGCGCCCTGGTGCCGTGTCCTCCGGACGCCCGAAAATGAACCGCGCGCCCGTCGAACGACGAGCGCGCGGCTGTTCGACGCTCCGAGTTATGTCGTACTAGGCGACACCGCGCCGGCCGGTGACTGCTCGAATGATGAAGAGCAACACGACCGCACCCACAAACGCCACGATGATGCTCCAGAGATTGAGTCCCGTCGTACCGGTGTGACCAAAGGCGTTGAAGATCCAGCCACCGATGAACGCGCCGATGATACCGATGATGATGTCGCCCAAGACGCCGCCGGGGCCCTCGCCGGGAACAACGTACTTCGCCAAGAAGCCCGCGATGAGCCCGACGATCAACCAGCTGAGAATTCCCATGTCCGTTCCTTGCCTCCCCGTCAAATCACGCGGCGCCTCGCCGCGACCGCTAGAACTTCCTTCCCCGGTGAGGCCCGGGACGAAACGTGCGGACGAACTCGGCGGCCGCTGCGTTCCACCGGCATGAAGCCGAATGCGCTCGCTGCGGCGCTCGCCGCCGCCTTCACGTTTGCCGCGACGCCCGTGCTCGCGGCCGCTACCGCGCCCGAGTCTACCCTAACGGTGACCGGACAAGGTGTTGTATCGCGCGCGCCGGACCAGGCGGTCGTCACGGTCACGCTCGTCACGAACAACGAAGTCGCCGCGCGCGCCCTTTCCGACAACAACACGCGATACAACGACCTGGCGACGAAGGCCGGCGCGGCCGGCATTGCCGCCGCGAACCTCCGCACGACGAATCTCAACACGTACTACAATCCGCGGCCGCAAGAACCGAGCCCGAACGTCGCTCAACGGTTCGGTTACGTCGTATCGCGCAGCGTACAGATCACCGTAAACGCGCTCGCTACGACGGGTGCCGTCATCGACGCGGCAACCGCCGCCGGCGCGACCAATGTGGGCGGCGTATCGTACGGATTTCGCGACCCGCGAGCGATGAATCGCTTGGCGCTCGGCGCCGCGGTCGACGACGCGTTCGAGCAAGCGCGGACGATTGCCGCCGCCGCGCACGTTCGCATCGTACGCGTGCAGCACATCGGCAACGACGGCGGCGGCCGTCCGCTGCCGCTCCAGACGTTCGATACGTTCGCGCGCGCCGCTCCGGCGCCGGAGTCTCCGCCGGTTCCGACCGTCCTGCCGGCGAGCACGCTCGACGTGCGGTCGACGATCACGGTGACGTACGTGATCGCGGGCTGACGAAACCCCGGCCGCTCCCGCCGGGTAGCGACGGTTGTGATGGTTGACACCTGCGAAGTTTGCCGCGAGCGCCCCGCCGACACGCGTGATTTTGCGCTGCGCGGCGGGCGGTGGCAGAGCGCGAAAGTGTGCAGCGAGTGCTTGCGGCGGCGCCAGCGCGCGGTGCTGCCGTACCTCGGGGCGGCTTTGTCTGCGGCAACGCTGTTCGCGGGCGCCGCGGTCGCCATCGAGCGCTTCGGCCGGCGGGATGGTTCCGCCGGGCCTGCTCCGGCGCCGCCCGACCTCGGGCGATTCTTTCGCGGTTCCGGTACTCCGACGCTCGGCCAATACGCCCGCGACCTCACGGCGGCGGCGCGCGCCGGCGAACTCGATCCCGTCATCGGACGCGAGCGCGAAGTCGAACGCGTCGTTTCCATTTTGGCGCGCCGCAGCAAGAACAATCCGGTCCTCATCGGCGAACCCGGTGTCGGCAAGACGGCGATCGTCGAGGGCCTCGCGCAGCGCATCGCGGCGGGCAACGTCCCCGCGGCATTGCGCGACAAACGCGTGCTCGCGCTGTCGCTCGGGCCGCTCGTCGCCGGGACGAAATACCGCGGTGAATTCGAGAGCCGCGTCAAACGGATTCTCGACGAAGTGAAGCGCGCCGCGCGCGACGTCGTGCTGTTCATCGACGAGTTGCATACGCTCGTCGGGGCGGGCGCGGCCGAAGGTTCGCTCGACTTGTCCTCCATGATCAAGCCGGAGCTCGCGCGCGGCGAACTCCAGTGCATCGGCGCGACGACCATCGACGAGTTCCGCAAGCACATCGAATCCGATGCGGCTCTCGAACGCCGTTTTCAACCAGTGATGGTGGATGAGCCGACCATCGAGCAGACGGCCGAGATCCTGCGCGGCCTGCGCGAGAAGTATGCTACGCACCATCGCGTGACCATCGGCGACGACGCGCTCGACGCGGCGGCGACCCTATCCGCGCGCTACATCGCGGACCGCTACCTGCCGGACAAAGCGATCGACGTCATCGACGAGGCCGCGGCCACCGCATCGATGCAAGGCTTCTCGAATGTCGACGCGGAGCGCGTCGCGGCCGTGGTGTCGCGCTGGACCGGCATCCCCCAAGGCACGTTGACCGACGCGCAGCGGGCCGGGCTGCTCGCGCTCGAAGCGCAGCTGGAAAAACGCGTGATCGGGCAGAGCAGCGCCGTGCGTCTCGTCGCCGAAGCGGTGCGGCGCGCGCGCGCCGGATTGAAGGATCCGCGCAAACCCGTCGGCGGCTTTCTCTTTATCGGCCCGAGCGGCGTGGGGAAAACGGAACTGGCGCGCGCACTGGCGCAGGCGCTGTTCGGCACCGACGACGCGCTGATCCGGCTAGACCTTTCCGAATACACCGAGCAGCACACGATCTCGCGGCTGCTCGGCGCGCCGCCCGGCTATGCCGGGCACGACGAACCGGGACAGCTTACGGAAGCCGTACGGCGCCGGCCATATTCCGTCGTGCTGTTCGATGAGATCGAGAAGGCGCACCCCGACGTCGCCGCCATCTTGCTGCAGATTCTCGACGACGGCCGCGTGACCGATGCGAAAGGCCGAACCATCGATTTCCGGCATGCGCTGATCGTCCTGACGAGCAACTTGGAGCGCGACGAAGTCGAGGGTAATCTGCGCCGCGAACTGCTCGATCGGATCGACGACGTGGTCGTGTTCGCCGATCTCGGTCCCGCGGAAATCGAGAAGATCGTAGAACTGCAGCTCGGCGCGCTCGCCGAACGCCTGGGCGCACGTTCGATGACGCTGGTCCTCACCGACGGTGCGCGCAGCTACCTGACCAAGCAAAGCATCGCGAGCGGAAACGGCGCGCGCTACGTCGCGCGCTCGATCGCCCGCCACGTCACCACCCCGCTTTCGGGCGCCATCCTGCGCGGCGACATTCGGGACGGGCAGATCGCTAACGTCGATTACGACGGCCGCGAGATCACGGTGGCCGCGGCATGAAACGTTGGCTTTGCGCAGTGCTGGGGGCGGCGGCCCTCGCCGCTCCGGCCACGGCCGAAGTCGTGGCGCCGCTCAACTTGCCGAAGCCGCCGCCGGTCACGAATCAAACGACGTCGCTGATCTTCGACGCGATGCTCGCGATCAGCCGCGCGCAACAGCAGAACCCGCAGGCCGCGCAAGCCGCGAGCTTCGCATACACGAAGGCGATCGAACGCCTGCGCGCGGGCGATCTTACAGCCGCGAACAGCAACGCCCTCGACGCCTGGTCGCGGGCATTGCGCTACTCCGTGCCCGCCCCGTTGCCGGTGCCGTCCGCGCCGCTGGTGGCACCGCGCGAACCGTCGATCGGTCTGTACGGTGCCGATGCGCCGGCGATCGATGCGGATGCCTTCCTCGCGCTCACGCGCGGCCAGCTGGCGCAATGCGCCGCGCGCAAGGCGCCGCAGCTGCCGCAAGCGCACGCGCACTACGCGCAAGCCCTCAAGGACTTCGCCGCGCGCAACTATCAGGGCACGCGCCTGGAAGCGCGCGCGGCCATCGATCTCTGCGCGCAGCCGCAACGGTAGGGGCCGTCAGCCGGCGAGGCGTTCTCGGCCGTGCGGCGCGCTCAAATCTTGCAGCGGTCCGATCGGAATGATGCGGGCCGGATTGATGTCGGCGTGCGTGTAGTAATAGTGCCGCTTGATGTGATCGAAGTCGACCGTTGGGGCGATGCCGGGCGTCTGATAGAGATCGCGCAGGTAGCCGAAAAGACTGGGGTAATCCGCGATGCGTCGCAGATTGCACTTGAAATGGCCGTAATAGACGGCATCGAAGCGCACGAGCGTAACGAATAACCGCCAGTCGGTCTCGAGCGGCCGGATTCCGAAAAGATACCGGCGCGCCGCGAGACGCTCCTCGAGCGCATCGAGCGTTTCGAACACGCGATGCGCCGCCCGTTCGTACGGGCGCTGCGCCGAAGCAAAGCCGGCGCGGTACACGCCGTCGTTGACGGTTTCATAGATCTCGTCGTTCAAGGCGTCGATGGCGGGGCGGTGCTCCGCCGGATAGAGATCGACGCGATCCAGAGCGAACGCCTCGAATTCCGTCTCGAACATGCGCATGATGTCGTCATCGGAGTTGCTCACAATGCGTTTGCTTTGTGTGTCCCAGAGCACAGGGACCGTCACGCGACCGCGATAATTCGGGTCGGTCGCATCGTACGCCTGGCTCAAGAACTTGAAGCCATTGACAGGATCTTCAGAGTGACCGGGGCCATCACGAAAAGCCCAGCCGCGCTCGTCGCGCACCGGATCGACGACCGTCATGCCGACGGCATCCTCGAGGCCTTTGACGGCGCGCACGATGATGGTGCGGTGCGCCCAGGGACACGCGAGCGACACGTACAGGTGATAGCGGCCCGGTTCCGCTTTGAAGCCGGTTCGGCCGTCGGCGGAAACCCACTGGCGAAACGCGTCGGATTGGCGCAGGAAACGCCCGTCCGCCGACTGTTCCTGCGGAAACTGCGCGCTCGCCGTCATAAGATCCCCTTGATCGCGGACTCGACCTCATCGGCGCCCATTTCGCCGAGGCGATATGTTTTGACGACGCCCTTGCGGTCGACGAAAACGTGCAGGGGCAAACCCAGCGCGCCGTAATCGCGGCCCATTTTTCCATCACCGTCGATAACGGCGCCGTACCGCAGATGATAGCGCGTCACGAAGCTCTGCGCCTTTTGCGCGCTTTCGAGTTCGTCGACCCCGACGACCGTGAGGCCCTTGGCTTTGTATTTGTCGCTGAGCTTGCCGATGAAGGGCGCTTCCTCGTTGCACGGGCCGCACCACGACGCGAAAAAATTGAGATACACCGGCTTGCCGCGCAGCGACTGCAGCGAGAGCGGCTTGCCGTTGACGGTGGGCAATGTGAAGGGCGGCGCCGGCTGTCCCGCCTTCGGGATCGCAAGTGCGGCGGCAGGCAGCAACGCCGCGGCGACGACAAGGGCGGAGGCGAAACGATGCATGGAGTTCCTCACGTGAAGGTCGGAAAGCGAACGGTCGCGGCGTCGGCGCGCATTTGCTCCATCAGACCGTCGACGCCGTCGAACCGTTGTTGCCCGCGCACGAACCGCAATTCACGCAAGCTCAGTTCCTCGCCGTACAAGGACCCGCGAAAATCGAGCAGCCACGCTTCGACCGTTCGCGACGTCCCCTCGAACGTCGGGTTCGTGCCGATGGAGACGAGCCCGCGGTAATCGCGTCCCTCGTGGCGCGCGACGGCACCGTACACGCCGTCCGGCGGCAGCATCTTTTCGCTTGGAACGACCACGTTCGCCGTCGGAAAACCGAGGTCGTGGCCGCGTCCGTGACCGAGCCCGACCGTGCCGCGCAGCCCGAATGCCGCTCCGAGCAGCCGGTCCGCCGTCTCGAGGTCGCCGGCGGCGACCGCGGCGCGAATGCGCGTGCTCGAGATGCGTTCGCCCGAGTCGCGCGCGTTCGGCACGCCGAAGCACGCGCGTCCGCCGGCTTCGAGCACGCCGCGTGCATAACCGACGTCGCCTGCGCGCTGCTTGCCGAACCGGAAGTTCTCTCCGACGATCATCGCGCGCGCGCCGATCGTTCCGACCAGCGTGTCGTTCAAGAACGCGTCGGGCCCGAGCGAGGCGATCGTCGCGTCGAACGGCAGAACGAAGGCTTCATCGATGCCGGCGCGTGCGAGCGCATTGATGCGTTCCTCCAGCGTCGCAAGCAGCGGCGGCTCGGTACCCGGCCGCAGAAACGCCGCCGGATGGTTGCGGAACGTCAAGACGCCGGCGCGCTCGCCCGGCGCGCGCACACGCAACAACTCGCGCACGATGGCACGATGACCGCGGTGAAAGCCGTCGAAAAAACCAATCGCCAGCACGAGCGGATGCGCCGCCCGCAGCGCACGATACGCGGCGCCGCCGGGTAAGGCGTGATACAGCTTCACAAGAACACTTTGCGCGGCGCGAGCAGCGTGCCCACCGTTTCGCCGATACCCACCAGCGCGCGCGCGGCGTCGCGCACGAAGACGTGCTTGTCCGCGAGCGGATTTTGCAGCGGAATCATGCGGCCCGCGCGGAAATCGGTCGCTTTGCGCGGGTCGAGCACCACGGTCGGTATCGGGATCACGCGTTCCGGCGGTACGAGCGCAGCTTCCGGATTCGCCGCCACCTCGTCAAGCATGACGCTTTCATACAGCACGAACGGTCCCGACGCTTCGCGCAAGAGGGCGCCCATGTGCCCGACGGTGCCGCACGCGGCTGCGATGTCTTCGCAGAGGACCCGGATGTAGGTTCCTTCGCTGCAGGCGACGCGCAGCCGGACCTCGTTGCCCTCGCGGCCGAGGACGGCGATTGCGTAGACCATGACGCTGCGGCGCTGCCGTTCGACGGTGCGGCCGGCGCGCGCGATTTCGTAGAGACGCTGACCGTCGTGATGCACGGCCGAGTACATCGGCGGCACTTGCTCGATGGCACCGACGAACTGCGCGCAGCCCGCCGCAAGGCGATCGTCGAGGTCGCCGCGGGGAATGTCGCGCACGGCGAGCGTTTCGCCGGACGCATCGCCTGTCGTCGTGGCGCGGCCGAGCACAAGGGTGCACACGTACGCCTTGCGCCGATCTGCGATGAGCGGGATAAGGCGCGTCGCTTGACCGAGCGCAACCGGAAGCACGCCGGCGGCCTGGGGATCCAGCGTTCCGATGTGCCCGACCGCGAGCTTGGGCGCATCGCGGCCGCCGTAGACGCGGCGCAAGCGTGCGCCGAATTGCGTCGACGTCGGCCCCGCCGGCTTGAAAAGGTTGACGAAGCCGAGCACGGAGCGCGCAGCGCTCCTACAGACCCTGCGCCTTGAGAGCGGCGTGCACGGACGAGATGGCTCTCTGGAGGTCGCCGTCGTACGTGAGACCGGATGCCATGAAGTGTCCCCCGCCGCCGAGCGATGCGGCCGCGAGTTGCACGTTGACCTTACCGCTCGAACGCAAGCTGACGCGCACGGCGCCCTCGAAGTTTTTGAAGAGCGCCGCCGCTTCCACGCCGTCGACCGCGCGCAGGTGCTGCACGATCTCTTCGGTGTCCTCGCCATCCGCATCGCACGCCGTCAGCATCGCTTCGTCCACGAAGGTCCAGCAGTAGCGTCCGTCGTCGTCGAGCTGCGCGCGCTCGAGCGCCATGCCGAGCAGCTTCGTCGCGGCGAACCGTTTGTTTGCGAAGATCTCTTCGGTGATCAGCGGCTTGTCCGCGCCGGCCTCCATCAATTCGGCCGACAACCGCAGCACGTCCGCCGTCGTGTTGGTGTGCATGAAGGCGCCCGTGTCCGTCATGATCGTGGTCAGCAAGTTGGTCGCAATGTCCGCCGTAATCGGTACGTTCATCGCCTGCAACAGGCGCATGACGCACGTGCCGGTAGACGCCTCGGTCTCGATGATGTAGTTGAGTTTGGCGAAATTGGAATTGCCCAGATGGTGATCGATATTGAGCATGTGCTCGCGGGTCATCGGCGGAAGAAATTCGCCGGCGCGCGCGTAGTCGCTCATATCGCAGAAGACCCATAGGGTGTCCGCCGGCAAGTCTGCGGGAACATCGCGCGCGACGTACTGCGCATCGGGCAAGAAGCGCAGATTTCGCGGCACCGGATCTTGCTGGAAGTACCCGACGCGCTTCCCAAGCCGCTTGAGCGCGAGCCCGAGGGCGAGTCCCGCACCGAGGGTGTCACCGTCGGGCTTCACGTGCGAAGCGAACACGAACGACGAGCGCGCGCGAAGCTCGGCCACGACCTCTTCCGTCGTCGCCGACGTCGTCATCATCTTACTCATCGATCACTTGTGCCTTCTCCAACGTTTTCAAAACATCGATTGCCCGCTCCGTTGTCCGGTCTTCGATGAAAACAAGTTCGGGCGTGTGCCGCAATTCCACGGCAGCGCCCAGTTCGCCGCGAATGAAGCCCGTCGCATTTTTCAGTGCGTCCATCGTTAGGCGCGCCGCATGGCGGTCGCCAATGATGGACACGAACACCTTGCACGTATGCATGTCCTGCGTGATCTCGCAACGCGTGACGGTGGTGAACCCCATCCGGGGATCCTTCAGATCCTGCGATATTATCTTGGAGAGCGCACGCTGAATCTCATGATTCATGCGCCCCTGGCGCTCTTTCTTCACGCGACTCCCGCCAGTATCACAGGCGCGCCACGCGCATGACCTCGAAGATCAGGACGACGAGCATAATGCCGAGCACGGCTCCAAACGAAAACTGGACATCGAACCGCTGATTAGCTAGATTCCACAACGCGATCCCGCCGGCGAGACCGAGCAGAGAATTCCGCAGAAATCTCCATCGGATATCGCGCCGCATCACGAAGTCCCCGCACGACGCACGCGCAACGAACATACAAACGCGAAGCACAAACACACCACCGAAAGTAACGCCGTCGGCGTTACTCATGCCGCCACTCCTGCAAAAACGTAGGAGTTGCAGCGGAGCGCCGGCATCATGCCGTTGGGCGCGGGGGGCCGCATGTCCGCGGCGGGGACTCCAATAAGTCCGCGGAGCCCGGAGGGCGAGAGCGGATCTTTGGGTAGCAGCGTTTTTCCATGGATGGAAAAACGCGAGCGTCCCCGCCGCGGACATGCGGCCCCCTGCGCTCAACTCCACAACAACCAAAGCCTAGGCGGGCTGTAACTCCGGAGCCACCAACTCCGAGGTCCAGGCTTCAATCACGTCACCCGCTTTGAGATCCGCGAACCGCGCGACCTGGATGCCGCACTCGAAGTTTTCCGCAACTTCGCGCACGTCGTCCTTAAAGCGCCGCAGCGACTCGATTTCGCCGTCAAAGGCGACCACCGAATCCCGGATCACGCGCACTTTCGAGTTGCGGGTGATCTTGCCGGACTGGACGTAGCACCCGGCGATCGTTCCGACCTTCGAGACCTTGAAGATCTCGCGCACTTCGGCGCGGCCGAGCACGATCTCGCGGAACTTCGGTGCGAGCATGCCGACCATGGCCTTCTTCAAGTCGTTTTCGACGTCGTAGATGACTTGGTAGAAGCGCAGATCGACTTGTTCGTTTTCGGCCAGGCGTTTCACGGTCTCGTCCGGCCGGATGTTAAACCCGATGAGCACCGCGTTCGACGCCGACGCCAAATTGACGTCGTTTTCGGTGACGCCGCCGACGCCGGCGAGGATCACACGAATGCCGACCTCGCCCGTCGAGAGACCCTCGACGCGCGTGCGCAGCGCTTCGACCGAACCTTGACCGTCGGCCTTGATGACGAGATTCAGCGTCTTCTGACCGCCGTCGGCCGGCATCTGCATGAACGTTTCGAGCGACACGCGCGGTCCCGACGTCGCCGCGACGCGGACATCGCGCCGTTTGGTCGACCGTTTCGCCGCGGCTTCGCGCGCGGCGCGCTCGTCCGAGACGACCATCAGCGTGTCGCCCGCGGCCGGAACGTCGGAGAGCCCCATGATCTCGACCGGAATGGACGGTCCTGCTTTCTTGACTTGTTTGCCCTTGTCGTCGACGAGCGCGCGGATCTTGCCGTACGCCGCACCGACGACGACGACGTCGCCGACGCGGAGCGTGCCGTTCTGGACGAGCACCGTGGCCACGGCGCCGCGGCCGCGGTCGAGCGCCGACTCGATGACGACGCCGTTCGCGCGGCGGTTCTTGTTCGCGCGCAGTTCCTTGAGATCGGCTTCGAGCAGGACGGTTTCGAGCAGCGTGTCGATGCCGTTTCCGTTCCGCGCGGACACCTGCACCATCTCGATCTTACCGCCCCAGTCCACGGGCTGGAGGCCTTCGTCGGTCAATTGCTGCTTGACGCGGTCGGGCTGCGCGTCTTCCTTATCCATCTTGTTGATAGCGACGACGATCGGCACGCCTGCCGCGCGAATGTGCGAGATCGCCTCGCGCGTTTGCGGCATGACGCCGTCGTCGGCCGCTACGACCAGAATGGCGACGTCGGTAACCTTCGCACCGCGCGCACGCATCTGCGTGAACGCCTCGTGACCGGGTGTATCGATGAAGGTGATTTTGCGGTCGTCCTTGTCGACCGTGTACGCGCCGATTTTTTGCGTGATCCCGCCGGCTTCCCCGGCAGCGACGGAGGCGCTGCGAATCTTGTCGAGCAGTGAGGTCTTGCCGTGATCGACGTGGCCAAGCACGGTAACGACCGGCGGCCGGGCGGTAAGCAGTTCCGGTTTATCTTCTTCCTGCTCGACGACGACTTCTTCGCCCGCTTCCTTCACGATCGCGTTGAAGCCGAACTTCTTCGCCACCGCAATGGCTTGATCGGACGAGATGTTCTGATTGATCGTCGCCATCGTGCCCATCTTGAAGAGCTCTTTGATGACGTCGGCGGCGGGCAAGATCATCGAATTCGCGAGTTCTTGCACCGTGAGCACGTCGGGAATCTCGATGCTCTCCAAATGCACGGGCGGAATCGCCGGAGCGGCATCGAGCGAGCCGCGCTTGCGCTGGCGCGACTTCTCGAGGAGCATGTCTTTTTCGCGGTCTTTTTTCGAGCCGCCGTCGCCGAAGGCGCGGCCGCCTGGACGGCCGGGCCGGCCGCCGGTACCGCCGGAGCTGGGCGACGGTCCTTGCGCTCCCGGTGCTCCCGGGGCGCCGGGCGCTCCGGGCGGGCGTGGCGTGAACGGACGCGGACCCGGCGGCGCCAGCGGGCGGAAGGGACCGTTCGACATCGGTCGCCGTCCGGCGGGCGCGCCGGGGACACCGGGTACGCCCGGCGCCGCCGGCGGACGTTGTTGATAGCCTTGGCCGGGCATGCCCTGACCGGGCCGCGGCGCGACGCCGGGACGGCCGGGGATCCCGTTCTGCGGACCCGGCGCCGCTGAGTTGGGGTTCACGGCGTCCGGCCGCGGCGCCGCCGGACGCGGCGGCACGATCGACGACCGGCCGGCGGGAACCGGCTTCAGCGTCGGCATCGGGGCGGACTCGGCGGCGGGCGGCGGCGGGCGTCGGGCCGGCGCGGGCGGCTTCGGCGCGGGCATTTCCGGGACGATGACCGCTTCGACGGGCGGCGGCGCGGTCTCGACCGCCGCCGCGACGGCCGCGGGCGCTACTTCAGGCGCAATCGCTGCAGGCGCGGGCGGCGCGGCCTTGCGCGAGGTCGCGGGAACAGGCTTCAGTTGTGCCACGGGCGCGGCCTCGGCGGCCGGCGCGGCCGGCCGCGGGCGCGGCGGCGCCTTCGCCGCGGGCGCGGCGGCGGGCGCCTCCGACGGCGGGGCCGGCGCGGCGATCGCCGGTTTGGCGGGCTGCGCCTTGGCGGCGGCGGCCTTGCCGAGCTGTGCTCGTAAGAGGTCTGCGACCTTCGGCTCGACGACGCTGAGCTGATTTTTCGCTTCTAGGCCAAGCCGCCCAAAGAGAGCGATCATGTCCTTCGAGGTCATATTGAGCTCTTTTGCGAGCTCGAAAATTCGTACCTTACCGGTTGCCATGCAAGTCCTGTTTGGAAGCGCCGCTGACTCGCTGCGCTCCCCGCTGACGCGCGAGGCCGTTAAGCCGTGCGCACGCTCAAAGTTGTTAATACATTTGCGATTCCCCGAGGGCGCTGCCGGTTACCATTGTAGCAGAGCCTCTCTACTTAACCCCGGATAACGCTTATTCTTTGCAACGCGTTCCGCACAATTGCGCGAGCAGAGATACGCGCCGCGTCCGTCGCTGCGCCGGTCCCGATCGGCAAGCCACCCGCCGGCGCCGCGGACGAAGCGCCGCAGGGCCGGCTGCGGAAAGCGTACGCGGCAACCGACGCACGTTCGCTCCGGCACGGCCGCCACCTACGTCTCGAACATTTCCCGTTTGATCTCTTCGAGCTTGCGCAGCAGGTCGTCATCGATTTCCGGCACCGCCGCGCCGTCCGGCGCGACGGGCACCGCCTCCGTTTCTTCGACGGCGACGGCTTCCTCGCCGGTGCGATGCGAGCGCTCGGCGATGTAGCGCTCGCGCGCTTCGGCCGCTTCCGCTTCGCTGGTGATGTCGAGGCGCCAGCCGGTCAACCGCGCGGCCAGCCGCACGTTCTGCCCCTCGCGTCCGATGGCGAGGGACAGCTGGTAGTCAGGGACGGTGACCAGCGCGACGCCCTCGTCCTCGAACAGCTCGACGCCGAGAACCTTGGCCGGTGCCAGCGCGTTCGAGATGAATGTTTCCGCATCGGGTGCCCACCGGATCACGTCGACCTTCTCGCCGCGCAATTCGTCCGACACGTTGGCGATGCGCGAAGATTTCGGGCCCAAGCACGCGCCGACGGCATCGACGTCGGAGCGCTTCGAGTGAACAGCCACCTTCGAGCGCGAACCCGGTTCGCGCGCGATTGCCATGATTTCGACGATGTCGTCCTGGATCTCCGGCACCTCGAACTCGAGCAGCCGTTGCACGAGTCCCTCGGCGGCACGCGACAGCACGACGAGCGGACCTTTGTTGGTCTTGCGAACGTCGAGCACGTAGGCGCGGATGCGGTCGTTGATGCGGTAGTTTTCCCGCGACACTTGCTCGGAGAACGGCAAGAGCGCTTCGTTCTTGTTGTCGAGCAGCACGAACATGTTGCGCTGCTCGTAGCGTTGCACGATGCCGAGCACGATGTCGTGCAGCTTCGCCGAGTACGTGTTGAAGACGGTGTCTCGCTCCGCCTCGCGGATGCGCTGCACGATCACTTGTTTCGCGGTTTGCGCGGCGATGCGGCCGAAGTCTTTCGGCGTGACTTCCTCGTCGTAGAAGTCGCCCGGCTCGTAGCGCGAACCCGCTTGTGGTTTTGCGATTTCGAGCTTCGGATCCGTCACCTCGTCCACGACGGTGCGGCGGTGGTACACCTTATACTCGCCGGTCTGCCGGTCGATGGTCACGATCGCATTGGCTTCGCCGCCGAAGTTGCGCTTGTACGCCGATATCAGCGCTGCCTCCAGTGCCTCGAGCAGCATCTCGAAGCTGATATTGCGCTCCGTTTCTATCTCGCGGAGTGCCGCGATCATTTCTGCATTCATCGTTGATCTTTCTTTTCGCGTTTCGCGCGCTGCAAGTCGGCGCGGATGTCATATTCGATGTTCGCCGACTTGACGACGTCGAGCGGAATCGGTAACTCGCCTTGCGGCGTCTCGAGAATGATCGCCGTTCCGCGCACGCCGGCAAGCCGGCCGCGATGCGTTTTCGCGTTGTGAATCGGCAGGGTGCTCAGCACGCGGACGTTTTGGCCGGAAAACCGTTCGTAGTCGGACGCTTTGACCAGCGGACGGTTGACGCCGGCGGACTCGACTTCCAAGGTGTACGGTTCCGTGAATGCTTCGAGCGCGACGTTGATGCACGCCGCGATGCGCTCGCACGTCGCAACGTCGACGCCGCCGGGTTTGTCGACCATGACGGACAGGGCAAAGCCGTCGCGTCGGCGCCGAGCACCGCTCGAGACGACTTCAACACTGCGGAATTCGGGTTGATGCGGCAGCCCGTGCACGACGCGTTCGAAAGCGTCCGCCAACGCCGTCGGCTCGAACGAAAACGACACGGCTCCTCCTTCCCCCGACAATGCGAGAAGCGCGCCTGGCGGCGCGCTTCTCGTGGATTCCGGCCCGAGTATACGCGCTTCAGGGCGGCGATGCAAGCGGCGACGGCCGCGGCGACGGCTCGATGCGGCGCGGCACCGGTGTCGTGAGCGAGCCCGGCGCGACGTGCTCGTAGCTGTCCGCATGGCAGGGCACGATCGTGACTGTTTCGTTCGTCGCCGGCGCGAGCTGCCGCCCGGCGGGCGGATTCTTGCGCATGTCGGGTACGTCCGGCAAGAGCGGATGCTCGGTGATCCGGTACGCCTTGCACGCGGGGATGCCGAGCACGTTCGTGTGCTCGTAAACGTATTCGATGAAGTCGGCGCCGGCCGCCGTCCGCCGCCAGCGGACGATGCCGAACGTCTGCGCCAACACGTCCGCCGGCGGCGCCAGCGCGGCTTCGTAGCCGGAGATGACCGGGTCGCGGATGGCGTTCGGGTCGAACACGGGCACGCGTTTGGGCGTGTAATCGACGTTGCTTTGCGGCGAAAGCTGCTTCAGCCGGTCGTTCACCGACATCGGGCCCGACCGCGTCGGCGCCGGTGAGGCCGCAGCGGCCGCGGCCGCGGACGCGGCCACGGCCGGGCGCGGCGCCGCCGTCGCCGGGGCGGAAGCAAAGGATGCGGGCGCGCCCGCCGTCGATTCCGGCCGCGGCGAACCCGCCGCGGTCGCCGCGGTTCCCGGCGCGACGGTCGCAGCGGGTGCCGCCGTCGCCGCGAGGCTCGGCGGGGCCGTCGCGGGTGCGGCTCTCGGCGCGGAGGTTGGGGCAGCCGTCGGCACGGCCGTGGGCGCCGCGGCCGGCGCCGCCGTCGGTGCACGTGTGGGTGCCTCGGTCGGCGCGGCCGCCGGGGCGGTCGGCGGCGCCGCCGTCGGCGCTCGCGTCGGCACGACGGTGGGAACAGCCGTCGGCGCCGCAGTCGGCGCGAGGGTGGGC
>JBHEMQ010000005.1:20840-52549 GCA_046262475.1 Candidatus Velthaea sp.
CCGCTGCGGCGCGGACGTCGGCGGAAACGTCGGTTCGAGCGTCGGGCGCGCTGTCGGCTGCGCGGGGGCATTTTGCACCATGCGCGCCAACTCCGGCTTGCCGGGCGGCGGCGTCGGGACGTGACGGCGCGGACGTTGCGGACGCGCGGCCGCGACCGGTTTCGGCGCCGGCGCGCGCCGCCGCGGCGCGGGCGGGCGCGGCGTCTGTGGAGCGGCGGTGGGCGGCGCACTTTGTTCCGCACGCACCACCGTGACCTTATCGGGCGGCGGCGTTTCGCTCGAAGAGCCGCCCCAGTCGACGGCCAGCAGCACGAGCAACAAGAGAAACGCCAGCGCGTGAACGACCAGCGAAAGTCCATAGCTCGCCGCGAAGCGGCGGCGGAGGTGCGGGTCTGACGTCACGCACGGGAGCTTACAAGTCCCATCGGCTCGAGCCCTCGCAGTTCGAGCGTCTGCTGCGACGTCTCGCCCAGCGCGACAATAAAGCCCTCAGCATCGTCGTGCAAACGTGCTCCGTGCGATTGCATTTCGCGCGCCATCGTATCGAGGCGCTCCGCGATGCGGGTGACGACGTCGCCGCGAGCCGCCACGTCGCTCATCGCGGAGCTGACATCGGCGGCGCCCATCGCCGCTGACGCACGCTGACCGAGATGTCTCGCGTCGAATCGGTCTGCTGCGCGATGGCGGTCGAGACTTGCGTCGCGATCGCTTGAATGTCGGTGACGGTCGCCGCAATGTCGCCGATCGCCGCGACGGCTTTGTCCGCCGCGTGCTGCATCGTATTGACGACGTCGACGATCTCGCGTGTCGCCAACCCGTCTGCTCGGCAAGCGTTTTGACTTCATCGGCGACGACCGCAAAAACCGCGGCCGTATTCGCCCGTGCGCGCCGCGCCTGCGACCGCGGTCGTCGCAAGGCGTGACCGCCGGTTTCCAGGCTCGCGTCGCGCGAGACCGACGCCTCGGAACTCATGTCGTTTGCGGCCGCCGACACCTATCGCACGACGCTGCCGATTTGCTGCCGGAAACGCGTTCGATTCGCGCAGCGCTTCGCGCTCGTGGTCGCCGCGCGCGACGTCGGCGGCGGATCCTCCGGCGGCTTGCAGCGCCGCGCGCGTTTCACGCAACAGCCGTTCGCGATCGGCCGCGAGCCGCTCGGCGCGTTCCCCCGACGCATTCGCGACGTAGCCGGTCATCCAAAAGAGTACGCCGCATTCCGCGACGACGATCACGGCGTGCAGTGCGACGCGCCCCAGGCCGCCACCGTCGGGAAACACACCCGCGGGAAAAGCAGATCGAGCGCGAGATGATGCCCTGCGGTCAGCGCGGCCAAAAGCGCGATGGTCCGCCAATCGAAATACGCCGCGAGCATCGTGAAGATCGCGAAGAAATACGTGTGGTAGTCGATTGCCACGGTCCGCTGCCGGCGTATACGAGCATCGCGGGCATGCCGGTCAACGCACCGGCAATGATCATCCGGCCGGCGCAGGCGCCGCCAGCGAACGTGGCACGCCCCTTGTCCTCATGGGCACGCTGCGGCGGGCGGTTGACCGGCACCGGCGGTCAGCGCCAGCGGCGCCGCGCGACGAGGGGACCGAGGAAGCCGCCGAAGGCCCCGCATGCGATGTCGAAGGCATGCACTCGCGCGGACTCGGGCGATCCGGTCACTTCCTGGCCGAGCTCGATGCCGGCACTGAAGAGGGCCACGACCGCGGCGCCGGCCCACGGCGAGTTCGTCGCGAGACCGCCGACGAACGCGAAAGCGAGGACGCTCTCGAGCTTGCGCAACACGAGCGCCCCGTGGGGGGACGTGAGGGGATCCGTCAGTTCGTAGAACCGGCCGTCGCACGCCAGCACGAACAGGACGGCGGCAGCGGCAAGCGCCGACCAGCGGCGCACCCTGTGCGGGATCACTTTTTTCCGAGCGCCTGCCTGAAGCTGTGAATCAATAAGCCGCAAGTCCTCGTTAAGAGGGAAACTCGCTCCGTGCCAACGGCGTCGGCTTGCGGTAAGGGTGAGAAGCGACATTTCGTCGGAAGGAATCTGCCATGCGCCGTTTGCTGTCTTTCATCTTCGTCATCCTGTTGAGCATCGCGAACGCACCGGCGTTTGCAGCCGACGACACCTACAAGCTGCACGGCGGCGACGAATTGAACATCGTCGTCTATGGCGAGAAAGATCTCTCGCAAAACGTGAAGATACTGCCGAGCGGAACGATCAGTTATCCGTTCCTCGGCGAAGTGCGCCTGGCGGGACAAACGCCGACGCAAGCGGCGTTAACGCTCTCGACGGGTTTATCGAAATATTTGCGGCATCCGCAAGTCACGGTCGTCGTTGCGAAGGAAGGCCCGATCAACGTGCTGGTTCTGGGCAACGTGAAAACCCCCGGCAAGTATGAGCTCGCGGCGCGCAGCCACTTGACGGACGCTCTCGCCAGCGCCGGCGGCCTCGGCCTTACCGACGGCGCACTGCCCGCAGCGCGGATCGCCAACGACAAAGGCCAAGTGAGTCAAGCGTCGCTGCAGGCATTGCTGCACGACGGCGACACGACGCAAAACGTGGCCTTGGGCGACGAAACAACGGTCTACATCCCGAGCCCGTTGACGTTGAACGTGCAGGTCCTCGGCGCGGTCGATCATCCGGGCGACGTCACCGTGCGGGAAGGCGACCGCCTTTCGATGGCACTCGCGCGTGCCGGAAATTCAACGAACTCGAACGCGGATCTCAACCACGTCAGCGTGCGCCGTCAAGCCGACGACGGCACCGTGCAAACCTACAACGTCAATCTCTACGACGTGCTCAAGAAAGGCGATCTCAGCAAAGACCTCGTGCTGAAGAAAAACGACCTGGTCTACGTTCCCGCGACGGGCGGGCGCAACCAGAACTTCAGCATCGGTACGAGCCTGCTGTACGGCCTGCGCACGCTGATCGGCCTGTAGGCCAAATCCGTCCGGTCATGGCCGGACCGAACGACGTGAAGGGGCCTAGGGCTAGCCGCCCGGGGGCCCTTTTGTGCTGGTGACAGGGGCTTCTCCCACGGAGTGCGTACTGTATCGCGGGTCACTTGACGTCGGACCATCGGCCGTTGAAATCCCTGGTTTAGAGGGGTTTGAACGCCTGCATTCCGGCTCAATACTCAAGCATACGCCGCGACGGTTCTTTCCGGCGCACCGTTTGGTGCAGGCGAAGAGGAGTATTTTAGTACGATGGTAGCGCACGATTTTGTCCCCTTGCGGACGTTCGTCATCGAACGTCAAGCCCTAATCGCGAAGGCCTTGCACGCCTTCCTCGCAGAGAATCCGCTGGTCCGCGTCGTCGGCGACGCGCCCTCGGTCACCGCCGAAGACATGCGGCGCACCCGCCCCGACCTGATCGTTTTCGGCTTGGACAACGCGACACACGAAGTCGCCGACGCTTTGGCGATCGCCCGCAGTGCCGTCCCGACCGTCCGCTTTTGCGTCCTGTCAAGCTTCCCGAATCCCGACGTGATGCAGCGCTCGATCGCCTCGGGCGCCGACGGGTTCGTCGTGAAGGACATCAGCCCGAGCGAACTCGATGTCGCGTTTCGCGTGCTCGCTGCGGGCTCGTCATACGTCGACCCCCGAGTGGCGGGCGGCATGTTCAAACGCCGCTTTCTCGGCGCCGGCTCATCGCTCGCCGACTTGACGTCGCGCGAATCCGACATCTTGCGGCTGATTGCGGGCGGACTCTCGAATAAGGAGATCAGCGGCAAGCTGCGGCTCTCCGAGAAGACCGTGAAGAATTACATCAGCCGGATCTTCTCGAAGCTGAACGTATCGGCGCGCACGCAGGCCGCTGTATACGCCATCAAAGCCGGCTTCGTCTAGAGAAAGGCCTGATTTCGCCGATCTCTTCGTCGCCAAAGGCCTGATTTACTAACGTAAACTTCGGCCTATGGCTCCTCGATATCGGCGAAATCAAACCTTTCCCACGTTTCGGGCGGCGGGCCTAGGGACCGTGGGGCGGGCGTCCGAAGCGAACGCGGCGTGGCCCCGCTGGCAAAAAAACGTACGAAGATCGTCGCGACGATCGGTCCCGCGTCGCGCGATCCCGCAACGCTTCGAGAACTTTTTCGCTCCGGCGTCAACGTTGCGCGGCTCAATTTCTCGCACGGCACTCACGACGAGCACCGCGCCGTGATTGAGGACGTGCGCCGCATCGCAAGCGAGCTCGGAATCCACGTCTCCATCCTGCAAGACCTTCCGGGACCCAAAGTTCGCACCGGTCCGCTTGCGGACGGCACGGCGTCGGTCAAACTCGTTGCGGGCGCGGATTTTACGCTGACGACGCAAGCCGTCGGCGGCACCGCCGAGCGCGTCTCCGTATCGTATGCGAACTTGCCGGGCGACGTGGCGAACGGCAAGCAAATTTACCTCGCCGACGGCGCCATCGCACTGCGCATTATGGCTGTCGACGGCAGCGAGATCCGCACGAAAATCGAGACGGGCGGCGACTTGCGCGCGAAGCAGGGCATCAACTATCCCGACGGTTCCCTCGACATCGACGCCGTGACCGAGCGCGACCTCGAGCATCTCGCGTTCGGCCTCGACAACAACGTCGACTGGGTCGCCGTGTCCTTCGTCCGCACGGCGGCTGACATTGCGCGCGTGAAATCATTCATCGCCGAACGCGGCCGCACCGTGCCGGTCATCGCGAAGATCGAGAAGCACGAAGCGCTGGACCACATCGACGCGATCGTCGATGCCTCGGACGGGATTATGGTCGCGCGGGGCGATCTCGGCATCGAGATGCCGATGGAAGAGGTGCCGCTCATCCAAAAAGATTTGATCGCGCGCTCGAATCGCGCGAGCAAACCGGTGATCACGGCGACGCAAATGCTGGAATCGATGATCGTCAACGCGCGGCCCACGCGCGCCGAAGTCACCGACGTGGCAAATGCCATCCTCGACGGCTCCGATGCGGTGATGCTTTCCGGTGAGACCGCACGAGGCGCGTACCCCATCGAGGCGGTTTCGGTCATGGCGACCGTCGCGCGGCAGGTGGAAGCGCGGTATCCCTACCGCGAAGCGCGCAAGAAACGCACGAGCGGCGCGGGCGGCAAGGAAACCGACGAAGAAATCGGCACGTCCATCGCCGAGGCGGCCGCGCGGTCTGCCGAAACCTTAGGCCTCGACCTCATCGTCACCGGTACGACCACCGGCAATACGGCCCGCCACATATCGTCGTTCCGGCCGAAGGCGCGGATCATCGCGATTACGCCGCTCGTCGACGTCGCCCGACGCTTGGCGCTGGTGTGGGGCGTCGAATCGCTCGTCGTGCAGACCTATCGTTACATCGAGACGCTAATCGAAATTGCCGAGCAGCGTGTCGTGAGCGAAGAACTCGCCGCCCCCGGGGAAACGATCGCAATCACCACCGGCATGCCGGTCGGTGCGGGCGGCACGAACGTCTTGAAGATCCACCGCCTGCCCGGCGGTACGCGCGCTTAGCGGTCCGCGGGGACTCCCGCGACGACCGGGATTCCGGCAACGACGAAATCCTCGTAGTTCGCGCTCAGCTCCGCTTTCATGTGCGGGATGTCGATGGTCGCCGTTTGCTGCGCGACGATCTCGCGGTCGCCGACCGGCGCGAATTTCTGGACGAGCGTAATCGTGCCGCCGTCGAAGCGCGACCACGTCGCCTTCATCAGGTGGCCCTTGCTCATCTCGACGGCGACATCAAGGGTCTTCACCATGCCGCGGACCTTCGGCGTCAGCCGGATGACCGGAAGCGCCGGCGTGCTTTGCGGGGCGAATGCGATGTCGTAGCGCGCCGGCCATTTCGAGGGGTCGCCGAGGTCGTAGTTCAGGTCGTTGAATTTCTCCGCCGCCTTCGGCACGCCGCGAAAGACGAAATGATACAACCCGGGCCGCTTGTACGACGAGTTGCCGTGAAGCGTGAGACGAATGAACGGAAAGACGCGGAGCTTCACGTGCAGGTCGACGTTCGCCGTGTATTCGCGGGGCGTTACCGGATCCGCAGCAAGCCGGCTGAGAACCGCATCGAGCGGCGGGGCCGGCGCGAGCGGCACTCCCTCGTCAGCCGCCGCGACGCAGGCATGCCCGAACGCGAGCGCCGCCGCCGCGACCATTCCGAGCCACCGTCGCCGTCCGTACATACTCGAGGTGTCGGCCTTTCCGCCGTGCGGCCCGCCCGCGCGGCGTAAAATTTCATCGGCTCCTCACGTTGTAGGACGGAATTCTGGGGATTCGTTGGGACGCGCCGCGCAAAAATCGCCAGTGACATCAAGCCCGCCGCGCACCCGCAACGAGGGTTGCCGCGTGCTCGAGCGACACGGCCGTGGCATCGCCGGAGAGCATGCGGGCGATTTCCGCAAGGCGGGCGTCGGCACCGTGGAGGCCTTCCAACGCGACGGTGGTCGACCGCGCACGCTCGTGCTTGCGCAGCGCGTAATGGGCGTCGGCCCATGAGGCGATTTGCGCAAGATGCGTAACGACGACAACTTGTGTTTCGCGCGCCAGGCGGCCGAGCCGGACGCCGGCCGCGGCGGCGGTGGCCCCACCGATGCCCGCGTCGATTTCATCGAATACGAGCGCGGTGCGCTCGCGCCTGTCCGCGAGCACGACGATTAGCGCGAGCAGAACGCGCGACAGCTCGCCGCCCGAGGCGCCGCGGGCGAGCGGGCGTTCGGGCTCGCCGGGGTTCGCGCTAAGCCGGAACTCGGCGCGTTCCGCGCCGGCCGCACCGACCTCGGCGAGCGCCTCGAACGCGACGCGAAATGTCGCGGCGGCCATCGCTAACGCGCGGAGTTCCGCCCCGACGCTCCGTTCCAGCGTGCGCGCGGCAGCGGCCCGCGCGCGCGTCAAGCGGGCGGCGCGCTCGCGCAGGGCGGCGTCCACGTCGTGCGTGCGCTTCTCCAGCGCCGCGATTCGCTCGTCACGGCCGCCGTCACGCTCGATCGCCGCAGCGAATTCCGCCCGCGTCTCGCGAACCGCTGCGAGCGAACCGCCGTACTTTTTCTTCAGCCGCTCGAGCGCGTCGAGCCGGGCGAGAATCGATTCGAGTGCGGCCGGATCGGCTTCAACGGCGTCGCATTCGCGCGCCAGGCGCACCGCAGCGTCGGTCGCCTCACTCTGCAGCGCCGCGATGCTCGCGGCGAGGCTCGCGTAAACCTCGCCGTAACGCGCAATATGCCCCGCCGCTTCGGCGGCGCGGCCGAGCGTATCGACGGCACCGCCGTCGCTCTCCAGCGCCGCATTCGCCGCTGCGAGCGCAGCTGCGATTTTTTCTGCGTTCGCTAGTACATCACGGCGCTCGCGCAGGCGTTCGTCCTCGCCGTCCTCGAGTGCCGCCACATCGATCTCCGCCGCCGCAAAGCGTGCAAACTCAAGGCGCGCCGCGGCGCGGCCCTCGTCGTCGCGCAACGCCGACAGTTCGGTACGTGCGGCGTGCAAGTCGCCATGCAACGCCCGGACGCCGTCCCGCAGTTGCCGTAGATCGTCGCCGCCGAACCGGTCGAGTGCCTCGAGTGCGAAGCTCGGTGCGAGCAGGCGCTGTGCTTCGTGCTGGCCGACAAAATCCACGAGGCGGCGGCCGAGCTCGCGCAGTTGGCCCGCCGTGACCGGCGTGCCGTTGATTCGCGCCTGCGAACGCCCGCCGGCGAGCAGCCGGCGCGCGATGACGACGTCGTCGCCGGCCTCGACGCCGATGCCGGCACCTTCGAGGGCGGCACCGAGTTCCGCGTCCGGCTCCAATTCGAGCGCGACGGCCGCTCCGTCAGCACCGCTGCGGATCATATCCGAGTCGGCACGTTCCCCGAGCACGAACTGCAGCGCGCCGAGCAGCATGGTCTTGCCCGAGCCCGTCTCGCCGCTGAAAACCGTAAGGCCGTCGGCGAACGCACATTCTGCGTGCGCGATCAAGCCGAAATCGTCGATCGTCAGCCGTAGAAAACGCACGCCGTTAGAAGCCGTCGCGTTTGATCGGCACACCCCATTGCAGCTTCTCTTCCAAGCGCGAAAAAAATCCGTTCGTGCGGGTGCGCGCGAACTTGACCGGCCGCGGCGCGCGCACGACCGTGACCCGATCACGCGGCGAAAGGTCGCTGGCAAGGATACCGTCGATGTCGAGGTTCGCGTGGTCGGATTCGGAATCGACGGTAATGTCGATCGTCGACGTGATCGGGACGATGAGCGGACGCGCAAACAGCGTGTGCGGCATAAGCGCCGCGATGCCGAAGGCATCGACGCCGGGCGAGATGATGGGACCGCCGGACGAAAGGAAGTACGCCGTCGATCCCGTCGGCGTCGCGATGATGATGCCGTCCGAAGGGATGTGGGCGACCGGTTCGCCGTCGAGCGACAAACCGAACGGCGCCATGCGCGCGTTTGAGGCCCTGCGCAGCACCACGTCGTTCAGCGCAAAGAACACCTTCCCGTCGTTGAGCGTCGCTTGTAAGGCAACGCGCTCCTCGACGCGGAACGTCCCGTCGAAAACGTCGCGCAGTTCCGCGGTCACGTCGTCGCCGTCGTCGATCTCGGTCAAGAAGCCGAGGCGGCCGGTGTTGATGCCGAAGAGCGGAACGTCCAGAGGGTGCGCGAGCCGCACGCCGCGCAGCAGCGTGCCGTCGCCGCCGATCGTAATCACGAGGTCCGCGTCGTCGACCCGTGCGCCCGGCGTTTGAATGCCCAAGACCTCGCATTGGTCGGGCGCGCATGCGACGGCGATGTCGCGGCTTCGCGCGACGGCGGCTGCTTCGCGCGCGAGTTCGACGGCGCGCTCGCGATGAACGTTAACGTAGAACGCGACCGTCTGCATGTCAGGTTGCCTCAGCGTGCGCTTCAGCGACCAGCGCCTCCAGCGCCGCGTCCGCAACGGCGTCGCCCCGGCGCTCGATGCGATAGAAAAATTCGACATTCCCGGCGGCGCCGCGCAGCGGGGAACGGCACGCACCCGTAACGACGAGTCCCAGTCCGCCGACGGCATCGCGGACTTCACGGAGAATCGCCGCATGCACCGCCGGATCGCGCACCACGCCGCCCCCGCCGATGCGGTCGCGACCTGCCTCGAACTGCGGTTTCACCAACGCGACGATAAGCCCGTCCGCGACGAGATACGCTATGGCCCGCGCGATGATGGTACGCAGCGAAATGAACGACGTGTCGATGACGATGAAATCGAAGCCGCTCGGAAACGCGTCATCCGGCAATCGCCGGAAGTTCGAGCGCTCGATCACCGTCACGCGCGCATCACCGCGCAGTTTCCACGCGAGCTGCCCGTAGCCCACGTCGATTGCGGTGACGTGTGCGGCGCCGTGCTGTAACAGCGCATCGGTAAAACCGCCGGTGGATGCACCGATGTCGAGCGCGTTCGTGCCTCGCGGGTCGACGCCGAGTTCCGCGAGCGCGCCGGTCAGCTTGTCGCCGCCGCGGCTCACGAAGCGCGGCGCCGCCTCGACTTCGAGCCGCCCGCCCGCCCGCAGATGCGTCCCCGGCTTCGTCTGCGGGGTTCCGTCGACGCGGACGCGACCCGCGAGAATGAGGCCCCGCGCCTGCGAACGCGTCAAGCCGGTGTGTGCGGCGACCGCGGCGTCCAAGCGCGTCACCTCAGGCGTCACGATGACGCCCAAACACCCGCACGTGCTACCGCGACGCAACCGTTCATGACGAATTTGACGGGCGTTCCGACCGGAACCATTTCGCCGGACTCAGGCACGTCGACAGGCAGCACGGGTTCCGTCGTTGAGCAGAGCCGGCGATACCGGTGCGCGCGACAACCGCGGCGTCCGAGCCGCTCGCATCAGGCGAGCGCGTCATCGTCGAAAAGCGAACCGCGCGGCGCCGGCTGTTCTTTGTCGGCGGGAGAGGCTGCGGCCGCCTCGATCGTTTCCTGCGCGGTCTTCAACATCGCCTCGCAGCGCCGCGCGAGATCGCGGCCTTCTTTGAACAGGGCGACCGAATCATCGAGCGATACGCGATCGCTTTCGAGCTTCGCCACGATTTGTTCGAGCCGTTCGAGCGAGGCCTCGAACGTTGCCGCTTTATTCTCCGCCATGCGGCGCTGAAGATTCGACGCGAGCGCTGAGCGTTCCGCGAGCAAGTTCGGCACTGATCAGCGCGCCCGGTCGAACCTCGCCGGCGTCGCGCAGAGCGCGTCCGCCGGCTCGCACGATGGCATATCCTTGCTGCAGGATGCGTGCCGGGTCTTTCCCCTGCAAAGTCAATTCTGCAAACCGCAGGCGCTCGGCGCGCTTCTCGAGCGAACGCGTCGTGGCGGGGCTCAGACGGCCGCCTACGTTGGTAAACCCAACGCCGGCACGCGCAATCACGCTTCCCGCCGCGCGCGGCAGCGCGTACGCGGCGAGAGTCAAGCGCTCGCGGCGCTTCGCAAGCTGAACGCTGGGATTGCGCGCCGCGAGCCGCCGCTCGAGTCCGCGCAAGCGTTCGGCACGCGCGCGGAGCCGAACCTCAGCGCCGCGCCGCAGGTCGCTCGCGGCGACGTCGACGGCCTGCCGCCGGCCGGCCAGCAGGCGAACCGCATCGGCGAGCGGCGAGCGGATTTCGATCCGCTGCAAGTCCCCGCGCAGGCGCTGCATGCCACGCAGCGTCGTTCGCTCGAGCGCCGCGGCGCACGCGCCGATTCCGCGCAACAGTTCCGCTCGGTGCGGCAACACCGTTTGGGCCGCGGTCGAGGGCGTCGGCGCGCGGTGGTCCGCGACGAAATCGGTCAGCGGCGCGTCGGCCTCGTGACCGATCGCCGACACCGTTGGATGCGCGCACCGTGCCAGCGCGCGCACGACCCGCTCGTCGTTGAAGACGAAGAGATCTTCGTACGAGCCGCCGCCGCGCGCGAGCACGACCAGATCCAGCGGCGCGCGGGAGGCGCGTTCGATCGCGCGTACGATGTCCGGCGCAGCGGCGGCGCCTTGTACCGGCGTCTCGAACAGCGTGATGACGACGTGCGGCGCCAGCGCGGCGGCTTGCGAAAGAAAATCGGCCGCGCCGTTCGCGCTGCGCGACGACACGAGACCGACGGCGAACGGGTATCGCGGCAACGGGCGTTTGCGCGCCTGCTCGAAGAGTCCCTCGCCCTGGAGACGCCGTTTGAGATCTTCGTAGATCGCGTGCAGCCGGCCGATGCCGCCGTGCTCGACGTGCAGAACGACAAGTTGATACGCACTCTTCTTCTTGTACGTCGACACGCTGCCGACTGCGACGATCTCGGCGCCGTTTTCCAGCGGCGGTAACGTTGCGGCCGCCTCGCTCCATGCGACGCAGTTGACCAGCGCTTCGCGGTCCTTCAGGTCGAAATACACGTTGCCGTTGGGTTGCACGGAGAGACCCGAAATTTCGCCTCGCACGCCGAGCCGGCGCAGCTTGGGATCTTCGCCGAGCCGGCGCGCGATGTAGTTCGCCAAGCGATTGACCGCGACGACAGGATACTCCGGCAGCGCCGGCGCGGCGCGCATCACGGTGTCCGGACGGGCGCGGGCGTTTCCGTGTCGAGCCGCTGAAACGTCGTGCCGTCGCCGACGGAATTGGGCGGAGGACCGTCCGGTGCGACGGTCGCCGGTTTCACGGGTAGGGGCGCCGCGGCCACCGGCACGGCGAGTCCGGCCGCTTGACGCTTGCGGCGGCTGCGCGGCGTCGTTTCCTCGCCGCTCCCGCACGTATGCGCCGGTTCGGTGCCGGCGAGGAACACTTCGGGCCGCCCCGACCCGCACAGCGTCACCTTGCGCACTTCGCCCGCCGGGAACGCGAAATCGTGTTTGGGGACCTTCGCGAGCGCCGCCTTCATGAAGCGCGCCCATATCCGGGCCGGAATGTTGCCGCCGTAGCTCTCGTTCATGCGCTTGTAGTCGTCGTTGCCGATCCACACCGCCGTTACGAGATCGGGCGTGAATCCGACGAACCACGCATCGCGAAAATCCGACGTGGTCCCCGTCTTACCGGCCGCCGGGCGGCCGATGTCGGCGTTGGGATAGCCCGTGCCTTCTTTGATGACCGACTCCATCATCGACGTCATGACGTACGCCGTGCCCGCGCCGATCACTTCGCTTTGCTGCGGATACGTGTTATCGAGAATCGGCGTGCCGAGCGAATCGCGCACGATGCGCACCGGCGACGGATCGATGTGGATGCCCTGATTCGCGATCGTTGAATAGCCGCTCGCCATGTCGAGCGGCGACACGACGCTCGAGCCGAGCGCGAGCGACAGGTTGGCCTGCAGCGGCTCCTTGATCCCCATTCGCCGCGCGTACTCGATCACGCGGTCGACGCCCAGATGCTCGGCAAGCTTGACCGCGACGACGTTGCGGGATTGCGCGAGCGCATAGCGCAGCGTGATGGCGCCGAAGAACCGGTTGTCGTCGTCCTTCGGGGCCCAGCGCGTGCCGTCGCCCATCGGATAGCTTACCGGCGTATCCTCGACGATCGCGGTCGGCGGCATACCGCCGTCGACCGCGGCGGTGTACACGAACACTTTGAACGACGAGCCCGGCTGACGGCGCGCCTGCCACGCACGATTGAACTGGTTCGTGACTGAAAAGCCGCCCGCGCCCCCGACCATCGCGAGAATCTCACCCGTCGCCGGACGCAGCGCGACGAGCGCGCCCTGATGCGCGCCGATGCCTTCCGCCTTCGCACGCCCAACGCCCCAATTGACGGCGTCCTCGCCGAGCGTTTGCAGGTTGGGATCGAGCGACGTGTAGACTTGCAAGCCGCCCTCGAACGTTGCTTGCGTGCCGAATTGCGACTCAAGCGTGCGCGTCACGTACGTCGTAAAATACGGCGCGCGATACGATTGCAAGCCGGCCGGGCGTTCGCCGATGAGACCCAGCGGCCGTGCCTCTTCCGCGCGCGCTTGCGCCGGCGTGATCAATCCGCTCGCGACCATCCGTCCCAGCACGTGCGCCTGGCGCTCGCGCGCGTGTGGTAAGTTGACGTACGGCGAATAATCGGAGGGCGCCGCGGGAAGACCCGCCAGCATCGCCGCCTGTCCCACCGTCAAATGCGCGACGTCGGTCCCGAAGTAGGTGTGCGATGCGGCCTCCACCCCGTACGCGCCCGAACCGAAGTAGATGAGGTTGAGGTAGCGCTCCAGGATTTCGTCTTTCGTGTAAAAGCGCTCGATCTCGATCGCGAGCAACGCTTCTTGAACCTTGCGCGAAATCGAAACCTCGTTTGAAAGAAAGAGCGCGCGCGCCAATTGCTGGGTGATCGTTGAGGCACCCTGGAAGCGCTCGTGGCGCCAGTCGGCGTACGCCGCGCGTACGATGCCGCCGAGATCGACGCCGTGGTGCTGGTAGTAATTGCGGTCTTCGGTGGCCACGAACGCGTTGCGCACGAAGATGGGGATCTTGCCGATGGAAATCCACGTGCGGTTCTGCGTGTAGAGGTTCGCCAGCAGCGAACCGTCGCGCGCAAAGACGCGCGTCGAACGCGACGGCTGGTAGTCGGCCATCCGGTTGATGTCCGGCAAATTCTTCGAATACGACGTGACGATGCCGGCAACCACGCCGACGCCCAGCAGCACGGCAAACACTCCAAGTGTCAGGACGAAGCGAACGAACGCCCATCCTCGGCTGCCGCGCGCCTTACGCTTCCGCCGCCGAGCCGCAATCGTGGCCATTCTAAAGGCGCTCCGCTCGCGTGGGTTCCGACGCAGCGGGAACCCTGCGCCCCGCGCGCGGCGCGCGGGGCCCCCGGGTCCGAGCTCGCATGGAACCTGACCGCAAAAGCAACATCACCGCTGCGCTCGCCCCATCATCGTTATGACTTGGCTTTCGAGAGGACGCCGTTGATGAAGCGGCCGGAGTCTTCGGTTGAGAATTTTTTCGCGAGCTCCACTGCTTCGTTGATCACGACCGGCGGCGGAACGTCGCGGTGCTGCAGCTCGAAAACGCTCATGCGCAGGACGATCCGGTCGATGGTGGGCAGGCGGTCGAGCGTCCATCCGTCCAGGAGCGGCGCGATGATGCGGTCGCTTTCGTCCGCGTGGTCGAGCGTCCCCAACACCAAGTCGCGCACGAACGTGCGCGTTTCCACCTCGCCGGCGGCGCCCACGGTTTCATCGATCATGTCGGCCGGCGCCTTGTGGCCCACCTCGGCGCCATAGAGTGCCTGCAGCGCCAGCTCGCGCGCGTGTCGTCGGGATGGCATGGACCGCTACGCCGCCGCTCCGCTGCCCGCGTTGCGGCGCGGCATGAAGTCGTTCTTGAGCCATTCAACGCCGAGACGCGCTTCGCGAAATGCTTTGTCCTTGAGCACATCGCGGCAGAAGTCGATCGTCGTCTTCACGCCTTCGATACGCGTTTCCGTCAGCGCGCGTTCCATTCGCGCGATCGCGGCTTCACGCGTGCGTCCGTGCGCGACGATCTTAGCGATCATCGAATCGTAGTACGGCGGAATCACGGCTCCGGAATACACGTGCGTGTCGACGCGCACGCCCGGGCCGCCCGGAAATTCGACGCGCGTGAGGGTTCCCGCGGCCGGCGCGAAACCGTTGTCGGCGTCTTCGGCGTTGACGCGCACTTCCACCGCATGACCGACGGGATGGAGGTCTTCCTGCGTAAAACCGAGCGACTCGCCGGCCGCGACGCGAATCTGTTCCTTGACCAGATCCACGCCGTACACCAGCTCGGTCACCGGGTGCTCGACCTGAATGCGCGTGTTCATCTCCATGAAGTACACGTCGTCGCCGCTGACGAGAAATTCGAGCGTTCCGGCATTCGTGTAGTTCACCGCACGCGCCGCGGCGAGCGCCGTCGCGTGCAGTCTGTCGCGCACGGCCGGGTCGAACGCCGCGGCCGGCGCCTCTTCGATAAGTTTTTGATGTGACGGTTTCTGCACCGAGCAGTCGCGCTCGCCCAGGTGGACGAGGCCGCCGTGCTCGTCGCCCAGCACTTGGACTTCGATATGCCGCGGCGACACGATAAGTTTTTCCACGTACAAGCGGCCGTCTTTGAACGACGCTTCGGCTTCCGCTTGCGCCGTCGCGTACGCATGCGGCAATTCATCGGGCGCCAGGACGATGCGCATGCCTTTGCCGCCGCCGCCGGCGGTCGCTTTCAGCAGTACCGGATAACCAATGTCCGCGGCAATCGCCTGCGCTTCTTCCGGGGAATCGACGATATCGCTGCCCGGGGTCGTCGGAACGCCCGCTTCACGCATGATGCGTTTCGCCGTCGCCTTGTCGCCCATCGCCGCAATGACCCGGGGCGTCGGCCCGATGAAGGTGAGTCCGTGATCGCGGGCGATCTCCGCGAACCGCGCGTTTTCCGCAAGGAAACCGTAGCCCGGGTGAATGGCGTCCGCGCCGCTGATTAGCGCCGTCGAAATGATGTTGGGAATGTTGAGATACGAGCGCGCGACCGGGCCCGGCCCCACGCAAAAGGCCTCGTCCGCGTGCCGCACGTGCAGCGATTGGCGATCCGCTTCGGAAAAGACGGCCACGGTTTGTACGCCCAGTTCGCTGCAGGCACGGTTGATGCGAAGCGCGATCTCGCCGCGATTAGCAATAAGAACTTTTCTGAACACGGCGCGTTATCGAGCGCGTTCGATCGCGAAGAGGGGCTGGCCGTATTCGACGGGCTGACCGTCCGTCACAAACACCGCGACAACCGTGCCGGCGCCGCGCGAACGCACCGGGTTGCGAATCCCGAGCGCTTCGACGAAGGCCAACTCACGGTCCGCATCGAGGTGCTGTCCTTCGTTCACTTGCGGACGCAGGAAACGCACCACGCCGACGATGTCGCTCTTCAAAACGTCCGCAGGGGGAGCGGCGCGTTCCGCGCGGGGCGCGACGCCGGCCGCGGGCGGAGCGGCCGGGGCGGGTGCGCCGGCGGCGCGCCGCAACTCGAGCTCGAAGGAACCGTCCTTCAGGCTGAGGCGCGCGATACCCGATGCCTGGAACGCCTCCGCGAGCGGGCGGACGCGGCGCGCGAGCGTTTCATCAAACATGCGGGTATCGAGGTTCGCGCCGGTCCGGAGGGGTCCCGCCCGCGCGTTCGCGCAGGCGGCTGCGCCGGATGCTCGTAATGTCTGCGCGTGCAACCACCGGACAATGCGCCCGACCTCGCAAGCGACGAGCCGGCCGTCGCAAAAAACGTTTCGCCGGAGCTGCTTTCCGCATTACGGCGCCTCGAAGCTGGTGAGGTCACCGAAATCGACAGCGTCCTGCTCGTCGAAGCGGCTGCGGTCGTCAACGCCTTTGCCGCCGCGGGCTTGTTGGAGTTCGCGTACATTCCGCCGGAGGTCGCCGGCGGCGAAGAAGACGTCGCGGTGTTCGGCGTCAGCGAAGCCGCCGTCATCGACGACGCGCCCGACGTGATCTCGCTTTTCGGATATCTCGACCGCGCAACCGATCCGCTTCCGGTCCTCCTGTACGAACCGGCTGAATCCGAGGAACCCGCGGCCGGACCATAGCGCCGTCTCGCAAACCCGCTCGACCGGCTGAAGCGCGCCCGTGACGCGCGGTGTCATGCTGGCCACATGCACACCCAATCCGGCGGCGCCCTCGCCGCCCTGTCCGACGACATCGCCGCGACGGTCGAGCGCGTCGCCGCATCAGTCGTCGCCATCCAAGGCCGCGACCGCCTCGGTTCCACCGGCTTTTACATCGCACCGCACACCGTCGTTACCGCCGATCACGCACTCGAACGCGAGGACGTTCGCATCGTGGCTGCCGGCGGTACCGTCCAACGCGCCACGATTCTCGCGCGCGATCCGTCCACCGATATCGCACTGCTGCGATCCGAAGTCGCGGGTCCCGCGCCGCTGCCTGCCGCGTACGACACGGCGGTCGGCGCCATCGCGCTCGCCGTCGCGCGTGATGACGACGGCGACATCGCCGCAACCATGGGCGTCGTCGGCTCGGCGGGAGCGGCGTGGCGGACGTGGCGCGGCGGCGAGGTCGATTCGTTCATCCGGCCGGACCTCGCGCTGTCGCCGCGCTTTTCGGGAAGTCCGCTGGTCGACGCGCGCGGTCGGCTCGTCGGCCTCAACACGTGGGGGCTCTCGCGCCGGCAATCGCTCACCGTCCCGGCCGCGACCGTGGCGCGCATTGCCGATGCGCTCGTAACGCGCGGACGCGTCGCGCGCGGCTACCTCGGCATTGCGATGCAGGCCTTACAGCTGCCGGACCGGTTCGGCGGCGGTTCCGGCGTCATCGTTCTCGGCGTCGCCCCCGAAGGACCCGCCGATGCGGGCGGCGTGATCGTCGGCGACATCGTCACCTCCCTCGGCGGGCGGCGCATCAGCGAAAGCGACGACGTTCAAGCGGCGCTGGATGCCGCGAGCGTCGGCGCAGCGACGACCGTCACGCTGCTGCGCGGCGGTACGCCGCGCGATCTCCAGATAACGATCGGCGAGCGCCCGCATCGCGACGACGCCGATGACTGACCTGGAGCGCGAACTCGGCGGACTCTGCGACACGCTCGCGAAATCGACCGTCGCCGTACGCGCGCGCGGCGGCGCCGGAGCCGGCGTCGTGTGGCCCGGCAAGAACATCGTCGTCACGAACGCGCACGTCGCCACGAGCCGCCGTGTCGCGATCGTCTTCGCGTCGGGCGAAGAAGTGCGCGGCGACGTGGTGCGCCGCGACGAACGCGCCGATCTCGCGCTGCTGCAAGCGCACGGCTCGCACGCCGTGCCGGCCGCAATCCGCGATCCGGCCGGATTGCGCGCAGGCGAATTGCTCGTCGCATTCGGACATCCGCTCGGCGTTCACAACGTCCTGACGACGGGCATCGCGCACGCCGCGGGCGCGGCCGGCGCGCACTTCGTTCGCGCCGCGTTGCGGCTCATGCCGGGCAATTCAGGCGGCCCGCTGGCCGACGCGCGAGGTCGCGTCGTCGGCATCAACAGCATGGTGGCGGACGGCATCGCGTACGCGGTTCGCAGCGATCGCGTGCAGCAGTTCGTCGATGCGCACGCCGCGCCGCATGCCGGTCTCGCGCTGGCACCGATTGCGCTGGGCGATCGCACGTCAGCATACGTGGTCCTCGCCATCGAGATCGGCGGGCTCGCCGATTCCGCCGGCTTACGGCCCGGCGACGTCTTGGGCGATACGGCGCTCGGGGCGTTGCGGCGCGGCGCGGCGTTCGAGGTCGCGCGCGGCGGCCGGCCGTTGCGTATCGAGGTGCGTGCTGCCGCCTGAGGCACGCGATAGAGTTATCGTCCGCGAGCTGAGCGACGAGCGTGCGATCGCGGCGGCGATTGCCGATGGCTTCGGCCCCGCGCCGACGCTCGCGCTGGTCGACGATCCGCGCGACGAGCTGGCGCGCGCGCTGCTGAGAGCCGGCGCGCGCGGCGTCCTGTCACGTGGTGCGTCGCGCGAAGATCTCGACGCGGCGGCAGCCGCGGTACGGCGCGGGTTCGTCGTGCTGGCCGAAGCGCCGGACGCGCCGGCGAAGGCGGCGCCGACGCCTGACGCCGCGCGAACGGGACGTGCTCGAACAGCTCGCACGCGGCGCGGGCAACAAGGCGATCGCGCAGCGCCTCGGACTTTCCGAGCATACCGTCAAATTTCATGTCGCATCGATCCTGGCGAAACTCGGCGCGGCGACGCGCACGCAAGCCGTCACGATCGGCGTCCGGCGGGGCATGGTCATGCTATAATTTCTCGACTTCGGCGTGCGCGCCGGGCGGTAAGGCGGCGAGCATCGGCGCGAACGCCGGATCGATTTCGGCGAGCGGCACCAGCGCGAACGCGCGCTCCGCCAAGTGCCGGTGCGGAATTGTGAGCACGTCGTCGGACAAGCGCACGTCGTTGTACGCGAGGATGTCCAGGTCGATGACGCGCGGGCCCCAGCGAAAGGTCGCGACGCGGCCCAGCGTGCTCTCGATGCGCTTCAATTCGCGCAAAAGTGCGTGCGGCTCGAGCGCCGTTTCGAGCAGCGCCGCCGCGTTGACGAAATCCGGCTGAGCGCGGACGCCCCACGCCTTCGTACGGTAGAGCGACGAGCGCGCCGCGACCGTACCGAGCCGGCCGAGCGCCGCGAACGCGGCGGCGACGAGGGCGGCCGGTTCGCCGGCATTGGAACCGATGCCGATGCGCGCGCGCGCCGGCGCGCTCCCGCTCATCCTTCGCGTACTCTCCGCAGCGTGACGGACGGCGTCGCGCCGGCAAGCAATCCGGGTTTTGCAATCCGCACTTCCGTGCCGAGAACCCGTTCATCCGCGAGCATCCGTGCGACGAGCTCTTCTCCGAGGCGCTCGAGCAGCGCAAACGACGTCGTCGCGACGATGTGCACGATATCCGCGTGGAGCGCCGCATAGTCGATCGTCTGCACGAGCGCGTCGCCGGCGCCTGCGCGACGCAGATCGATCGTCAAGTCGACGTCCACGTCGAACGGCTGAGGGACGTCGCGCTCGCCGGCGTTCGCACCGTGCCGGCCGAACGCGCGGATGCCGCGCACTGCGATCGAATCGCTCACGGCAACGATTCGGTCCACGTGTCCGGGCGCCACCCGCGCGTCACGGCATCCGTTACGCGCACGACGTCGCGCTGCTCCGCCACGTCGTGAACGCGCACGATGTCGATGCCCGCCCGCGCCGCAAGCGCGACGGTCGCCGCCGTGCCGAAGGCACGGCTGTCGACGCCGCGGCCGGTCAATCTGCCGATGGTCGATTTGCGCGACGTTCCGACCATCGTCGGAAAGCCGAGCGCCGGCAGGCGTTCGAGCGAAGCGAGGACCGCCAAATTATGCTCCGGCAGCTTGCCGAAACCGATGCCCGGATCGAGGATGACGTGCTCGCGCGCGAGCCCGGCGCGCACGGCGCGCGCCCCCGCCTCAGCGAGAAAGCCGAGCACCTCGTCGACGACATCGCGTTCGTACACGGCGACGGCTTTGTTGTGCATGATTACGATCGGCGAACCGGTCGCGACGCAGGCGTCGAGCGCCGCCTCGCCGGCGCCCCAAATAGAATTCAGAATGTCGCCGCCGGCCGCCTGCGCCGTGCGATACACTTCCGGTTTGAAGGTGTCGATCGAGAGAATCGCGGCCCCGTCGGCGGCGCGAACGCGTTGCAGCACGGGAATCAGCCGCGCGATTTCCGTCGCGGCGTCGATCGGCCGGTGTCCCGGACGCGTCGATTCGGCGCCGATGTCGAGAATGTCGGCGCCCGCATCGCGCTGCAGCAGCGCGCGCGCCGCCGCACCGTCCGCATCGGCTGCGCCGTCACCCGAAAACGAGTCGGGCGACACGTTCACGATGCCCATCACGTACGTCCGCACGCCCCACGGAAGCTCGCGCCCTCGCACGCGCAGCGTCCCGCGCGATGCGACCTTAGACTTTTGCGACATGGGCGAGCCACCAGTCGCGCAGCGTTGCGACGACGAACGTGGAGCCCGTGACGACGACGATGTCGCCGGCGTCGGCGTTGCGCCGCGCGACCGAAAACGCGTCGACCGGATCTACGATCGCGCGCCCCCACATGCCGCGCTCGGCCGCGATACTCGCCAAACGCTGCGGCCGCATCGCCGTGCGGCCCGGCGTTACGAACGACGTGAAGCTGAACGTGCCCGGAAGTTCCGCGAACGGGTCGACGATCGCCGCCGCGTCCTTGCTGTCGTTGACGGCGATCACGAAGGCGAAGCGCCGTTCGGGGAAGGCCGAACGCAGAGCGTCGGCCAGATGCCGCGCTTTGTCCGCGTTATGCGCGATGTCGAAGATGACCGCCGGATGCGACGGAAAAAATTCCATGCGGCCCGGTATCACCAGGCGCGCGAAACCGGCTTCAACGGCGGCGGCGTGCGGCCGCAGCGCGGGCGGCAGCTGTTCGAGAGCGAGGATTGCCGTCGCGGCGTTACGCTGCTGAAAGTCGCCGAGCACGGGAAGCGCGAGCTCGTACCGCGCATGCGGCGTTTCGACGGTGAAAGATTGGCCGTACCGTTCGCCCGCGTGCGGCTCGACACGCACCAGATCGCGCACCGGAAGAAACGGTGCGCCGGCATGCGCGCACCCTTCTTCGATGACGACGCGGGCCGCGGGATCCGTAACGTCGCTTACGAGCGGAACCCCGGGCTTCGCAATCCCCACTTTGTCGTGCGCGATCGCCGCGAGCGTGTCGCCCAGGATCTCCGTGTGGTCCAGCGCGACGTTGGTGATCACGGAAACGAGGGGAACCAGCACGTTGGTGCCGTCGAGCGTCCCGCCGATGCCCACCTCGATGACACCGACGTCGACGGCCTCTTGCGCGAAATACGCGAACGCGATGGCAAGCAGCGTTTCGTAATACGATGCGCGCCCGTGCTCCGCGGCGACCGCTTCGATCGCCGGCATCATATCGGTGAGCGTCGCCGCAAAACGCTCTTCGTCGATCGCGACGCCGTCGATGCGCGCGCGTTCCGTGACGGAGGCGAGATGCGGCTTCGTGTGCAGCCCCGTCCTCCGCCCCGACGCCTGCAACGCCGCGGCGATCATGGTTGCGGTCGAACCCTTGCCGCTCGTCCCGCCGACGTGCACGCTCGGATAGCGGTCCTGCGGGTTTCCGAGCGCGGCCAGCAGCGCGCGCATCCGGTCGAGCCGGTTGGGCACACGGCGCGACGCCGTTTCGTTGATGGTGCCCAGCAAGTACGCCTGAGCCTGCGCAAAGGTCATGCCCTATATAACGCGTCTGGACGCCTAGCCGTCAACGACATCGTTCGCGAGCAAATCCAGCGCGTGCGGCAACGCAGGCAAAACGGCAGCCAACGTCTCGCGGACCGCCTTCGGGCTTCCCGGCAAATTGACGATGAGCGTACGATCCCGTACGCCGGCGACGGCCCGCGACAGCATCGCCGTCGCGACGACGCGCGAAGATGCCAAGCGCATCGCCTCGCCGATGCCGGGCACTTCATAATCGAGCACGGCAGCGGTCGCCTGCGGCGTGAAATCGCGCGGGCCGAGTCCCGTGCCGCCGCTGGTGAGGACCAGCGGAACCCCGGCGTCCGCGAGTTCGATGAGAGCCGCTTGGAGCGCCGCTGCGTCGTCGGCCAGGATGCGTTCGTCGCTCACCTCAAAGGCGTCGCCGAGGCTCTCGCGCACCGCGGGCAGGCACGCATCCGGCCGCGTCCCCGCCGCGGCGCGGTCGGAGAGCACGATCACCGCCGCGCGGTAGGGCCTCATGACGACTCGGCGGCACGCCAGTCGCCGCTCTTGCCGCCCGTTTTCTCGAGAAGCCGGACGGCCTCAACGACGATGCCCTTTTCGAGCGCCTTGCACATATCGTAGATGGTCAGCGCCGCGATCGCCGCTGCGACGAGCGCTTCCATCTCGACCCCGGTTTTGGCGCTCGTCGAGGCGCGGGCGCGCACGGCGAGCACGTCGGCCGCGGTCCACGCGAACGTCACCTCGACCGCCGACAGCGGCAGCGGGTGAGCGAGCGGAATCAATGCGCCGGTCTGCTTCGCCGCGAGAATCCCCGCGAGTTGGGCCGCGACGAAGGCGTCGCCCTTGGGCAGCGTTGCCTCGCGCAGCGCCCGGGCGGTCGCCGCGGCCATGCGGACGCGCGCCTCGGCGACCGCGGTTCGTTCGGTGACCGCTTTTCCGCTCACATCAACCATAATGAGCGAGCCGTCGGCAGCAATGTGTGAGGGTTTCGTCACGGTGCGGTGAAGTTCGTCGCCAAAGGACGATGACTTTGTTACGTTCCGCGCCGGCTCTACCCGACGCGATTCGGCTGCTTAGCGCGATCGGCGATGCACTCGGCGGGTACCCTGCCGGCTTCAGCATGCGCGTCGCGGCGGTGGCCGCCCGCTTTGCCGCGCATCGCGGCGCTGAGAGCGAGGCGGTCGCTGCAACGTACTATGCGGCGGCGCTGCACGCGCTCGGTCTCGTCCGCGTCGCGGTCACGCCCGGCGCGACGGAGCGCGACGCGGAAATCGCGCGCTGGGACGCGCCGGTGCACGGTGCGGCGATCGTCGCATCGATCCCGGGCCTGCCGCGCGGCACGAGCGACAACGTGCGCTGGCACCGCGAATCGTTCGACGGCACGGGATTTCCGGACCGCTTGCGATGGAACGGCATTCCGCAAGGGGCGATGACGATCAACATCGCGCGCGCCTTCGTCGCGGCGCTGCACGCACAAGGCGGCGTCGAGTCGCCGGCGGAGGCGCTCTTCGCCGTCATCGGTGAGAGCGGCCGCACGTATGACGTGAACGCGGGGCGCGCGTTTCGTGAATTCGTGTCGTCGGCGGGCAGCACGTTCCACGAGCCGGTGCAGCCGGCGTGGACGCTCAAAGCGCCCGGCGCGCAGAACGTGGTCGTCGCGCTCTGCGCCGAAATCGATGCGCGCGATCCGGCGACGGCCGGCCGCGGCGAGCGTGTCGAACGACTCGTGCGCGCAGTCGCGGGACAGCCCGCGGTGAGCCTGGACGTAGAACGCGCGGCGTTCGCGGCGCGCCTCACCTCGCTCGGGCGCGTGCGCGCCGGTGCGCACATCGACGATTTCGATCCGCTCGCCCGCCTGGGCCGTGATGCGCGCGCCGGTGCCGCAGCGGACGCCGCACGCATCCTTCGCGCCGCGCCGGCGTTTGCGCCGTTCGCCGACATCGTGGGGGCGACGGCGGAATGGTACGACGGCAGCGGTTTGCCGGACCGCCGCAAAGGCGATGCGATCGACCCCGCGGCGCGTTTGATCGCCGTCGCGCTCGCGGCCGACGCCCTCGAGGGCTCGTCGTACGCCGACGCCGCGCACGGTTTCCCGGACGCCGCAACCCGCATCGGTGCCGCGGCGGGCACGCAATTCGATCCCACCGTCGTGAGCGCATATCTGCGTGCGGTGGGCAACCAGCCCGCGGCGGACGACGGACACGCATCGGCATGATCGATCTGCGCGAACAGACGCGCCGCGTATCGGGCTCGCGTTTGTACGAACTCTGCCGTGAACGCGGCATCGCGAGCGTGGTCGATCCGTTCATGGGCGTGCCGGCGCACCTCAATTATTTGAAACGGCACGGTATGCGCGTGCACGGCGGCGATCTGCTCGACTGGTTCGTGCGCGCGGGCGAGGGCCTCATCGCGAACGACTTCACGGTGCTGCGCGACAACGAGGTCGCCGAAATCGTCGAGATGCTGCCGGGGCGCATCTACCCGGTCGATCTCTTCAAAGCGTGGGACGGCGTCTTCTTCTCAACGGAGCAATGCGAGTACCTCGGCGTCTGGCACGCCAACGTGCACAACCTGCGCAGCGACGGCCAAACCGGGCTCGCCGTCATCGGGCTGTGGCTCGTGCTCTGTTACTGGCTGCAGAAATCACGCTTCCCGGACGAAATGGCCGATGTTCCACCGAGCGAGCTGGCGTGGCAGTACATCCGCGACACCGAGCGCTGGGTATGCGCGAACAACGAGCGCAACACCGTGCGGCGTGCGGACTTTACGGCGACGCTGGCCGCCGTCGCGGCGGATTGCGTCTACTTTTCACCGCCCGGGCGCAACGCGGCGAAAAAAGCCGACGCCCGCGTGTGGATGTGGGAAGCCTGGTGGCAGGGCAATCCCTACTTGAACATCGAGCACTATTACCGCGATACGGTCTTCGCGCAGCGCACGAGCGACGACGCGAGCTACGATCGCGCGTTCGGAAGCGTACTGCAGTCGGCCGCGGACTATCCGTACGTGATCGTTCAGACCTCGCCCGCGGAGGCGGAGGGTATCGCACGCGTCGCCAAATCGTTTCGCCCGGCGACGGAAATCGTGGCGCCGAGCCCCGACGAAATCTACGTGATCACCCGCAAGTAAAGGAAGGTCTGGTTTCGTCGATATCGAGGAGCGAAAGGCGGAATCAAACCGTCCTTAGCGCAGCGTCGATGTCGAGGCGTTCGACTGAAACCGGTACCACACGAGGCAAAGCAGCGCGAGCACCAGCATGGCAATGCCGTGCTTCGCATGGACTCCGGCCGGTATCGCGTGTCCCGTGAAATACAAGATCGCGACGACGAAGAACACGGCGGCCAGGGCGAGCGCGAGCGGTTTCATGCGCCTCCTTTCGCGATGAAATACAAAAATGCTGCGCCGCCGGCGACGAGACAATACCAGCCGAACGGCCGCAGATCGTTGTTACGAAAGTAGCGGGTCAGGAACGCAACCGAGGCATACGCGGTGATGCCGGCCAGCACGCCGCCGATCGCGGCCTGTAGCGCGACCACGTGCGCGGCGGGATCGAACAGTTTGGGAATCTCGAGGACGCTCGCGGCGAAAATCACCGGCGTCGCGAGCAAGAACGAATACTTCGCCGCGTCTTCGTGATCCAAGTCGACCAGCAACCCGGCGACGATCGACGACCCGGACCGCGAGATGCCGGGCAGCAGCGCGAGCGCCTGCGCGAGTCCGACCTTCACGCCGTCGGCCCAGGAGATGCGTTCGAGCGGCGTGCTCGAACGCGCGCGGTTCGCATGTTGCCGGCGGCGCAGCCATTCGCCGAGAAACATCACGAAGGCGTTGATTACGAGAAACAGCGCGACGACGGCCGGCGAGCCGAAAAATCCGCGCACCGCCGATTGAAAAAAGACGCCGATCAGCGCGACGGGCACCGTCCCGGCGACGAGCAGCCACCCGATCTTCTCGTCCCGTTCCCCCGATAGACGTCCGCGCGCGACGCTCGCCGCGAGCGCGCGAACGATGGCGGCCCAGTCCCACCAGTAGAAGACGACGAGCGCGAGCGCCGTTCCGAGGTGCAAGACGACCACGAACGCGAGGAACGATTCGTCGGAGCGGTCGACGGGCCAGCGCAGCAGCGCCGGAATCAGGATCGTATGGCCGAGGCTGCTGACCGGAAACAGCTCGCTTACGCCTTGAAGCACCGCGAGAAACATCGCCTGCGCAAAGCTCACGGTTCCGACCGTACGCGCGCGGTGAGAGGGTTTCCTAGCGACCGTCGATGAAGCGCGCCGATGCGATGGACGACACGCCGGCTTCCGCGGACACCGAAGCACGCACCCACACGCGCGTCGGCGATGCGCTGATGGTCTCGTACAGCATTTCCGACGACGTCGCGCCGGAATTCACGGAAACGTACGACATCGGGATCGGCGGGCTCGCGATGCTTACCAACGCATCGCTGCCGCCGCAGCAAGACATCGTGCTCGAATTGGAACTGCGCGCGGACGACCATCCGAAATTGCGGCTGAACGGCCGCGTGCGCTGGTCGACGTACGACCAATTCCTTGCCAAATACCGGACCGGCGTCGAGTTCGTCAGCATCGACGAAAACCAGCAGCGCCATCTGCTGCGCTACATCGACACCATCCACCACCTGCGCGACCTCGGCGTCCTGTAGCCTCCACATCTCGCTCCACGCCGACAAGGCTGCGGCTTTGGCCGAAGGCCAAAACGCGACGGGCGATTGCGGCTTTCGCCGAAGGCGAAAACGCCATGGATTCGGGCCGCGTTCAGCGGACCGAATCCTGTCTATTGTGAGTTGAACTCCACCACGAACACGTACGTCGCCGCCTTCGGCACGCAGTTCGCGATCTCGGTTTGGTACGTCGAATCGCGCGCCGCGCGCAAGGCGGCCCCATTCAGCACCGCGCTCGGCGATTTCTGAATCGACGGCGCCCCGCTAAGCTTCGAGTTCGAGTCGAGCGTGACGAGGACGGAGACCTCACCGGTGATGCCTTGCTGCTGCGCAATCGGCGGCGTATCCGGCTGCACCGCGTTGACGACGTGCGGCGCGACGTTCGGCTGCGCACACGTCGGCGGTTTCGTCGGGACGGGCGTCGGCGGCGCCGGCGCGGCGGTTGTCGCTACCACCGGCACGGGCGTGGTCGCAGGGCCGGTTGAGGTTCCCTGCGGAACGCCGTTGATCGAACCTTCGGTGTGCGTGTTCGCCCGTTCGCTCGGCCCGCCCCGATGCGCGGTCGACTTCGCCGTGTTGATTTTAATCTTTGGAACGACCGGCTGCGGCGTGTGCTTCACCGGCGGCGGCGTCTGTTTCGGCGGCGGTGTCGGCGGCGGCGTCGGCGTCGGTTTCGGCGTCGGCGGCGGCGTCGGCGGCGGCGTCGGCACGACGTCGCGCTTGATCACGGAAACTTTCTCTTCTTCCGGCTGTGTTCGCTGCATCTTCACGAGCGGCCCGAACACGAGATGCAGCGCCACCGAGATGATGAAGCCGTAAGCGAGAAAGTTTTGAACCCGCTGCCTTTTCGTCGGCGGGCCGCCCGGCGTGTTTGCTGCCACTAGTTCTTCGCGCCCTCAACTTTATTGGCGAGTCCAAACCCCGTGAGATCGGCATTTTTGGCAGCATCCATCACGCGTAAGATGGTGCCGAAGCTCGCCCTCGGATCGGCTTTGATGATGATCGTCTTCAGGTGATGTCCCGTGAAGCCGGCGAGATTTTCGAATTCGCGCGTGGCGCCGGCTTCGTCGACGGTCTTCGAACCGATCTGGATGCGGTTCTTTTCATCGACGATCACGACGATTTGCGACGGCTGTACCTTGACGTCGTTTTTAGCGACGGGCAGCTTCGGTTCTTTGGTGACCGACGCCAAGATGATGAAAATGATGAGGAGGACCAGCAGCACGTCCGTGAACGGCGTGATGTTGATCGTCGACATCACCTCTTCTTCGGCTTGACCGGTGGAGATGGCCACTACTTCACACGCTCCCGCTTCTCACTGGGTTACGAATCCGACGTCTTCGAGCCCGGCGATTTTCGCGGCGTCGAGAATCTTGATGATAATGCCGTACGGCGCTTTGACGTCGGCCGCCAACGACACGTGAATGTGTCCGCGACGGCGCGCGACGTCGGCCATGTCGGCGTAGATGTGCCCCTCGTTGCTTTCCTTGTTGTCGACGAAGATGCGGCCTTTCTCGTTGACCAGAATCTCGATCGACTTGTTTTTTTGCACGACCGTCGGCGGCGATTGATCGCTCTTGTCGGGCAACTGCTTTTGGAAGCCCGGCGGTGTGATCAGCGCGGCCAAGATCATGAAGATGATGAGCAGGACCAGCAGCACGTCGGTGAACGGCGTGATGTTGATCTCGGCCATGACCTCATCGTCCTGCGCGGACGAAACCATCGACACAGCGCTATGCTCCTAGGCGCGGCCCGGCTTAAGCCTTGCCGCGTCCGCCGACGGTGGTCGGCTGATAGAGGTCCGTCGGGATCGGCGCGCCGGTATTATGGAAGTGCAGCATCTCGGCCAACTGGTTGGCGGCCACGATCATGTCCTGGTTGTACGCCTTGATGCGCGTCTTGAAGTAGTTGAAGAAGATCACGGAAACGACGGCCACGAAGAGACCGGCGGCCGTCGTGATCAGCGCTTCCGACACGCCGGCCGCGACGACCGCGGGCGTCGAGTTGCCTTTGAGGGCGATGTCCTCGAATGCGCGGATGATGCCGAGCACCGTACCGAAAAGTCCGACGAAGGGCGCAATGACCGCGATCGTGCCGATCACGCCCAGATTGCGCTCCAGCGAATTCAAGTTTTCCATCAGCGCGATGGACAGCGCGTCGGTGATGTCGGCGCGATTCTTTTCGCCGCGCGCGAGCCCGAACTCGAGGATGCGCGGCAGCATGCCGCGATTCTGCCGGCAGACTTGTATGGCGCCAGTCAAATCGTCCGCCGAGATGCGCTGGCCGAGCTGGCGCAGCAGCGCCTTCGAGTCCGAGTGCTGCGTCGCGAAAAAGAAGAGCCGCTCGATGACGATCGCGACCGCCACGATCGAGAGTACGAGCAGCATCCACATTGCGGGGCCGCCCTTGACGATCGTGTCGAAGAAATCATTGAAAAAATTCAATTTGTGCTAGCGCCTCCAAGGACTCGTGGGGCCGGAACACGGGCAAAGACGGGTGTTGCTCGCGCGCGCGGGCTAGGGTGTTGGCCCTCTCCGGGCGTATTCCTCGTACGCGCGTAAAGCCTAAGAGTACCCTTATTTCGCGCCGTTCAGCTGCTTGATGGCCGCGTCGATGCTCTTGCTCAACTCGGCGTCGGAACCGGACTTTGCCGCCGCTTGAGCCTTGGTCAAATACGTCAACGCATCTTTCGTATTCTTGTCGTTGGCAAGCGCGAAACCGGCCGTGTAGTTCGCGCGTGCGTCGTTCGGATCGATCGCGAGGGCCTTGTCGGACTCGGCTTTCACCTTTTTCCAGTCCGGCTTTGTATCGTTGGCCAACACGAGCGCCGCGTTGGCGTACAACATCACCGCATACTTGGGTGCGGCGCCCGCGCCGACGTCGAGCTGCGCCGCGGCATCGGTGCGGTTGCCCGCTTTCACGAGCGTGTTCGCTTTATCGTTATAGTACTGCGCGATCGAGTCTTGCACGATCGTGATCGACGGGTCCAGCCGCTGCACGTCCTTGGCGGCCGCCAACCCTTTCTCGGATTGGCCCGCGCCGAAATACGCCGCCGTTAAATTCGCCTCGATGATTGCGATCTGCTTGCCGTCGGATTTGGCGGCGATGGCGAGATCGCGCGCCTTCTCGAGGTCCGCAATCGCCGCGTCGTACTTCTTCTGCGCGAATTCGGCGCTGCCGCGGATATTGTAGCCTTCAGCGCTGGGCGCGAGCTCGATTGCCTTGGCTGCGTCTGCCGCGGCGGCATCGGCATTGTTCGCCTTCAGCGCTTGCGCGCCGGCGTTCGCGTACGCGCGTCCCGCGAGCACCTTGTACTTCGCCGGAATGGTGCCCGCCTTGTCGAACGCTGCCGACGCACCGGCGGCGTCGTCCGTGAACGCGTCGGCCACCGCGAGCAGCAAGTTGGCCTCTTTGTCGTCGGGACTATTTTTCAGGATGACCGCGAGTTCGGTCTTCGCACCGGCGTAGTTGCCGCCGCGCTCCATCGCAGCGACGCGCTGCAAACCCGCGTTCGACATGGCGTCACCGACGTCGCCGGCTGAGCTGTTCGTTGAAAAGTTGAGAACGAACGTGTAATAGGCGTCGACCGGCTTGCCGTCCTTGAGCGCCGGCTTGTACTTGGAGGTCGCGGCGATTTCGAGCGCCGCCGCATTATCGCCGGGATTCGTCGACTTCGCAACGGCTTTGGGCGGCTCGACGGTGCCGTTCTTATGCACGAAGACTTTGACGGTGACCGTGCCCTTGCCGGCGACTTGGCTCGTGTTGGAGCCGCGCGTCAAGAGTTTCGGCGGCGTATAGTACACGGCGGTTTGCGCCGTTGCGGCGAGCGGCACGGCGCTCGCAGCAAACGACACGAGCGCAACGATGCGCAGAGCGGGATGTGACATGCTACCTCACGACGGAAGTACCGGCGCTCTCGGCTGAGATTACCGATACGCGGAAGAACGGCGCCGCGACGCGGTTCGTTCCTCGAGTGCGCCGGCGATGCGGCGCGCGTCCCGAAAATACGACATCAATCGCGAAACGTCTCCTTTATCGAGACCGTCGGCAACGGAGTTCAGCGCGCCGGCGAACGAACGCAGCCGTTCCGCAAGCGCACCCGCGTTGGCGGCGGCGATCGGTGCCCAAACGGATTCGGGCGACCGCGCCAACCGCAACATCGAAATGATGCCCGGCCCGCACAACTCCCTAACCCGCCCGTCCGCGGCGTCGGCGACCGCAAGCTCGCTGCCGAGCAGCACGGAGAGCGCCTGCGGCAGGTGCGAGGTCAGCGCCACGACCGCATCGTGCACGTCGGCGGGAACCTCCAAAGGTACGGCGTCCATGTCCGTTATGAAGGCGCGAACGTGTGCGACTAGTTCGCGGTCGGGATGGGGCAGATGCGCCCAGGTGGCGCCCGCGAAAAGGTCCGGCATCGCCGCGCCTATGCCGCCGGTTTCGCGGCCGGCCATCGGGTGGGTCCCGACGAAATGCGCGAGGCCGGCGGCGGCTGCAGCGACCGGCGCTTTGACCGAGGCGACGTCGACGATCAGCGCCGGAAGCTTCGCAAGGCCGGTGAGTTCGCGCAGCACGGCGCACGTCGCGTCGACCGGAAGCGCGAGCACCAGCACGTCGCATTCGGCGGCGAGGGCGGCGGCGCTGGAGGCGCGGCGCGCCACGGCTCCACGTGCGAGCGCGACGGCGAGCGCCGTGCCGTCCACGTCGAATCCGACGACCTCGCGGCCGAGCGCCGCCGCGCGCAAACCGATCGAGCCGCCGATGAGGCCGACGCCGGCGATCCCGATGCGCTGCGGCGTCACGAGCGCTGCAGGTCCGGCCGCAGGATCCGCGCGCCTTCCAAATAGACGTGCACGATGTCGGCGGCGGCGGTTTCCGTATTGACGTGAACCAGCACGCGGATGCACCGCGCCAAGCGGCCGGGCACCCCGATTTCGGTGAAGTTCAAGAGCGGCACGAGCGTCCAGCCCATGCGGCGCGCAGCAGCCGCGGGAAATTCGGCCGCAAGATCCGGCGTCACCGTAAAGAGCGCCGAGGCGACGTCGTCCGGCGCGAAGCCGTTCTCCGCCACGATGGCGCGCAACAATCGTTCGGTCGCGTCGAGTATGAGCCCGGCGTCGTCGCGTTCCACCGTAATCGCGCCGCGGATGCCGCGCACCGGCACCCTTACGCCGGCTCCGCGCGCGCCGCTGACAGGATGGCGCGCAGTTCTTTCGTTTCGCGCGCGCTGGCCGGGCGCACGGTACCCGGCGCAAGTGCGCCGAGGGCGATGGGGCCGAAACGCAGCCGCACCAGGTCGAGCACGGGATGTCCCACTTCCTCGAACATGCGGCGCACTTGGCGGTTCTTGCCCTCGTGCAGGGTGATGTCGATGGTCGCCGTCGTGCGGCGCGTCGCGACGACGCGCAAGCCGACCGGTGCCGAACGTTCCGCGCCGAGCTTGAGGCCGGTCCGCAGC
>JBHEMQ010000006.1:0-373 GCA_046262475.1 Candidatus Velthaea sp.
GGTCCGCGCCGTCGACAAGAAGCGCATCGCCGGCGCAAAAGTTGGTGAACTGCCCGCACATACGATGCAACGCGTCTCGAATGGGTTGAAGATCGTAATGGATCTGCAGTAGATAAGAACGCGGCCGCGAACGCATCGCGATGCGCCGTGCTTCCTTCGTTCCGCGCCTTGGCGACGCCGGCAGAATAAAGCGCCTAGCGTGGTCCCATTCGCCGGGTTGAATCGCGATGGAGAGCGGGGGGAACGCAGCGGCTGGGCACGCAGTGACGGCGGCTACTTTCGCCCATATCGGCAAGGCTCACGTCCGGCGCGGAGCGCCGGCGAAAAGCAACAGCATGAAAACGTACGTCGACTCCGTCACGACGATTGCAGA